>NZ_JBVASZ010000016.1:0-113232 GCF_057814255.1 Paenibacillus sp. F024
CAAAATGTATGGACTAAAGACGCTTTTGTAAATCGCATGCGCATGAATGACGAACATCGGAAAGCCGTATGAGGGAAAACTTCACGTACGGTTTGATGAGGAGGGGCTGAAAAAAAAAAAAAAAAAAATTCAGTCCTTTACTCTAGGCATGGGACAAAGGGGTATCTTCTTCCGGTTGATTTATGTGCCGGATTTCGTTAGGATGAGAATATTGGGATAAAAAGGAGAAAGAGCACGATGCCGAAAAAAGTGAAAGTATCGGATTTGGTGAGAGAGTTCCATTTGGAAATCATTTGCGGCGAAGAAGGGCTCAAGCGCCCGATCACAACAGCCGATTTGTACCGGCCGGGCTTGGAGATGGCAGGCTACTACGAATTTCACCCGCATGACCGCGTCCAGATTCTAGGGAAAACGGAGCTCACTTTCTTTGACCGTTTGTCTTCCGAGGACCGGATGGACCGGATGCAGAGGCTCTGTTCACCGGAGGAAACGCCGTGCATCATCATCAGCCGCGGCATGGAACCGCCGATTGAGCTGCTAGCAGCGGCAAATGACCATCATATTGCCGTGATGCGGACGAATTTGGCGACGACCATCCTGGCCAGCAGACTGACCGGATTTCTGGAGAACCGGCTCGCCCCTTCGACAACGATCCACGGAGTACTGGTGGATGTATACGGGATAGGAATGCTGATATCCGGCTCCAGCGGCATTGGCAAAAGCGAGACAGCATTGGAGCTGGTCAAGCGCGGCCACCGGCTCGTTGCCGATGATGCGGTGGAAATCCGGCAAACGGCGGACAATCTACTGATCGGCAATGCCCCCGAGCTGATTCGGTACCTCCTTGAGATCCGCGGGATCGGAATTATTAATGTCATGACGCTGTTTGGAGCAGGCGCCGTACGGACGGCGAAGAAGATTTCGGTGGTCTGTAAGCTGGAGAACTGGCAGCAGGACAAACAGTACGATCGGCTGGGTCTGGATGAGGAGACGACACGTATTATCGATACCGACATTCCGCTGGTTACGATCCCTGTGCGGCCCGGGCGAAACCTGGCGGTGATCATCGAAGTGGCGGCTATGAACTACCGGCTCAAGCGAATGGGATATAATGCTGCGCTGCAGTTTACAAATAAGCTTACAGAGTCGCTTAACGACGATATGGACGATATGGAATAGAAATGTCAAATGTACTGCTCAACATTAGGAAGGTAACGGGAAGGAGTCTAACATGTTTCTTGCAATTAATCCGATTGCGTTTTCTATCGGCCCGCTGAGCGTTCATTGGTACGGTATTATTCTGGGTACGGCTGCTTTGGTGGGTCTGGTGCTTGCGATACAAGAGGGGAAAAGATTCGGGATGTCGCCCGATTTTTTTATGGACCTGGTCCTGATTGGCGTCCCTTCGGCTATTATTGGCGCAAGGATTTATTATGTAGCCTTCCAATGGCAGGATTACAAGGACAACCTATGGGATGTGTTCAAAATATGGGAGGGCGGCATTGCCATTTACGGCGCGCTCATCGGGGCGATTGCGGCTGCCGTTTATTATGTTCGGCGTAAAGGGTATTCGTTCTGGCGGATAGCCGATATTTGCGCTCCGGGCTTGATCGTCGGTCAAGCCATTGGCCGATGGGGGAACTTCATGAACCAAGAGGCGCACGGCGGTCCGGTAACGGAAGCCTTCCTGCGGGATAACCTGCATCTGCCGGACTGGATCGTGAATCAGATGCTGATCGGCGGGCAGTATTACCATCCGACCTTTTTATACGAATCGGTATGGAATATCGTCGGGCTTCTTCTGCTATTCGTCCTGCGAAGACAATCCTTTTTGCGGGCGGGCGAGCTCTTTTTCAGTTATTTCATCTGGTATTCGATCGGGCGCTTTTTTATCGAGGCGCTTCGGACCGACAGCCTTGATTTTACGGGGCCGGTATGGCTTGCCGAGCTGATGAACGCGCTATGGTTCCCGATGAAGCTGCTTGGCTTCGAGCAGGGCTTCTTGACCTATGGCGGTAATGTGCGCATATCTCAGTTACTGGCGTTATTGATTGTTCTCGCAGCGATTCTGCTGATTGCAGCTCGCCGCCGGAGCGGGGCTGCCGCAGTACGCTACTCGGATCCGATTTACCGGATTGGGGAAGAGCCAGGGCGGTCCGGGATACCGGCTGGTAATGAGAATACTGCGGCGTCGGCCGGTGAGCAAAGTCAAGACAGCAAGACGAAGGAGCAGAAGCATGATTCAAACCATACTGTTTGATTTGGACGGAACCATCATCGATACGAATGAGCTGATTATTCAATCCTTTCTGCACACCTTTGAAGGGGTGGGAAGCGAACCGCTGACGAGGGAGCGGATTGTGCCGAACATGGGCCGGCCATTGATCGAGCAAATGGTGTATTTCTCCGGGCGGGAACAGGTGGAAGACCTGGTGGCAAAGTACCGGACATTTAATATCGGGCGTCATGACGAGCTGGTCAAAGAATTCCCGTATGTGCGGGAAACCTTGGCTCAGCTGCATGCCGCAGGAGTGAAGCTGGGTGTGGTCACGAGCAAAATCCGCAGGACGACGGAGATGGGGCTTAGGCTGACCGGCATGTACGACTTTTTTAGCGTGATTGTGACCGTTGATGATGTGACGAAGCCCAAGCCTGATCCTGAAGGCATTCGCTTGGCACTGCGCGGCCTTGGAGCGGACGCCTCGACGGCGATGATGGTCGGCGACAGCCATTACGATATCGAAGCGGCGCATAAGGCAGGCGTTCGTTCCGTAGGCGTTTCTTGGTCTTTGAAGGGGAGCGATTATTTAAAGCGGTATGAGCCCACGTACATCATTGACGATATTCGTGAAATTTTGCCGCTTGCCGGCGTCGAGGGGAAGTAACCAGTGAGACAAACGGACAAGTATCCGGTGGAAGGACCGAACTCGCTGTGGCAAATGTACAGCACGATCAGCCGCTGGAAGGCCGTACGCAATTTTATATTCATCCAAATATCCAGATATACTCCATCCCTGCCTCTGAAGCGCTGGATTTACCGCCGGGTGCTGGGGATGAAGGTGGGGGAGCAGGCTTCGTTCGCGCTGATGGTGATGGTGGATGTATTTTTCCCAGAAAGGATTGAGGTAGGGGACAATACCATCATCGGTTATAACTCCACCATTCTGACCCATGAGTATCTAATCAAAGAGTATCGGCTTGGCCGTGTTCGCATCGGCTCCCATGTCATGATCGGCGCAAACACGACCATTTTGCCGGGCGTGACGATCGGCGACCATGCGGTGATTGGGGCGGGTTCGGTAGTCCACAAGGATGTGGCTCCGTACAGCTTCGTAGCGGGTAATCCGTTACAGGTCATCCGCGAGGATGTGCGGAGGGGATAGGCTTGCCTGAGACATGGAACAAACCGCAGCCTACGGGAACGGGTTCCCAACGATGCACCATCAATCGAAAAGCAGTCAAGCAGGGAGCCGGCAAATTTCGGTTCCCTTTCATATGATAATAAGCGGATGGCTGGTTGGAACATGTTTCTCGGTGATTGACGAACAAGGGCTTCCGTGGTAAACTAGCGAGTATCTTCTTTATCTTGGTAGTATGGTAGCACATTAGCGAACTAAAGCGAATGATAAAAAAGCTATATAATGATGAAATGCAATTATAACTTAATGAATAGTAAGGGTGAAGACCGATGTCCAAACCGAAGGTGTTTGAAAAGCCGGCAGGCGTGAAGGACTATCTCCCCGAGGCCGCGGCGGCGCTGCGCAGCATTGAGTTTAAAGTGCTGAAGTGTATGGAGCGTTGGGGATACAGAGAAATCATAACTCCTACTTTGGAGTATTACGATACGGTTGGAGTCGCAAGCTCCACGGAAGATAAGAAGCTGTTCAAGCTGCTCGACCGCAACGGGACAACACTGGTCATGCGCTCCGATATGACCGCTCCGATTGCCCGTGTGGTATCGTCCCTGCTCAGGGAGCATCCGTTTCCTCTGCGCTTGTCGTATCATGCCAACGTGTTCCGGGCGATCGAAGCGGAAGCGGGACGGGATGCGGAGTTTTTCCAGACCGGCGTCGAGCTGGTCGGCGACGATTCGAGCGAATCGGATGCGGAAGTGATCGCGCTGGCGGTGGCGAGCCTTCAGGCTGCCGGCGTGAAGGAATTTAAGATCGCGGTTGGCCATGTGGGCTTCTTAAACGGATTGTTCCAGGAGAGACTCGAAGGCCGTCCGGATGCGCAGAGTGCGTTGAAGGACTGTCTCTTGAACCGGGATTATGTAGGTTACCGAGAGACGATTAAAGCTCTCGGGCTTCCGGCAGAGGTGCAAAAGGAGCTCGAAGGAATTCTTCGTCTGCGCGGCGGACAGGAGATTTGCCGTCTGGCGCAGCAAGTGACGCAGGACCCTGTAGCCGAGCAGGCCATCGCCCATTTGTGTGAAATATGGGATGTGCTGAAGGCTTATCAGGTGAGCGAGCATGTATTAATTGATTTGACGATGATTGGAGATTTCTCCTACTATACCGGGATGACCTTTGAGGGCTATGCTGCGGATCTAGGCTTCCCCGTATGCAGCGGCGGGCGCTACGATAATTTGCTGTCACAGTTCGGGCGCCCGGCGCCGGCCACCGGATTCGCGCTGAAGACAAACCGCATTTTGGAAGTGGTTGGGAAGCAGGGATCGGATGCAGCGGCTCGGAGAGTGCTTGTCGCTTATACCGCGGAGCATCGCGAAGCGGCTCTAAAGGAAGCCTCGGGGCTGCGCTCGCGCGAAGGATGGATGGTAGAGACCAAACTGCTGGATGATCAAGGCGGACTCAATGACAAGAAGCCGCTGGATGACGGCTCCTTCCTCGTACGGGGTACGGTTTATCAGGAAGTCATTGAGTTTGTGAAGTAAAGGAGCGGTGAACCGCATGCAGGAATTATTGAAAGTAGCGATGCCCAAAGGGCGTATCTATAAACAGGCCTCCAAGCTGTTCCGCGAAGCGGGCTTATCGATTCCCGAGGAAGCGGATGATTCGCGCAAGCTGATCATCGCCGTACCGGAAGCGCGGATGGAATTCATCATGGCCAAGCCTGTCGATGTGCCTACTTACGTGGAATACGGGGTTGCGGATATCGGAGTTGTGGGCAAGGATGTGCTGATGGAGGAAAACCGGGATGTGTATGAGCTGCTTGACCTGGGCATTGCGCGCTGCCGGATGTCCGTGATCGGGCTGCCGGAGTGGCAGCCGGTGCTAAATCCCCGGGTAGCGACGAAATACCCGAACGTGGCTTCGCAGTATTTCCGTGAGAAGGGGCAGCAGGTGGAAGTGATCAAGCTCAACGGCTCCATTGAGCTGGCGCCATTGATTGGATTGGCGGACCGGATTGTAGATATGGTGGAAACCGGCGGAACGATAAGAGAGAACGGTTTGGCAGAGCATGAGCGGATATTTGAAATTACAAGCCGCTTGATCGCGAACCGGGTAAGCTACCGGATGAAAAATGCGGCGATCCAAGGGCTTTGCGACCGGCTGCAGCCGGTCATTGCCGCGGCGACGGCGAAGGGATAATCAACCGCAACGAATGTCATAAGGAGGCAGGGAGCATGAGAGTTATGCCTGCATCGGAATTTGCGCTCAAGCGGGAGGTCGAGTACGGCTCCCCGGAGCAAAACGAGAGTGTCCGGCAGATTATCGAAGAGGTGCGCAGAGACGGAGATGCGGCGCTGCGGAAATTCGCGCAGCAGTTTGACGGAGTGCGCGTGGATGAGCTGCGTGTGACCAAAGAAGAGATCGAGGCGGCTTACGCGGAGGTCAACGAGGAGTTTTTGTCGGCCATTCGCGCGGCTGCAGTCAATATCCGCAAATTCCACGAGAAGCAGATGCGCTCTTCGTGGATGGATTTGCAGGCGGACGGCACCATCCTTGGACAAGTCATCCGTCCGCTGCGTCGGGTCGGGTTGTACGTGCCCGGGGGCAAGGCGGCGTATCCGTCCTCGGTGCTGATGAATGCCATTCCGGCCCAGGTAGCGGGTGTGCCTGAGATCGTGATGGTAACGCCGCCGGCAACCGCAGGGGCTGCGGGCATCAACCCGCACATTCTGGTAGCGGCGGCCGAAGCGGGTGTCAGTGAAATCTACCGCGTGGGCGGAGCTCAGGCGGTGGCCGCGCTCGCTTATGGAACGGAGTCGATCCGCACGGCGGACAAAATCGTCGGGCCGGGCAACATTTATGTGGCTCTGGCCAAACGCTATGTGTTCGGGGCCGTGGATATCGACAGCATTGCCGGGCCGAGCGAGATTGTCGTGCTGGCCGACGACAGCGCCGACCCGGCATACGTGGCTGCGGATCTGCTCTCTCAGGCGGAGCACGATGAGATGGCCTCCGCGATTTTGATTACCGCATCCGAGTCCCTGGCCGAAGCGGTCCGTCAAGAGGTGGATCGCCAGCTAAACGAGCTGCCGCGGCGCGAAATCGCCGCGAAATCGATTCGCGATTATGGCGCGATTCTTACCGTATCCACCCTCGAGGAAGGGATTGATGCGGTTAATCGTTTGGCGCCGGAGCATCTGGAAATCATCGTGCGCGAGCCGTTTCAATATTTAGGCCGGATCGAGAATGCGGGAGCGATCTTCCTTGGGCCTTACAGCTCTGAGCCGGTGGGCGATTATTTCGCCGGACCGAACCATGTGCTTCCGACCAACGGCACGGCGCGGTTCTCATCGCCGCTTAACGTGGACGATTTTACCAAGAAATCGAGCGTCATCTACTACAGCAAGGAAGCGCTGCTGCGTGACGGCGGTCAGATTATATCGCTTGCCCGTCATGAAGGGCTGGATGCGCATGCGCGGGCAATTCAAATTCGTTTGGAGAAAGAGGGGGATTCTCGTGGCTGAACAAGACTTTCAAGCAGCGGGGCGCCGGGCTGAGATCGCGCGCAAAACGAATGAGACCGACATTAAACTGGCTTTTTCCGTCGACGGCTCGGGTGTTTCCGAGATCGAGACCGATGTGCCGTTTTTGAACCATATGCTCGATTTGTTTACGAAGCACGGCCAGTTCGACCTTAAGGTGGACGCCCGCGGCGATGTGGACATCGATGACCACCATACGGTGGAGGATATCGGCATCTGCCTCGGACAAACGCTGCGTGAAGCGTTGGGTGACAAGAAAGGGATCAAACGTTATGCAAGCGTGTTTGTTCCCATGGATGAAGCGCTGGCCCAGGTAGCGATTGATATCAGCAACCGCCCTCATCTGGAATATCGCGCCGAGTATCCATCGGCAACGGTGGGCAGCTTCACGACGGAGCTGGTACATGAATTTCTGTGGAAATTTGCGCTGGAAGCCCGCATTACGCTGCACGTTATCGTGCATTACGGGCACAATACGCACCATATGATCGAAGCGGTTTTCAAGGCGCTCGGCCGCGCTCTGGACGAAGCGACGAGCATCGACCCGCGCGTACAGGGCGTTCCGTCCACGAAAGGGGTACTGTAAGCCATGATCGCGATCATCGATTACGGCATGGGCAATCTGCACAGCGTCCGTTCGGCGGTGGAGCGTCTTGGCTACAGCGCCTTGGTGACGGCGGACGAGAGCGAGCTGATGGCGTCTGAAGGGGCCATCCTTCCCGGTGTAGGCGCGTTCGGCGATGCGATGGAGCATCTGCGCGCTTCCAAGCTCGACGATGCGGTGATCCGTTATGCGCAAAGCGGGAAGCCTTTGTTAGGAATTTGCCTTGGCATGCAGCTGCTGTTCAGCCGGAGCGAGGAGCACGGCGTCCATGAAGGCTTGAATCTGCTTCCGGGCGAAGTCGTTCGCTTTCGGGGCAGCTACAAGGTGCCGCACATGGGCTGGAACAAGCTGTCGTTTAAACAGGAGAGTCCGCTGCTTCAGGGGCTGGAGGAAGGCCATGTCTACTTCGTCCATTCTTACCATGCGCTTCCTGAGCGGAAGGAAGATCTGCTGGCGACTACCGATTACCATCAGGAGGTTACGGCGATTGTCGGCCGCGGCAGCGTGTACGGGATGCAGTTTCACCCTGAGAAAAGCGGAGCGGTCGGCATGCAACTGCTCGGCAACTTTCTGAAGATGTGCAGCACGAAACAAGCTGTAGGATAGCTGTCATAAGCGCAGGCTGCTATACGCTGTAAGACGAATGTCTCAAGGACAGCCTGTTCATATAAGATTCTGAGATGGAGGAACGTCCATGTCTTCATTTATTATTTATCCCGCGATCGATATTCGCGGCGGCAAGTGTGTTCGCCTGATTCAAGGGGATTACAATCAGGAAACGGTATACAATGAAAATCCTCTGGAAGTGGCCAAGGCTTGGGAATCCCAGGGCGCGAAATGGATTCACCTGGTGGATCTGGACGGAGCCAAAGCAGGCTATCCCGTAAACGATAAGCTGGTCGGCGAGATCGCAAGGTCGGTTCAGGTACCGGTACAGCTCGGAGGCGGCCTGCGTACGGAGGAGGACGTAGATCACGTGCTCTCGTTAGGCGTATCGCGTATTATTCTTGGTACGGCAGCGATTGAAAACCGCGATTTCGTAAATCGTGTACTGGCCAAGCACGGTGACAAAGTGGCCATTGGTCTGGATGCGCGTGATGGCTACGTCGCTACGCGCGGCTGGCTGGAAACGTCTGCGGTGAAAGCGGACGAGCTTGCCGTCGAGCTGGCGCGGGAAGGGGCTAAAACCTTCATCTTTACGGATATTTCCCGTGACGGCATGATGGGCGGACCGAACGTGGAAGCGATTGTCCATTTGGCCAAGGTGTCCGGGCAGACGGTGATTGCGTCGGGCGGCGTCAGTCAATACGACGACTTGAAGCGTCTTGCGCAGCATGCATCCGAGGGAGTCGGCGGTGCGATCGTAGGGAAGGCGCTGTACACCGGCAGCATTAAGCTGGAGCAAGCGCACAGCCTGGTATAAGCTTGAACGTCAACGAATGCCGCCCGCTGGAAAGCGAGGCGGCTTTACGCCAGAGAAAGGGGTACAGGTATGCTGGCCAAACGGATTATTCCCTGCCTTGACGTTAAGGACGGTCGGGTCGTCAAGGGAGTTAATTTTGTAAATTTGCGCGACGCGGGAGACCCGGTGGAGCTCGCTGCGATCTATGACCGCGAGGGGGCCGACGAGCTGGTGTTCCTCGATATTTCGGCCTCGCATGAAGGGCGTGCCACCATGGTTGAAGTGGTGCAAAAAACAGCGGGCGAAATCACGATTCCGTTCACGGTTGGTGGCGGAATTTCCAGCGTGGACGATATGAAGCGGCTGCTTCGAGCCGGTGCGGACAAAATCGGCATTAATACCGCCGCGGTCAAAAATCCGCAGCTCGTATCCGACGGCGCTCGCCGGTTCGGCTCGCAGTGCATCGTGGTTGCCGTCGACGCCCGATACAACGCCGAATGGGGCGAGTGGGAAGTATTCACTCACGGCGGAAGAAACGGGACCGGCATCAAGGCGCTGGAGTGGGTGAAACGGATCGAACAGCTCGGAGCCGGAGAAATTTTGCTGACGAGCATGGACGCGGACGGCACGAAGGACGGCTTTGACCTGCCGCTGACGAAGGCGGTGTCGGAGCTGGTGACGATTCCTGTCATCGCCTCGGGCGGAGCGGGCAAGAAGGAGCATTTTTACGAGGTGTTCACGGAAGGTAAAGCGGATGCGGGTCTGGCCGCGACGATTTTTCATTATAAGGAAATGACGATTGAAGAGGTTAAGGACGATCTCAGAGGCAAAGGAGTGGAAATCCGGTGAGTGAACAACAACAAACGACGATCGATAACTTGGAGAGCTTGATTGCGGCGATTAAATGGGATGGAAACGGATTGGTGCCGGCTGTCGTTCAGGACGCGGCCAGCAAGGTAGTGCTGATGATGGCCTATATGAATAAGGATTCCCTGAAAGCTACCCTTGAATCGGGTGAAACCTGGTTCTGGAGCCGTTCGCGCGGCGAGCTGTGGCACAAAGGCGCTACAAGCGGCCATATCCAAAAGGTGAAATCGCTGAAATATGATTGCGACGGAGACACGCTGCTCGTGCAGGTTGACCAAACCGGCCCGGCTTGCCATACGGGGCGCTACAGCTGCTTCTATAACGATGTACAAATCGGAGCTTTGGCTCAACAAGCCGAGAAGAATGCGTCTGAAGAAGCGGTGAAGGATCGCTTCGCGATGCTGGGCATATTGGAATCGGTCATTGCGCAGCGCGATGCCGAGCGTCCGGAAGGGGCCTATACGACGTATCTGTTCGAGAAAGGCATCGACAAGATCTTGAAAAAGGTTGGCGAAGAAACGGCGGAAGTCATCATCGCAGCCAAAAACAGCGACAACGACGAGCTTCGTTACGAAGCGAGCGATTTGATCTTCCATCTCTTGGTGCTGCTTCGCGAAAGGAAGCTGCCGCTCGATGAGCTGATGAAAGAGCTGGACCGCCGTCATAATAAATAGGCTTGGAATCGAGCTGTGGAATAAACCTAACGGCAGCGGGCGGACGAGCATGAAACCGCCGGCCGGGCAAGGAGAATCGCTCTATGCGCATTGATTATCATACGCACCATGTCAGGTGCGGGCATGCGTCGGGTGAGCTGGAGGAATATGTGCTTAAGGGTATTGAGATCGGACTCGCCCAGCTCGGGCTGTCCGATCACATGCCCTTGCTGCATGTAGATCCGGCCACGTATTATCCCGGCATGGCCATGCCGATGGAAGAACTTCCGAAGTATGCCGAAGAAGCGTTCATGCTGCAGCAAAAATACAAAGACCGCATCGATATTCGTGTAGGGCTCGAAGGAGACTACATCGAAGGCTATGAGGCGGAAATCGAGCGGATCATTCAGGCCTACCCCTGGGATTATGTGATCGGGTCCGTGCATTTTCTGGGGGAATGGGATATTACCGACTACCGTCAAACCGACGGCTGGAAGCAGCGGGATGCTTACGAGGTGTATGAACAGTACTATGACGCGGTAAGCAAAGCTGTCAGGACAGGCTTTTATGATTATATCGGCCATATTGACGTGATCAAGAGGTTTGGCTTTAAGCCGGAGCAAAGCGTGGAGCATCTCGAGCGCGGGGCATTGGAAGCGGTGAAGGCGGCAGGCATGGCCATCGAACTGAATGCCAGCGGTCTGCGTATGCCGGTGAACGAAATGTTCCCGAGCCGCCGGATGCTGGAGTATGCGCTGGAGCTGGGCGTTCCGCTTACGATCGGCTCGGACGCCCACCAGCCGGAGAGGCTGGGACAGTATCTTGACCAGGCGGTGGATTTGCTTCGTGAGGTCGGTTTTAACGAATTAGCCACATTTAAAGGCCGGAAACGCCTAATGGTGCCTATTGGATTCCCCTAATATGATGTATAATAGGATAGTAACTTAATAAAAATGATGTAAAATACCATATTTTGCAATACTCGCGGCGTCGTCTGATGACCCACGTAACATAGCACAAAGCGGAGGTAACCATGTATAGCGACAAAATGAAAATTTTTTCGGGTTCGTCCAACCCGAGATTGGCGGAGCGCATTTGCAAGGAGCTTGATGTACCGCTCGGCCAAATCAAGCTGTCCCGTTTCAAAAGCGGGGAAATCTACTGTCTCTATGAAGAAAGCATCCGGAACTGCGATGTGTTCCTGGTGCAGACCTTTTCCCATCCGATCAATGAGAATTTCATGGAGCTTCTCGTCATGATGGACGCCGCCAAACGGGCATCGGCGAGAACAATCAACCTTGTCGTTCCTTACTATGGTTATTCCCGCCAAGAGCGCAAGGCGGCGCCCCGGGAACCGATCTCGGCGAAGCTGGTGGCCGACCTGCTGACTGCAGCAGGCGCAGACCGCGTCATCACCATCGATCTGCATGCTCCGGCGATTCAAGGCTTTTTCAACATTCCGGTGGACCATTTGACGGCGCTGGATTTGATCAGTGATTACATTAAGAAGAAAAACATTCCGAATCCGATCATCGTTTCCCCGGATGCGGGACGGGCGACGACCGCAGAGAAAATGGCCAATATTCTCGACGCGCCGTTCGCTATGATGATCAAGAAAAGACCGGCCCACAATGAAGCGGTGATCACGCATGTCATCGGGGAAGTCGAAGGAAGAACGCCGATCATCATTGAGGATTTGATCGATACGGGAACGACGATCGTCAACGTTGTCGAAGGCCTCAAGGAGCGCGGGGCGAACGATGCCTACGTATGCGCGACACACCCGGTGTTCTCCGGACCGGCTTTGCAGCGTCTGGATCATCCGAACATCAAGGAATGCGTGATTACGGACTCCATCGCTATTCCGGAAGACCATTCTTCCCGATTCCAGGTATTGACTGTGGCGACTTTGCTGTCGGATGCCATCAACATCATCATGTCCGGCGGCTCGCTGAGCTCTTTGTTTAAGTACGGCGGCGTATAATATGTAACCATCTTCCAGATGACCCCGACAAACAGGAACTAACGGTTTGGGGTCATCTTGTGGTATACTTAAGAATCATTATCATTCCGGCAATTTAGAGAGCGCCTGGCGAATCGATATTCAGGAAGGGCTTCTCATAAATTTCGGTCGGGTTACGGAGGTGCCTTATTACATGGAGAAGAAAAAACGTGCGACGCCCAAGCGCAGCAATGTCGTACCTATGAAAATGGATGCCACGTTCTTTTTCGAAAAAGCCGTTCAATCCTTGGACCGTTATCATTATGATAAGGCATTGAAGTATTTTCGCCGCGCGGCCGAATATGAACCGGAAAACCCGGTGAATCACTGCAATCTGGCCGGGCTTCTATCCGAGATGGGAAATTATGAGGAGTCCAACCGCATTTTGCAGCATGTGCTTGATCGGATCGATCCTACGATGACGGAATGCTATTTTTATATGGCGAACAATTTTGCCAATATGGAAAATTACGAGTCGGCCGAGGAAGCGATCATCCATTACCTGGAGAATGACCCGAACGGACAATTTTTGGAAGAATCCGAGGAAATGATGGAGCTGCTCAGCTACGAGCTGGACCGTCCGACCAAGCTGGCAACGATCAAAAGCAGGGAAGGGCTGTTCGAGCACGATCGGGCACGCTCGCTGCTGGAAGAAGGGCGTTTCTCGGAAGCGGTACGGGTACTGGAGAAAATTATCCGCAAGCATCCCGACTTCATGGCTGCGCGCAATAACCTCGCTTTGGCCTATTATTATATGGGACATTTTGAAAAATCGGTCGATATGATTCGTCAAGTGCTGGAGCTGGAACCGGGCAATTTGCACGCTTTGTGCAATCTGGCGATTTTCTACCAGCATTTCGGCGATAAGGAGAGTCTGGCCGGTCTGCTTGAGGTGCTTCGCAAAACCTATCCTTTTCATCTGGACCATGCGTTTAAGCTGGCGACCACGATGGGGATATTAAGCGAGCATGAGAAGGCTTATCTCTTGTTCAAGCGTTTATTGAAAACCGGGGAGACGGGGCCGGACCCCTGCTTGTGTCACTATACTGCCGTAGCCGCGTACAATACGGGCCGTTATGAAGAAGCGGAGCGCTGGTGGCGTCAGGCGGAGAAGCTGGACCCCGGTTCGGAAATTCCCAAGTTTTATCTGAATTTGCTCAAAAAAAATTGGGACGAAGCGGTGAAGCCGCCCGTCAGCTATCATTATCATCTGCCGTTTGAGGAGCAGTTTCGGGGAATTGAGCGTACGGAGAATGGTATACCCGATCACCTGAAGCGCGATCCGTTGGTGCGCTCATCGTTTTTCTGGGCGCTGCGGCATGGCGATGCGAATACGAAGCTGCAGGTCATTCAAGCCTTCGGCTTGATCGCCGATGACGAAGTGAAGGATGCGCTGCTTGAATTTATCGGACAACCGGGCGAAGATGACTATTTGAAGAAGATGGCGATCTTCGTTCTCCGCAGCATCGGCGTGAAGGAACCGCTGACGGCGGTGCTTGAAGGACATCAGACGACGGTTTCTCCGTCTCCTGTGGCTCCAGGGCTGCCGATATGGGATCCCAAATGGCAGCAGGTGATGGAGACGGCCATGCGGCATATGTTCCGCCGCTACGATCTGGTACAGCAGTATGATTTACAAACGCTCTGGGTTGAATATTTGTCCAGAGTATTTCCCAACGTGCCCAAAATCACGAAAGCGGAGGGCTGGGCAGCCGCCCTGGAATATCTGACGGCCAAGATGCATCGCCGCCCTGTCAGCTACCAGGAAACCGCAGAACGCTACGGCGTATCGGTGGCGACCGTCAGCAAGAATGCAAAGCTGATTGATACAGCCTGCGGGCTGAAAGAAAAGATGGACGCGATCTTTGATAAATTTGCAAGCTTGGAGTCTTAGCATTAATATAAGAAATAGAAAAATACTCTGACAACCGGCCGCAGCAAAGCGGCCCAGCCGTTGCAGTTGATTGGGAGGAAACCATAATGTATAAATCGATCGTAATCGGAACCGGTCCCGCCGGATTAACAGCAGCCATTTACTTGGCGCGCGCCAACCTGAATCCGCTCGTTATCGAAGGTCCGGAGCCGGGCGGCCAGCTGACAACCACAACCGAAGTGGAAAATTTCCCAGGGTTTCCCGAAGGCATTATGGGGCCGGAATTAATGGCTAATATGCGTAAGCAAGCGGAACGCTTCGGCGCTGAATTTAAAACTGGCTGGGTCAACAAGGTAGACCTCTCCGAACGTCCGTTCAAGCTCAATGTAGAAGGTCTTGGTGACATTGCTGCGGAATCGCTGATCATCTCCACAGGCGCATCGGCAAAGCTGCTCGGCATTAAGAACGAGAAGGAAAGCATGGGCCGCGGCGTCAGCACCTGTGCAACCTGTGACGGCTTCTTCTTCCGGGGTAAAAAGATTATCGTGGTCGGCGGCGGGGACTCGGCGATGGAGGAAGCGAACTTCTTGACGCGTTTTGCGACGGAAGTGCGTATTGTCAATCGCAGAAACGAACTGCGTGCCTCCAAAATCATGCAGGACCGCGCCCGCGAGAATGAAAAGATTGCTTGGAGCCTGAACCGTACACCGCTTGAGGTGATGTCCGGAGATAAAGGCGTTACCGGTCTGAAAGTGAAGAACAATGAAACCGGCGAAGAAGAAATTATAGAAGCGGACGGTATCTTCGTAGCGATCGGCCATAAGCCGAATACGGATTTCCTCGGCGGACAAATCGTTACCGACGAGTTGGGCTACATTTTGGCTAAGCCGGGTTCTTCCCTGACGAATGTGGAGGGCGTGTTCGCCTGCGGCGACGTTCAGGACAGCAAATATCGCCAGGCGATAACGGCTGCCGGCAGCGGTTGTATGGCTGCGCTGGACTGCGAGAAGTTTCTTGAAGGACATATGGTGCACGATTGGAGCAAATCTCTTTAATCGATTGAACGTGGAACTTTCGTTCCGCGTTTTTTCTTTAGCCTTGGCTTGACCTCTTGTTACAGGTTGGCTTATAGTTGAGGCTAAGAAGCTTTATGCCATAAGGTATTTGAAGATGATTTGACAACATAGATCGCAATTTTTATGAGGTGATTAAGAAGGATGGAACAACAAGTATACGTTGGGGTCGATTTGGGAGGTACCTCCATTAAAGTGGGCTTGTGTGACGAGCAGGGCAAGCTGCTGAGCACGTACGAAGGTCCGACCGGTACCGAACACGGCGCCGACGTGGTGCTGGAGAACATCGCTCAGTATGTACGCAAGCTGGTGGCGGAATCCGATTATGAGTGGGATCAGGTTGCGGGAATCGGTGCGGGAATCGCCGGATTTATGGATATTCCCTCAGGCTTTATTAAGCTTTCTCCCAATCTGGGCTGGCGCAATGTGCCGGTAAAGCAGATTCTGGAGGAAAAGCTCGGAAAAACCGTGAAAATTGACAATGACGCTAATGTGGCTGCCCTTGGCGAAGCATGGGCGGGCGCAGGCACGGGGATCCCGAACGTCGTTTGCTATACGCTTGGAACCGGTGTCGGCGGCGGCATCATCATCCACAGCCGGATTTATCAAGGCGCTCACGGTATGGCCGGCGAGCTGGGACATATGGATGTGGTCCCGGATCTTGAGGCCATCGAATGCGGCTGCGGCAAGAAGGGCTGCCTGGAGACCGTCTCTTCTGCGACAGGTATTATTCGCATGGCGAAGGAAGCGGTGGAACGCGGTGAGAGCACTTCTTTGGCGCTTGTAGAGAATATTATGGCCAAGGATGTGTTTGACGCAGCCAAAACCGGTGATGAAACGGCGCTGCGGATTATCAACCGCGCAGCCTTGTATCTCGGGAAATCGATGGCTCTCGTTTCCGTTGTTTTAAATCCGCAGCGCTTTATCGTCGGCGGAGGAGTATCCAAGGCGGGCGATATCCTGTTCGACGCGATTCGCAAACACTATAGAGAGCATGCTCAAGAAGCCGCACAGGAAGGCGTGGACATCGTCCCTGCTGTTCTTGGCAACGATGCCGGCGTCGTTGGCGCTGCCGGCCTCAATCTGCGGGGATAGATCTGTATTGAGCCGTCCGGGCGGGTCCTCTGGGCATTGGAAGGAGAAGAACCCATGGAAGAAATGCAAACCCTCGGTAAGCTGGTTATCATCACGGGCATGTCCGGAGCAGGCAAAACCATTGCAGTGCAAAGCTTGGAGGACTTGGGTTTTTTCTGCGTGGATAACCTCCCTCCGGTTTTGATTCCGAAATTTGCCGAGCTCATTGAGCAATCCAAAGGCCGAATCGGTAAAGTCGCGCTTGTGATCGACCTGCGCGGCCGCGAGTTTTTCACTTCGCTTTCAGAGTCGCTTCGGTTCATTAACGAGAACTATACCTTAACCCACGAAATACTATTCCTTGATGCGACAGACTCCGTTTTGGTTCAGCGTTATAAGGAAAGCCGGCGCAAGCATCCTCTGGCTCCGACAGGAGCACCGCTGGAAGGGATTCAGCAGGAGCGGAAGCTGCTTGAGGAGTTAAAAGGTCTGGCGACTCAGGTCATTGATACCAGTAATCTGAAGCCGGCTCAGCTTAAAGAAAAGATCGTTTCCCGGTTCACCAACCTTGAGGTAGGCCGCATATTTATAAATGTAATCTCATTTGGCTTTAAATACGGAATTCCGATTGATGCCGATTTGATTTTTGATGTTCGTTTTTTGCCCAACCCGCATTATGTGGAAAATTTACGTCCGAACACCGGGCAGGATCCCGAAGTGTACGATTATGTCATGAAATGGTCGGAGACCCAGGAGTTTTTGACAAAGCTTCTGGATATGCTGCAGTTTCTTGTTCCCCAGTACAAGAAGGAAGGCAAGAGTCAGGTCGTCGTCGGTATTGGCTGTACCGGCGGAAAGCATCGATCGGTGGCGATTGCGGAATACCTCGGTAAAATGATGGGCAACAGCGAAACAGAAGTCATCAGAGTCACTCACCGGGATTCGGAACGTGATCGGGTTGAGGTGAAGAAATGACGTTCGTCCAAGAGAGGGAAAACTACAGGCCGCGGATTGTTGTCATCGGTGGGGGAACGGGCCTGTCGGTCATGCTCCGTGGACTAAAACAGAAGCCCATGGATATTACAGCCATCGTCACTGTGGCTGACGATGGCGGGAGCTCCGGTATTTTACGCTCCGAGCTTGAGATTATTCCACCCGGCGATATCCGCAACGTATTAACTGCGCTGGCGGATGTGGAGCCGCTGCTCGGTCAGCTGCTCGAATATCGTTTTGATAAAGGGAACGGATTGGCCGGACACAGCTTGGGTAACCTAATGTTAGCGGCGATGCGGGATATTACCGGGGATTTCGTTACCGGAGTACGGGAACTGAGCCGTGTCCTGGCTGTGCGCGGACGCGTGCTTCCGGCTTCGGATCAGTCGATTGTGCTGATCGCGGAGATGGAGGACGGCACCGTCGTGAAGGGTGAATCGAAAATCCCGCAGGCCGGCGGTGTCATCCGTCGTGTATCCATTGAGCCGGCTGATGCTTGCGCACTTCCGGAAGCGCTGGAGGCGCTTCGGCAGGCGGATGCCATACTGGTAGGTCCGGGGAGCCTGTATACCAGTATTTTGCCTAATTTGCTGGTACCGGAGCTCACGGAGACGATTATATCCTCCAAAGCATTGAAAATGTTTGTGTGCAACGTGATGACCCAGCCCGGTGAAACGGATGATTACAAAGTCAGCGATCATTTGAAAGCGGTTCGAGATCATGTCGGGCACGATTTGTTCGATTATGTGATTGTGAACAATGAAGAGATTCCCGAGAAGGTACAGAGCCGGTATGCCGAAAAAGGCGCAAAGGTCGTTCAACTGGATTTGGATGAAGTGACGAAGCGAGGCTACAAGGTCATTGCCGACCGTCTTGTTTTGTTCCGGACTTATTTGCGTCACGATGCGGAAAAGCTAAGTCAGCACATTTATCAACTGGTGGAGAGCTGGATGTTCAAGAAGAGGTGATTACCATGTCCTTCGCCGCCCAAACGAAAAAAGAACTTACCCTGATGGAATCGGAGCGCTGCTGCGAGAAAGCGGAGCTGTCGGCACTCATTCGAATGAATGGTGCTGTACAGGTTTCCAATCAGAAAATTGTATTGGATGTTTCAACGGAGAATGCTGCGATCGCAAGACGTATATATTCTCTTCTCAAAAAATCGTTTCCGGTGCATACGGAGCTTCTGGTCCGCAAAAAAATGCGGTTGAAGAAAAACAACGTGTATATCGTGCGAGTTCCCAATCAGGTGCAGGAGATCCTAAAGGAGCTGCAGATTGTCTCCGAGGGCTTTCTTTTCACGCCGGGCATAGAACCGGATATTATTAAGAAAAGCTGCTGCAAAAGGGCATATCTTCGGGGAGCTTTTCTTGCGGGAGGATCGGTCAACAATCCGGAGGGTTCTTCATACCATTTGGAAATTTATTCGATGTACGAAGAGCACTGCCAGGCATTGTGCCGATTGGCCAACGAGTTTGACCTGAATGCTCGATGTATCGAACGTAAAAAAGGATTTGTCCTCTACATTAAGGAAGGCGAAAAAATTATCGAGTTTCTTAATTTAATCGGTGCGCATCAGGCTCTGCTTCGCTTTGAAGACGTCCGGATTATGAAGGACATGCGCAATTCGGTAAACAGGCTGGTCAATTGCGAAACGGCCAATTTGAACAAAACGATCGGTGCAGCGGTGCGACAGATCGATAATATTCGTCTTTTGCAAAAAGAAATCGGATTGGATAATCTGCCGGAGAAGCTTCGGGAGGTTGCGGAAATTCGTTTGAAGCATCCGGATATGAATTTGAAGGAAGTCGGGGACCTGCTGAAAGGGCAAGTCAGCAAATCCGGAGTTAACCACCGCTTGAGAAAAATCGATGAACTGGCAGAAAAGCTTCGAAAATCATGAGCTATTCCGGCTAAATGTAGATTTTTTGTGTAATTTATCAATAATTCTAGTGTAAACTGATGAAAAATGATATAATGATTGACAAATCGATTTTTAACGATTACAGAACGGTTCCGTCTAGACGGGAGTTCCGCTCTGAATCGTTTGGGATAGCATCTTTCCTTTTATGGGACGGTGAAATTCAGTTACTCTTAGGGCGTTCTGCCCTTCATCCTTTGGGAATTTAAAGATTGTAGGGGGTATTGGTTGCATGTCGAGACGCCCAGTAGTCGTCAAGTTGAAAACAGGCCTTCATGCCAGACCGGCTGCACTATTTGTGCAAGAAGCAAATAAATTTTCTTCGGAAATATTTGTGGAGAAGGACGAGAAGAAAGTCAATGCTAAGAGCATCATGGGCATTATGAGCCTTGCCATCAGTACGGGCACCGAAGTCCACATAAGTGCTGAAGGTTCGGACGCAGAACAGGCTGTGACCGCTTTAGTTACATTGGTTAGCAAAGAGGAATTGGAGAACCAATAACAAGGGTACAGGCTTCCGTTAAGGAAGCTTTTTCTCTTCATGGAGATCTTGTTTCGCCTAAGCGGACAAGCAGGAGATGGATTAGGGAAAAGTGCAACCTTTTTTCGGTCTGTGCGTCTATATAGACGTGCTTTAACCGGAAAAGGTTTTTTGCTGTTTTCGAACAAATCCGCAGGAATGAGGATCCGGGGGAGCGGTCTTCCAAGGGTTGAAGAAGCGGCATTCTGCCTATGAAACTGGGGTTATGACGCCCGCAGTTCCGGTTTTTTGAGAAAAGGCTTCGATGGGAAGCTTTTCTTAAATGATAAAGGAAGTATAAATTTGCAGTGTAGTTGAACACTTTCTTTATCATAGAGAAACCCTTGCCTTGCATCATGAGTGATCCATTTGCATGACCTAGCTGGAGGTTTTCTTACGGCACCAGAAGAACTGCATAAAGAGGAGTAGAAAGATGAAACGAATCAGGAAAGAATTGGCCTTGTTACTGATCATGTCCATGCTGCTGTCGTTTGTAACGGTCCCTACGGCTTCTGCTGCGGATCAGGAAGCTCCAATGTCCTCCGGGACAACGTATGTGCTGCTCTACCTCGATAAGCAGGAGGCTTTCTTGAACGGGGAGCAGGTAACGCTGGAAGCTCCGGCGACCATATTGAAAGACAAGACATTTGTGCCTGCGAAGTTTTTGGGCGATGCTTTTGGAATGAGAGTGGAATGGATTGCCGAGAAACGGCAAATTGAAATGGACACCCCGGGTTACCATATCATGCTCGATGTGGATAACAAATCCGTGTGGATTAACGGGTACTGGCAGCGTTTTGATGATGTGGCCGCGATTGTGAACGGCAAGCTGATGATCAAGCTGACCTGGCTTGCAGACTATATGGGGGCGAAGTATACCTACAATGATGAGCTGAGACGGGTGGATGTGCTCTACGTGAAGCCTCCGCGGGGAATTTATAATCCGGATAAGAGCAATTCCAACCCCGTGGCCAAGTTTACGTTTGCCAAACCGACATATAAGATCGGGGAACCGGTTAATTTTGTAGACCTGAGCTACGACCCGGATGCGGAAGGTCTTCCAAAGTACGAGTGGAAGGGCAAGGAAGAGGCCTATTTCACTCCCGGCACTTATCCGATTACGCTGACGGTCTGGGACCGCAACGGCAACAAGAGCGAGCCCTATACCCGCAACCTTGTCATCACGAATGAAACCTACTTGAACAAGGTGGAATACCCGATTTACACGAAGCCGGTAGGCGGGTACATTAAGACCGATTGGAGCACGCTGTGGAGCAATTTCTGGGAGCTTCCCCAGCTGCCGAAGACGGTGACCGAGGATCGTTCCCGCAAACTGCTTCTCAGCGACAGTCCGGAGACCTTCACGGAGCAAGGAATTTTGTATCAGGATAGTATCGAAGGCAAAGGACGGCTGTACGCAGATCATATTAACGGCACGAAAGAAAAAATGACGCTGGCGATTTTGGCGACCAACCTGACCGATAAGCCGGTGACGGTCAAAACGACGAACAAAGGCGAGGTATGGCCTTCCGTTTATGCGAATTTGATCGGCAGCGAAGCAACCGTCGATTTCCTGATCGGCGATCCGCATAACGAGACGATGACGATACCGCCTCAAAAGACATTTGTATATAAGCAATTTCCGGACTTTTATCCCGATCAAGGGGTGAATTTGTTCTACGATGTGGAAACCAGCGGACAGGTGCAATTTACATTCGCCGCCGCTCCGGAAATTTCGCAAAATACCTTGCAGCTTCCGAAGCTTGCATTTAACGGCCATGTCCGCGGAACATTCCCGGTATCGGAAGTCAACTGGAACATCGATGCCAGCTCGTTTACTACGCCGTCACGGCTGATTATCGGGGATGGGAAGACGGATCCGTTCCAGCCGGGATATGACCCGCAGCGAGGACAAGAAGTGCGCAATGACGGCAACTATGGGGTCGTGTACAAGATACATGCGGATAAACCGCGGAAGATGGCGGTCATGATCCTGCCTAAGGGCGGGGTATTTAAAGGACCGATCAAAATCAACGGCGAAATCCGCATGGTTCCCTTCTCCGGCGTTATGACCGCGTTCGACGGTATGCAGATTTTGGCCAAAACGACCGGAAAGGAAGAGTCGCTGGACATTGAATTCAGTCCGCCGGCCGGCTCCGCACTTCCATTCGATTTGATCTTCTACCCGCTGGATGATCGGGCACAGTAATCGTTTATGAAAGACCTTTCCTCCGCTCTTACAACTATGGGGCGAAGGAAGGGTCTTTTTTGGCTGGGAAGATGGATAGCAGGCACATGCTGCTGTTATCCTTTTATCAGCGAAGCATCAGTCCGGCATACGCAACCTCAGAATACCTTCTATCGTTTATATAGTTAAATAAGCCGTAAGGCAGGGGGGGATGCATATGAAGTCATGGATAAATAAGCCTGAAGCGCTTATGGCGTCAGCCGGTATCTGTTTCATCGCGGTCGGCAGTCTGTATTTCCCTTTGTTCCCTTGGTACATCCTGGGGGATGTGCGGGAAGAAGAAATCCGATTATGGGGCTTGTGCGCTATGCTTGGAGGGGGCTCCGTTCTTGGAGGTGCGCTGCTTTACCGTGGATCTGGCACAGCTATAAAGAAATTTCTCCTGCTTCTTTGTATGGTCGGCATGGGGGTCGCTCTTCTTGCACAGGTGCCCGCTTACTTCAGCTGGCTCCTATATGGAGGGACGTTTACCGGGCATTGGATGCCATGGGCGCCAATCGGACTGCTGATGGGAATCCTCCTTCATACCCTTCTTTGTGTGACAGCCTGTGTAACGATAGCCACGGCGGGCAGGGCATTGGGAGGGCGGCTGGATTCAGGGCTGCGGCTTGATCGCAAAACGGGAGGAGGATTCATCGTCATCTTAGCTGCGGCCGGCATCTCCTGGTGGGGATGGGATACGTATCAGGGTCAGCATTGGATCACCGTTACGAATCCGCTTGACGGTGCCGTGGAAGTGGAGAGAGATCTAACCATCACCGCCAACTGGGAGGGGGAACGGCGCAATAATCTGGGGATGCAGGTACGCTATGCGGATCAGCCTGATGTGCATATCCCTGGTGAAACAGGAGCCGGTATGCATGGGATGACGTTCAGGCCGGAGAAGCCGCTGGCTTCCGGCAGAAAGCTGATCGTTACGGTTGAAGCCGGCCGGCGGAACCATTCCTTTTCTTTTACCACGGAGTGAAGACAACGAAAAAGCCCTGATTCGGCTTCATCGCCGTTCAGGGCTTTCGCTGTAATGAGGTTATACGCGCTCGATTACTTTATCGATCAAACCGTACTCTACCGCATCTGCCGCTGACATGAAGTTATCGCGGTCCGTATCTTTTTCGATACGCTCAAAGGATTGACCGGTACGCTCTGCCAGGATGGTGTTCAGCTTATCGCGCATCTTGAGAATACGTCTTGCGCGGATCTCGATGTCGCTGGCTTGACCTTCTGCGCCGCCGAGCGGCTGATGGATCATGACTTCGCTGTTCGGCAGGGCGAAGCGTTTGCCTTTGGCGCCTGCGGCCAACAAGAATGCGCCCATCGAAGCGGCCATGCCTACGCAAATCGTAGATACGTCCGGCTTGATGAACTGCATTGTGTCGTAAATCGCCATCCCCGATGTGATGGAGCCACCCGGGCTGTTAATATACAGATGGATGTCTTTGTCCGGATCGCTTGCCGTCAGGAACAACAGCTGTGCGATGATCGAGTTGGCTACAACATCGTTGATCGGACTACCGAGAAATATAATGCGGTCCTTCAGCAGACGGGAGTAAATATCATAGGCGCGTTCCCCTCTTGCATCCGGTTCGACAACCATAGGAATAAAACTCATGAGCTGCAGCCTCCTTATATTTAAACTATAACCATCATAACGGAAAATCAAACAAAGGTCAAGAAAGGTCAAACGAAGAAATAAAAAAAAGGCCCGTTCGGGAAAATAAAAAAATCAGCTGCAAGCTGATGTTATGTGTAAATGGCGCGCCCGCAAGGAATCGAACCTTGATCTCAGGCTCCGGAGGCCTACGTCATATCCATTGGACCACGGGCGCTTAGTATTGTTGTGGCTGACCGTTTTAAGGTGACAGCAAAAGTTATTATAATCTATTGGAATGAGAAAAGCAACTCCATAAAACAAAAAAAATTGAAATGAATAGGCAATGGCCAGACAGGCAAAAATTGAAAAGGAAGCCTCTTGAAGCAAGGAACATAATGGAGTATAATAAGTTCAGCTAAGTGAGAGTGCTTGGTTCTTTTTTTGGATGATGTGGGACTAAAAATGCATCACCGGGACAAAAATTGTCCACGAGTTGAGCGGAGTGAATTCATGAGAGAAATTCTTTCTATTCAAAAGCAGCTTCTACCGGATTTGGTTGATACGATGAAGAAGCGGTATTCCATACTTCACTATATCCTTCTTTCGGGAATGGTGGGCCGCAGGACGCTGGCGCTGTCATTGAACATGACGGAGCGGGTGCTTCGCGGGGAAGTCGATTTTCTCAAAGAGCAGGGGCTCATCGATGTGGATCCATCCGGTATGCGGATCAGCGCCGCCGGAAGAGAGCTGCTTGAAAAAATCGAACCGCTGGTGAAGGATCTCTTCGGACTGACCGAGCTGGAGGAACGCATTCGCTCTCATTTTGGCTTGAAGCAGGTCGTGATCGTACCGGGAGATTCGGACGTATCCCCACATACGAAAAAAGAGCTGGGCCGCGCCGGAGCCTCTGTGCTTCGCAAGCTGGTCAAGGAGGACGAAGTGATTGCCGTAACCGGCGGGTCGACGATGGCCGAGGTTGCATATCACTTGACGGCGACGAGTCCGATAAAGGGGAGCTGGTTTGTACCGGCCCGCGGCGGACTAGGGGAAAGCGTGGAGCTTCAGGCGAACACAATCGCCTCCACGATGGCCAAGAAAGCGGGAGCCCGTTATCGGCTGCTTCACGTGCCGGATCATCTGGGCGAGGAAGCTTATCAATCGCTGATGCAGGATCATAACATTGCCGAAATCATTCAATTTATACGCAAGGCACGGATGGTCATGCACGGCATAGGAGACGCTATGGTCATGGCCCGGCGGCGCAAGGTAGACAGCCAAACGACAGAGAACCTGCAAAAAGACGGCGCGCTTGCCGAGGCGTTTGGGTATTATTTTGACAGGGAAGGCCGCATCCTTCACAAAATGCCGACCATCGGCTTACGTATGGAAGACATACAAAGCATGGATACGGTCATCGGGATCGCCGGAGGCAAAAGCAAGGGCGAAGCGATTCTCTCGATACTGAAGCATGGACACGAGAATGTGCTTATCACCGATGAAGCGGCAGCGCAATACATTGTACAACGATTATCTTGATAGGCTTCGGCCTGTCTTGACATATGTTGCAGCGGCCCGCGGCCGTTTGGCGACTCATCACAACCCATTTTTAGGAGGCTATTAATCATGGTAAAAGTAGGAATTAACGGTTTTGGACGTATCGGTCGTAACGTTTTTCGCGCAGCTTTGAACAATCCGGAGGTTGAAATCGTAGCGATCAACGATCTGACGGACGTAAGCACATTGGCGCACCTGCTTAAATATGACACGACGCACGGCAGATTGGACGCAACGGTTGAGTCCACAGAAGGCGCATTGATCGTCAACGGAAAAACGATCAAAGTATTTGCCGAGCGCAACCCGGAGAACCTGCCTTGGGGAGCTAACGGTGTAGAAATCGTCGTAGAATCCACGGGTATTTTTACTGCTAAAGAAAAAGCTGAGCTTCACTTGAAGGGCGGCGCTAAGAAAGTCATTATTTCCGCACCGGCTACGAACGAAGACATCACGATCGTTATGGGCGTAAACGAAGACAAATACGACGCTTCCGCTCACACGGTCATTTCCAACGCATCCTGCACCACGAACTGCTTGGCGCCGTTTGCGAAAGTTCTGAATGACAAGTTCGGTATCGTCAAAGGAATGATGACCACCGTTCACTCGTACACGAACGACCAGCAAGTGCTGGACCTGCCGCATAAGGACCTCCGCCGCGCGCGTGCCGCTGCCGAGAACATCATTCCGTCCACAACGGGTGCAGCCAAAGCCGTATCCCTGGTTCTGCCGGAGCTCAAAGGCAAGCTGAACGGTATGGCTATGCGCGTGCCTACGCCTAACGTATCTGTTACGGACCTGGTTGTTGAATTGAGCAAGAACGTAACCGTCGACGAAGTGAATGCTGCGTTGAGAGAAGCGGCTGAAGGCCCGTTGAAAGGAATTCTGAACTACTCCGAAGAGCCGCTGGTATCCAGCGACTACAACGGTGACCCTGCTTCCTCCACCATCGACGCGCTTTCCACCATGGTTGTCGGCGACAACATGGTCAAAGTGGTATCCTGGTATGACAACGAGTGGGGCTATTCCAACCGCGTTGTAGATTTGGCAAACTTTATCGCTAAAAAAGGTCTGTAATGATAAAATTGTGGTAATGCTCTGATCATCGCTTAATAAAGAAACTCACCATTGTAGGCCGTGAAGTGTGTCCGTTGGGCTCGCCAAACATTCGTTTTCGTATAACCGCCATTCGGTTGGAACGAAGGATGTTATCCGACGCTCAGCGGCACCCTTGCCTGCCTATAGGGTACGAGCTTTTCTTTGAAGGATGTGGACATTCCCACATTTTTTATGTGCAGGCAGAATAATAACCGGTTGGGGGGAATGAAGATGAGTAAAAAAAGCGTTCGTGACGTAGAAGTTAGTGGCAAAAAAGTGTTTGTCAGGGTGGATTTCAACGTGCCGCTTGAGAACGGTAATATCACCGACGATACCCGGATTCGTGAGACGCTGCCGACGATCCAATATTTGACGGAGCGCGGAGCGAGAGTGATCCTCGCCAGCCACATGGGCCGTCCGAAAGGCCAGGTTGTAGAAGAGCTTCGTTTAACCCCTGCGGCGCAGCGTCTGTCCGAGCTGCTCGGCAAGCCGGTCGCCAAGGCGAATGAAGCGATCGGAGATGCTGTGAAGGCTCAGGCTGCCGAGCTGAAGGATGGTGAAGTGCTGCTGCTGGAGAACGTGCGGTTCTATGCCGGGGAAGAGAAGAACGATCCGGAGCTGGCCAAAGCGTTTGCCGAGCTTGCCGACCTGTATGTCAACGACGCCTTTGGCGCCGCGCACCGCGCGCATGCGTCTACGGAAGGAATTGCGCACTATCTGCCTGCCGTATCCGGTCTTTTGATGGAAAAAGAGCTGGACGTGCTCGGCAAAGCCCTGAATAACCCGGATCGTCCGTTTACGGCGATTGTGGGCGGAGCGAAGGTGAAAGACAAAATCGCCGTCATTGAAAAGCTGATCGAAATTGCGGATAACATCATCATCGGCGGAGGCTTGTCCTATACGTTCTTTAAAGCCAAAGGCTATGAGATCGGCAAATCTCTGGTCGATAATGACCGTCTGGAGCTGGTACAGGAGTTTGAGCGCAAAGCTAAGGAAAAAGGCGTTCATTTCCTGCTGCCGGTGGACGTCGTGGTAGGCGACGCCTTCAGCGCGGATGCCAATACCAAAATTGTTCCGGTGAACGAGATCCCGGCCGATTGGGAAGCCTTTGACATCGGACCGAAAACGCGCGAGCTGTATGCCCGGACGATTGTCGAATCCAAGCTGATCGTATGGAACGGACCGATGGGTGTGTTCGAGCTGGAGCCATTCAAGAACGGAACCAAAGCGGTGGCGGAAGCCTGCGCTGCAACCTCCGGCTATACGGTCATTGGCGGCGGCGACTCTGCGGCTGCGGTAGAGAAGTTCCACCTCGGAGATAAGATGGATCATATCTCTACAGGCGGCGGCGCTTCTTTGGAATTTATGGAAGGCAAGGCGCTTCCGGGCGTGGTAGCCTTGAACGATAAGTAAGGAGGCAGTCAACATGCGTAAACCGATTATTGCAGGCAACTGGAAAATGTTCAAAACGGTGCAGGAAGCCGTAGCATTTGTCAATGAAGTCAAAGGCAAGGCTGAAGTAGACGGGGTGGAAAGCGTGATTTGCGCGCCTTACACGAATCTGCCTGCTCTGGTTGAAGCGGTAAAAGGAACCTCGCTGAAGGTAGGCGCCCAGAACCTGCATTTTGATGACAACGGCGCTTACACAGGCGAAATCAGCGGCGTAATGCTTAAGGATCTTGGCGTGGATTATGTCATCATCGGTCACTCCGAGCGCCGCGCTTATTTCGCAGAGACGGATGAAACGGTAAATAAGAAAGTGCATGCCGCATTCAAACACGGTTTGACACCGATCGTTTGCGTGGGCGAGAAGCTGGAGGAAAGAGAAGCGGATCAAACCAAATCGGTGTGCAAGGTGCAGACCGAAGCGGCATTCGCCGGCCTTAGCGCTGAGCAGGCGGCTCAAGTGGTTATCGCCTATGAGCCGATTTGGGCTATCGGAACGGGCAAGTCCTCCACTGCTGCGGATGCAGAAGACGTGATCGGATACATCCGCGAGCTGGTCTCCGGCCTCTACGGTCAGGAAACGGCGGCGGCGGTTCGGATTCAGTACGGCGGCAGCGTAAAGCCGAACAACATTGCCGAGTACATGCAGCAGCCAAACATCGACGGTGCCCTGGTAGGCGGCGCGAGCCTGGAGCCGGCTTCTTACATCGCGCTGGTTGAGGGGGCCAAGTAAGATGGCCAGACCCAAACCGGTAGCCTTGATAATCCTGGACGGCTTTGGTCTGCGCGGCGATGTGCAGGGCAATGCCGTAGCGCAAGCGAAAAAACCGAATTACGACCGGTATTGGAGCCGGTTTCCGCATACGACGCTAACAGCGTGCGGAGAAGCCGTAGGACTTCCCGAGGGCCAGATGGGCAACTCGGAAGTGGGTCACTTGAATATCGGCGCCGGCCGGATCGTATATCAGGATTTAACGAGAATTTCCAAATCGATTCGGGAAGGCGAGTTTTTCGAGAACGAAACGATCCTCGGGGCGATTCGCCATGCTCGTGAGCACGGGAAGAAGCTTCATCTGTACGGGCTGCTGTCCGACGGCGGCGTACATAGCCACATTGCTCACCTGTTCGCATTGCTGGAGGTTTGCAAAAAGGAACAGTTCGCCGACGTGTACATTCATGCATTCCTCGACGGCCGGGATGTAGCGCCGGACAGCGCAATCGGCTACATGGAGCAGCTGCAAAACAAGATTGCGGAGCTTGGCGTAGGACGTATCGCTACCGTTCAGGGCCGCTACTATGCCATGGACCGCGACAAGCGCTGGGAGCGTACCGAGAAGTCTTACCGCGCGATGGTGTATGGCGACGGGCCGACGTTTGAGGATCCGATGAACGCGATTAAGGATTCCTATGTCCGTTCCGTGTTTGACGAATTCGTCATGCCGACGGTCATCGTGAAGCCGGACGGTACGCCTGTCGGGCTGGTCGAATCGGGCGATGCGATAATCTTCTTCAACTTCCGGCCCGACCGCGCGATCCAGCTGTCCCAGGTATTTACCAACAGCGACTTCCGCGGCTTCGACCGGGGGGAAAAGGCTCCCAAGGATTTATACTATGTCTGCTTGACCTTGTTCAGCGAAACGGTAGGCGGCTATGTCGCTTATAAGCCGAAGAATCTGGATAATACGCTGGGCGAAGTGCTGGTGCAAAACGGACTGAAGCAGCTTCGGATCGCTGAGACGGAGAAGTATCCGCACGTTACGTTCTTCTTCAGCGGCGGTCGGGACGTCGAGCTGCCGGGGGAGACCCGGATTTTGATCAATTCGCCAAAAGTGGCCACATATGACCTGAAGCCTGAGATGAGCGCTTACGAGGTTGCGGCTGCGGCGGTTGCTGAAATCGAGGCCGAAAGACAAGACGTGATTATCTTAAACTTTGCGAATCCGGATATGGTCGGACACTCGGGCTTGCTCGAGCCTACGATCAAAGCGGTGGAAGCCACCGACGATTGCCTGGGTCAAGTCGTCGAGGCCATTCTGGCTAAGGGCGGCGTGGCGCTGATTACAGCGGACCACGGCAATGCCGATCTGGTGACGAATGCGGACGGAACGCGCAATACTGCGCATACGACCAATCCCGTACCTTTCATTCTCACTGACAATCGTGTTACACTAAGGGACGATGGCATTTTGGCGGATATCGCCCCGACGGTGCTGCAGCTGCTCAGTGTAGCCCAACCGGCGGAAATGACCGGAAAAACGCTTTTGACATCAGGTGTTTAACATAACTTAAAATTGATTAAACAAAGACAAGGAGTGTATCTAGCAATGACTGTTATCTCCAATGTGTACGCCCGTGAAGTGCTCGATTCCCGCGGTAATCCGACGGTAGAGGTGGAAGTATTTCTGGAATCCGGAGCGCGCGGCCGCGCCATCGTTCCATCCGGCGCATCGACAGGCGCTTATGAAGCGGTAGAGCTGCGCGATGGCGACAAATCCCGTTACCTTGGCAAAGGTGTGCTCAAAGCCGTTGAGAACGTCAATGACATTATCGCACCGGAAATCATCGGCATGAACGCGCTGGATCAAGTCGGTATCGACAAGCGCATGATCGAGCTCGACGGTACGCCTAACAAGGGCAAGCTCGGCGCAAATGCGATTCTTGCCGTATCCATGGCGGTTGCCCGTGCTGCTGCAGAAGCGCTTGACATTCCACTGTATGTATACCTCGGCGGATTTAACGCCAAGACACTGCCGGTTCCGATGATGAACATCATCAACGGCGGGGCGCATGCGGATAACAACGTGGACGTACAGGAGTTCATGGTATTGCCGGTAGGCGCTCCATCCTTTAAAGAAGCGCTGCGTACGGGCGCGGAAATTTTCCACAGCTTGAAAACCGTTTTGAAGGAAAAAGGCTTGAACACGGCCGTAGGCGACGAGGGCGGCTTCGCACCGAACCTTGGCTCCAACGAAGAAGCGATTCAAACGATTATTGCTGCTATTGAGCGTGCAGGCTATAAACCGGGTGTTGACGTATTCCTGGGTATGGACGTAGCTTCAACAGAGTTCTTCAAAGACGGCAAATACCATCTCGAAGGCGAAGGCAAATCGTTCACTTCCGCTGAATTCGTAGATTTCCTCGCAGCTTGGGTAGAGAAATATCCGATCATTACGATCGAAGACGGATGCTCCGAAGACGACTGGGAAGGCTGGAAGCTGCTGACCGAGAAGCTGGGCGGCAAAGTACAGCTGGTGGGCGACGACCTGTTCGTTACGAATACCAGCCGTCTTTCCCAAGGCATTGAACAGAACATCGGCAACTCGATCCTGATCAAGGTTAACCAAATCGGCTCCTTGACCGAGACGTTCGATGCGATTGAAATGGCGAAGCGCGCAGGCTACACGGCTGTCATCTCCCACCGTTCGGGCGAGAGTGAAGACAGCACGATTGCGGACATCGCGGTTGCTACCAATGCCGGCCAAATCAAAACGGGCGCACCTTCCCGTACGGACCGCGTAGCGAAGTACAACCAATTGCTCCGCATCGAGGACCAGCTGTCCGATGTAGCTCAATACGCAGGCAAATCGGCTTTTTATAACCTGAAAAGCTTTAAATAATTCGTTATAACATCATATTCCTAGTTGTCAGACCTGTTGTTCTTTTTTGTTTCCTGCTTATCCCGCGCGGATGAGCGGGGACGAAAAAGGCGCAGAGCCTGAAGCAGACCTGGAGGGGATCCAATGAGTAATCTGATAAAGACCGTATTGTTGTTGATGGCATCGGCTTTTCTTACGCATTTGATTCCCTTCAATCATTTTTTTCGCAGCTTGAATACGATGGTTCATGAATTCGCCCATGCGATCATGACCCTGGCGCTTTCGGGCCATGTAATGTACATTGAGCTGTATGCTAACCATAGCGGGGTTACCTATTCACAGATATCCAGCGCGTGGAGCCTGATCCCGATTTCCCTGGCCGGGTACACTTTTGCATCGCTTTTCGCTTTGTATATGTTTTACGCCAGGTCGCAGGGCAAAGAGCGTTTGGGCTTACAGATGATGACCTTGGTGGCTATTTTGTCGCTGGTCCTGTTTGTCCGTAACGAATACGGCATCATGTGGCTGATCGGCTTTATACTGCTGAACGGTATCATGCTGGCGTTTATGCCGCGGTTGCTTCGGGACGGCTATTATCTTCTTCTATCGTTCCTGATGCTGGAGGAAGCTGTTTTCGGTTCGTTCTCTTTGATCTTATACGCCTTGCAGGATCCGGGTACAGCGGGAGATGCGGCAAACCTGGCTCAGGCGACTGGTGTACCAGCCATAGGCTGGGCCATCTTTTTCACGGTGTTTTCTTTATGGTGTGCGACCCGTTCGCTTCGATTGTTTCTTGGCGGCCGTAAATCGAAGAAAATCCGAAACCGGACGCAGCCTTCCGCATTTCAACCGCGTTATGAAGAATAATATGGTGTAGATTATATAAACCCATGGATGAATCGATTCCGATTTGTCAATGGGTTTATTGTGTGTTATAATATGTATGCTGTCTATTTTTCGGACAAGATCGGTGTAATCCTGCAGGGGGTGGAATCATGGAAGTAGTATTGAAGATTATACTGGTGATCGCTTCGCTTGGCTTAATTGCGGCGGTCCTGCTGCAGCAAGGCAAAAGCGCAGGTTTATCCGGTGCCATCTCCGGGGGTGCGGAACACCTGTTCGGTAAGCAAAAGGCACGCGGCATGGAGCTTTTTTTATCCCGTCTCACGATGGGGCTCGCAGTAGCGTTCTTTATTTTGTCTGTGGTTGTGGCTTATTTCGTAAGAGCCTAATCCTAATAAATACGTGACAGCAGGGGAAGATAACTCCTGCTGTTTTTTGTTTCTTGGGCAGGCCGTGAGCGGCGTCTAGTGATTCTCTGAAGCGTTTTCCTTAAGCAGGCTATGATTTGGAGTGTCTTTGGCTATACTAGGAATGCTAGCTTTGTAGCTGATTTATAGAAAAGCTTGTACAAAAAAATGGATGGCAATGGGCTTACGCAAATGCTTCCTTGCTTAATCAGAGTCCAAAATGGGTATACGAAGATTATATGCTGTTTTTTGATGAAGCGGGAGAGAGTGGGGACAAGGAAACAGACGGAGGCCTTGCGTTTGACATAGTTTATTGTACGAAGCGGTTAAGAACACAGAAGGCAGGTGAGAATCATTGATTACAAAAGAAGTTTTACTTGATTTTATGAAGGAAACGGCATATAAGCCAATGACGTATAACGAGCTGGAGCTGCATTTTCAGCTGGAGAGCGCGCAGGATTTCAAGGAATTCCTAAAGCTGCTCAACCAGCTGGAGAACGAGGGCTTGATTCTGCGCACCCGCAATGATCGCTATGGAGTGCCGGAGCGGATGAATTTGCTGCGGGGCAGGCTGCAGGCGCATGCCAAGGGGTTTGGCTTTCTCATTCCGGATGACCGCGATCACCCCGATGTCTATATTCACGCAAACGATATGGGTACGGCCATGAACGGAGATATTGTGCTTGTGCGTATCAACTCCAAGAGCCCTTCCGGAGGAAGGATGGAGGGAGAGGTCGTACGTGTCGTTACCCGCGGCAATACGCAGATCGTCGGACTTTTTCAATCTCATGAAGAGTATGCTTTTGTCATTCCCGACGATAAACGGGTTGTCCGTGACATTTTTGTACCTAAGGAGTCGTTTGGCGGAGCGATGGACGGCCATAAGGTTGTCGTCAAGATCGTCTCATACCCTGAAGGCCGGGCGGCTGCACAAGGTGAAGTGATCGAAATTTTGGGTCATAAGAATGATCCGGGCGTCGATATTTTATCGATTATCCGCAAGCACGGCTTGCCGGAGAGCTTTCCCGATGAAGTGATGGATGAGGCTGCAGCGGCTCCGGAGGTTATTTCTGAGGAAGAGCTGAAGGGACAAGGCAGGCGGGATTTGAGAGGCAAACGGATCGTAACGATCGACGGCGAGGATGCCAAGGATTTGGACGATGCGGTGAACGTGGAGCGTCTGCCCAACGGCAACTATGTGCTGGGTGTCCACATCGCCGACGTCAGCTATTATGTAAGGGAAGGCTCCGCGCTGGACAATGAAGCATATAACCGCGGCTGCAGCGTGTATTTGGTCGATCGGGTCATTCCGATGCTGCCCCATCGTTTATCGAACGGGATATGCTCGTTAAACCCCCGGGTAGACCGTCTGACCATGTCCTGCGAGATGGAATTTGACGCGGACGCGAATGTGGTTCGCCATGATATTTTTACGAGTGTCATTAGAACCAGCGAGCGGATGACCTACAATAATGTGCGTAAGCTGCTGACCGAGGAAGAGCCGGATGCCGAGCTTGTAGAGAAATACGGCTACCTGATGGACGATTTTCGCTTAATGGAGGAGCTGGCCATGAAGCTGCGCTCCAAACGGATGCGGCGGGGCGCCATCGATTTTGACTTCCAGGAATCGAAAATTTTGGTCGATGAGGACGGAAAGCCGACGGATATCGTCAAAAGAGACCGGACCATCGCTGAAATGATCATAGAAGAGTTCATGCTTGCGGCTAATGAAACCGTCGCTGAGCATTTTCATTGGCTCAAAGTGCCGTTTTTGTACCGGATTCACGAGGATCCGGATGGTGAGAAGCTGCAGCATTTTATGGAGTTTATTACGAACTTCGGATATGTAGTGCGGGGCAAAGGCAATACGGTTCATCCCCGGGCGCTGCAGACTCTGCTGGAGGAGATCAAAGGGACCAAGGAAGAAACGGTCATCAGCACCGTTATGCTGCGCTCCATGAAGCAGGCGAAATACGATTCCCAGAGCCTGGGGCACTATGGGCTGGCTGCGGAATATTATTCGCATTTCACTTCGCCGATTCGCCGGTATCCCGATTTGGTGATCCACCGCGTGATTCGCGAAGTGCTGGAGAGCGGCACCCTAAGCGAAGCAAGGCATGAATACCTTGCTTCCCGCATGGACGACATCGCAAAGCAATCGTCTGAGCGGGAGCGTGCGGCGGTGGATGCGGAGCGGGAGACCGAGGCGCTGAAGAAGGCCGAATTTATGCTTGATAAGGTCGGAGAAGAATTTGACGGCATTATCAGCAGCGTGACGAGCTTCGGAATGTTCGTTGAACTGGACAATACGGTGGAAGGGCTCATTCGTCTGTCGGATCTCACCGACGATTATTACCATTACCATGAGGCGCAGCATGCCTTGATCGGAGAGCGGACCTCCCGGATTTACCGCTTGGGCGATGAAGTGAAGGTACGTGTGGCGCGCGTGAACAAGGACGAGCGCACCATCGACTTTGAGATGGTGGATATGAAGCCTAGGCCGCAGAAGATGAGCTTGGTGGACGTACTGAATAACGTCCGCAAGAACAGCAAGCGGTCCGGCGGCAGCGGCGGCCGGGATGGCGGGAGATCCGGGCGGCCTGCCGCCAGCGGCAGCGGCAGCCGTGCCGGACGCAGCGAGCGGAGCGGCAAGAGCTCAAGCAGCAGCAGCCGCAGCGCACGCGGCAAAGGCCCTGGCGCGGCGAAGACCCGCGCTCTGGAGGCGGTTAAAAGCGGCTCGGGTACAGGAACGGGCGGCTCTGGCTTTACCAAGAAGAAGCGCAAAAAAACCGTCAAGCGGTAACCTCTTGATTTCCCGGGATGGAGTTGGTACAATGGACTCCATCCCTCTGTTTGGAAATCATGGCAGGAAGGAGCGCGGCGTAGGATATGAGCAAGAAAAGCGACAACAAGGTTCTGGCGCAGAACAAGAAAGCTTCTCATGACTATTTTATCGAGGATACATATGAATGCGGTCTAGTCCTGACCGGAACGGAGATCAAATCGCTGCGGCAGGGCCGGGCGAATATCGGCGATGCATTTGCCACGATCCGTAATGGTGAAGCCTTTGTGCATAATATGCATATCAGTCCGTTCGAGCAAGGCAACCGTCATAATCCTAGCGACCCGACACGGGCCCGCAAGCTCCTCCTCAAGAAAGCCGAGATCAGCAAGCTGCTCGGTCAAGCCAAGCAGGAAGGGTACACGCTGGTGCCGTTGAAGGTGTATGTTCGCAACGGTTATGCGAAGCTGCTGATCGGTCTTGGCAAAGGGAAGAAGCAGTACGATAAGCGTGATACTGCGGCCAAACGCGATGCCCAGCGCGACATCCAGCGGGCGCTCCGCGAGAAGCAAAAAGTTGCCAGATAATCGGCAGACAGCACCATTACGTCAAGGATATGGCGATGCTTCCATGATTCGAGGGTTCTTTTTACTTCGTAATGTGTTATAATAAAAGAGCACCAGGGAAGTGCACAGCATCATCAGCAAGACCAGCAGATATGTCGTTCTCATTGCAGATAAGTTTTATTTCATAACCTTACGGGGCCCGTCTACAGGGCCCCCCTATGCGGGGACGTTCTTGGATTCGACGGGGATAGTTCGAGCATGGGTTGCGGGTAGTGGGGACGCGTCCACTTTATCAACGCTAAAGCCTATTAAATGGCAAACAACAACAAAACTACGCTTTCGCAGCTTAATAACCTGTGAGCGTGCCTCTACTCTCCATCGCCCATGTGGCGGGATAGGGGCTCAACCTTAGTGGGATACGCTGTCTAGTCTCCGCCTGCGGCTAGCTGAAGAAGACAATCAGGCTGACCCAACGCATAGCCGGTTACGGGGCGCTGCTCGGGTGACATCAAAACTGTGACTACACCCGTAGAGGCCTGTGTGGCGTTATCTTCGGACAGGGGTTCGACTCCCCTCGTCTCCATAAAGACAAGAGGGGCCGTCTCAAAAGTCACCGAAGGTGACTGGGATGGCCCTTGTTTTCATATTTGTAAAACAAAAAGAAGCCAAACCTTGGTAAAATGGAAGTGACGAGCAACCATTCAAAGGAGGCTTCTTTTGTACTTTCAATATAACATGGATCAACTATGCTTGCCAATGGATTTAGAGGAGGACATTCCAGCAAATCATCTAGTGCGTGTGGTCAACGATGCCGTGAATCGTTTGGATGACAACCTCTTTGCAGCATCCTATCCAGGTGGAGGCCGAGACAGCTACCACCCGAAGATGCTCACGAAAATCATCATCTACGCTTACACCCAGCGTATCTACTCCTCCCGTCAAATCGCCAAGGCCGTACGAGAAAATATCCCGTTCATGTGGCTTGCTGCTCGGCAAAGGCCGGATTTCCGCACCATCAATCGTTTCCGTTCCGAGAGGATGAAAGACGTGCTAGAAAGTATCTTTACTGCAGTACTTGGTTTTCTTGTGGAAGCCGGGTACGTGAAGTTGGAGCATTACTTCGTGGACGGTACCAAAATCGAAGCAAACGCCAATAAGGACACGTTTGTTTGGGGCAAAGCGGTAGTGAAGTATAAAGCACGATTGCAAGAAAAAGTAAAAACACTCTTTGACGGCATCGAGGAAGCAGAGCGGCAAGAAGACGTGGAGCAGGCTGGCCGGGACCTGCCAGAGCTTGGCGAATCCAGCACGATTACCGGTGAAAAGCTGGAGAAAGCGGTACGGCAACTCGAAGAAAAAAGACGGCCTCTTTTCATGCTCTCTTTTGTGAATGCCTTTGAATGACTTCTGCTAACTCTGAAAGCGTATATTTATGATTGACCATGTCTACGGTGAAATCCTCAGCTGCTTTTGTGTCCATAATAAATAAGTAACCATTGTATCTTAGAAAAATGACCAATGCGCTAAAGGCTGTTCGTTTGTTGGCATTTTGAAATGGATGATTTTGTCCCAAGGATTCAAACAATGACGCGGCCTTCTCAAAGATCGTTGGATAGGCATCCTCACCAAAGGCGGATGACATGGGACGATGAATCGCAGACTCAAGCATGTCACTGCTTTTTACACCTATATGTTCTCCTGGGCTGTATCTTTGAATCATAGCAACGTTAACAGCGATGACCTCTTGAACAGTAAGATATTGAATGGCGTTCACCTTTATCGATCCTTGAGGCCTTTCAATGTTTCATCATAGACATGGATCACTTCGTTAAGAGTTTCAAGGAAATCAGGACTAAGTCCAGTAGGTAAATTCACCTTGGTTAACTTTCTAATAACGATCTCGCCATCTTTCTCTCTTACATCAATTTGCACTGAGTCTCCTGCTTCGAGGCCAAGCTGCTTAAGCGCATCTGTCATTGTAATTCCTAGGCTGTTTCCAAACTTAGATACTTTCCGCTCCATATCGATCACCTTAGTCACCATATTCCACTCCTTATTTATACTATTCAACTGTTATAACAATTATACAATACAATGGTGATTAAAATATAGGATCATTGCAAAACGCAACTAATGTAAGTCATCTTAGGACTGGGTTTGACTATTCTCGTCTCCATAAGACGAATTACCGATTCGTGAAGATGCTCTTTTGGGTTTGTGTCTATTGAGGTGTATAATAGAAACTGATCTTATGTTCGGTGTGATGATATCGCCATGTTATCGAGAGGTGAACCAAGTGACCAATTCGTTAACGTTATCAGAAATCAAGAATGAAGTCAGAACGGTCATTCGGCAAAACAAGGAACGAGGCTTTTTGCCCTATAGCGGTTGTAATCGGGTGTGCCATGCATTGATTGACATGCTGGAAAATAGCAGAGAGCTTGAAGATCGCAAGTTATCCTTCGACATTCATTTATTTATATTTGTTGAGATTCTTAAGCTCGTCTCCCATGCAGATACATCCTCGGGTGCCGCTACCGACGCCATTCACTATTGCCTCTCTGGAGTAGAGGAGCTTAGTAGATCGGCAACCCTTGAGAATCGAAGCCACATGCTTAGTGGGATCATTAAAACATCGAAGAATAAAGCTTGTATCGAATGGGCGGAGCATGGGTACGGTTTGCTGAGCAACGCTGTCTATTTGGTTCGGGATCAAAAGGATGCCGAGAGTGTATATAGCATCTTCCCAATGCTCGGAACGATGTATGGAAGAAGGGAATACCCTGATCGATTCGTCATTACTCAAGGAATCATTGAACGGTTGAACGGTGTTGCTGCGGCGGATCAGTATGTGATGGAGCATTTGGATGTTCCCGAAATGAGAAAGATTATGGTTGAACGAGCCATTGGAAACCAGCAGTATTCCTTAGCAGAACAATTATGCGTTGAAGCGCTCCAAGAGGATAAGGGCTTTTACCACAGACCCCCTGTGTGGGCCTATAATCTGGAACGAATCTATTCGGAGCTTCGCATTACAGAGAAGCAGGTCGAGATGATTCGTCTCATCCTGCTAAGAGGAGATACATCGTATTTTCAGAAATTGAAGGAGCTTTGCCAGCTTGAAGGCACTTGGGAGGAAACACGGGTCGTTCTCCTGCACGAACTTCTTGAAAATCTCATGCCACACGATTATGCTGCGTTGTTGTCGCAGGAAGGCGAAACTGCAAAACTGCTGGAAGTGGTACGAGCCCATCCTATTTACATAGAGCATTATGGAAAGCAGTTGGCACAAGAGTACCCCGAGGAGGCTTATTCGATCTATGAGGAATATATTTTTAGTGAAGCGGCGGCCGCAACAGATCGAAGAAAGTACAAGGGAGTTTGTAGGCTGATTAAAAGTTATTTCAGGGCTGGTGCCAAGGAACAAGCGAAAGGCATCATTCGGCGATTGATCGAGAATTACCCTCGTCGGGTGGCTATGGTAGACGAGCTTAAAGCATTAAGTAATAGCTTGGAGAAGTAGTTTGTGGTTTGAGGGCGCTGCTCGGGTGACATCAAAACTGTGACTACACCCGTAGAAGCCTGTGTGGCGTTATCTTCGGACAGGGGTTCGACTCCCCTCGTCTCCATAAGTAGTGTGAGAGAGCATTCAAATGGATGCTCTCTCTTTCTTTGATCCGATTCATGGTCAGAAAGCCTTGAATTAACCTGGTATAAACAGCTTTCGCTGTAGCTGAATTGCACGGTAGTCTATTACAGTTTTTGTCAACAGCCGCTGCCTACTGGACAAGCGATTGGATAATGGTAACGCCACCCCAATGAATCCTTAAATCGTTCTCGAAATCGCTCGGATGATTTAAGTTGATACCTGTGCCCTTACTTTCTTATTCCAAGCTTAGTGGCTAAATCGGTGTAATATTTGCCTTCCTCTTGCACGAATTTATTGAAATCAGCTTTATTCAGATAAGATGGCTCTAAGGTCAATTTTTTCAGATTTTCAATAAAAGCCGGATCTTTCACCATCTTCTCGGTCGTATCTTCCCATCGTTTAACCACCTCTTCCGGAGTGCCAAGCGGCATAGAAACGCCAGTCCACCATTTGATGCTCAAACCTTTGATGCCTTGCTCTTCTACCGTGGGCACGTCGGGGAAATAAGAGCTTCTTTTTGGAGAGGAAACCGCCAATATTTTCACTTTGCCGGCCTTAACCATAGAACTGACCTCGTTGATCGAGTGAACACCGAGAACGGCGTGTCCTCCGGCAATTTTCGGCATCGCTTCAGCCACTCCTTTAGTCACAATCATTCTTGTCTTGCTGTAGTCGGCACCGATGGTATTTAACCATTCCGCTACGGCAAGTACGGAAAGGCCCCCCGACCCAACGGCTGTCCAAGTCAGCTGCTCCGGGTTTTGTTTTACCCACTCACAGAATTCCTTGAAATCTTTCCATGGGGCATCGGCTTTTACGGTAAAGGCGATAAAATCTTCAGCGAACCGGTTCGTAAAAAGATGTTCATCGAGTTTAACCGGAACATCGGTCATATTGGCATTGGGAAGGGTGGTATTGGTACCGCCGACGGCTAAAACCGTATATCCGTCTTTTGCTCCTTGTTTTAAAACCGCTTGTGAGCCGACCATACCGCCCGCACCCGGTTTATTCACCACGATAATCGACTGCCCCCATGCCTTGCTTAAATAATCGGCTACTGCCCTTGCCACAAGATCGGTACCGCCGCCCGGGTCAAAAGGAACAACATATTCAATTTGCTTAGTAGGATAATCTATCTCTGTTTTTTGATTTGCGGCAGAGTCTGTACTGCTTGTTGTTTGATTCGAGTTAGCACAACCGGAAACGACTGTCACACATGCCAAAATACCAGCCAGAAGCCATTGAACGATGCTTTTCCCCATGTTCAGATCCTCCAAATTGTTTATTTTGATGCTTAAACAGTGTGGCATCGTGCTGCCCTTCGCCATATCGAAGTCAGTATTTTCGTCTGTACCCGGTCATCGTTGTTCACCCCCTTTAGAAACCTTTAAGAAAGAAAAGTGTATGCGCTTACAAACTTAATCAAGATGAGAACAAATTTAAGCTATAAGATATTAATCACATTTACATATCGTTAATCGATTATCGATAAAAAGAAAATTATCATATGTTGCTGTGATTGTCAAGAACGAGCCGAAGTCATCCTGACAGGCGGAAGGGAGCGGTCACTGCTTCATTATATTTTTCTCGATGAGGACAAATGTCTGTGACAAATCGATTTGAGTCATTTTCGTTAGAAATTTTTAATCTCCTATAGATTGTGATGGTTTATGAAGCAGCGATAAGTATAAAAAAGTGCAGCCTCTTCCGTGGAAGAGACTGCACTTTCGAATACAGTTGGCTGCTTAAGATCGCCTTTATTTGCGATTAAGCTCGGCTTCGATGTGGGACGTTTTGGAAGACTCGCCCATACGCCAGTAGACGATGAAGCTTACCGCAATACAGGCTGCTACATAAAAGTAGAAAAGCGATTCCATTCCAATGCTCTTGAACCACAATGCGATGAACTCCGCGGTCCCGCCGAATATCGCGACGGTAAGTCCGTACGGGAAGCCTACGCCAAGGGCGCGGACTTCTGTGGGGAAGAGCTCGGCTTTCACGATGGCATTGATCGAAGTGTAACCGGTAACGATGATAAGACCAGCCAGCATGAGCAAGAAAGCACCGATAGGGCTTTTCATGCTCTCCATGAGAAAGAACAGCGGCGCTGTCAGCAAAGTACCAAGGACACCGAAACAGAGCAATAGCGGACGCCGTCCAATCCGGTCGGACAGCATGCCGGCAAGCGGCTGAAGCACGATGAATACCAGCAGGGCGATAAAGTTGATCCAGCTGACGATCTCCTTGGGAAGGCCTACCGTATTCACCATGAATTTTTGTAAGTACGTTGTATAGGTATAGAAGGCGACCGTTCCGCCGAGTGTTAATCCGACAACGGTCAGCACCGCTTTAGGATGCTTCATCAGAGCTCGAATAGTACCGGCCTTTTCCTTGCTTTTGGAATCCATTTTGGTATACTGCTCAGATTCGTCCATCGAACGGCGAAGCCACAAGACAGCTAGTGCCCCGAGTGCTCCAATGACGAAAGGAACACGCCAGCCCCAAGCCTGCATTTCGGCTTCGCTGAGCAGTTGTTGAAGAATGATTTGGACGCCCAGCGCAATCAACTGGCCTCCAATCAGTGTGACGTATTGGAAGCTGGAGTAGAAGCCGCGCCGGCCACTGCTGGCCATCTCGGACAAGTACGTTGCCGAGGTTCCATACTCTCCTCCAAGCGACAATCCTTGGAGTAAACGGGCGAGAACCAAAATAATGGGAGCCATGATCCCTATGGAGCTATAACTAGGGGTGACGGCAATGATCAGGGAACCGGCGGCCATGACAGAGATGGAAAGTGTCAGCGCGGCACGGCGGCCATGTCGGTCGGCATACCGGCCCAGCAATAAACTCCCTATCGGGCGCATTAAGAAGCCTACGGCAAAGATCGCCGCCGTGTTGAGGAGTTGGCTTGTCGGGTCGCCCTTAGGAAAGAACTGCGATGAGAAATAGACGGCGAATGCAGCATAAACGTACCAGTCGTACCATTCGATCAGATTTCCAACCGAGCCTTTAAAGATGTTGCCTGCAATACTTCCCTTTCTTGTCGACTCAACGGACTGAGACATGATGTGATTCCTCCTCCAGAAAGTAACCGGTTTCTTCGATAGGCACATTATTTTTATGAGTCATTGCTTGCATGAATGAGCCCCTTTATCGAAATGTTGTGTAACGCTTACACCCATCCGGTTGAAGTAATTAGAAGTGTTCTTTATACTACAAAATAGTATCTCCCGCTTTGAATTAAAGCCATTCATTGTTTCCAAGTATTCAAAAATAGCACCTGATTTGCCGTCTGTTTATTCTGAAATGCAAGAGGAGGAGGACCAATGGATTTAACCATCCTGCTAAGGCTCTTTGAGAATGTCGTCGTCGTTGCTCTCATCTCTTTATTCATTGGTCAATTGAATTATTTTAGACTTTTAATTTATGGAAAAAATGATTGGAAGCGAACCGTTATCCTTTCAGCCATATTTGGTTTTGTATCCATCCTTGGGACAGAAAATGGAATTCAAATCAATGATGCATTGGCCAACACGAGGATGGTCGGTGCCGTGGTTGGAGGGCTTGTAGGAGGGCCTGTGGTTGGGATATTCTCCGGAATCATAGGAGGCATTCATAGATATTCTATCGGTGGATTTACCGCCGAGGCCTGTGCCATCTCTACCGTGCTTTGCGGCTTATTGGGAGGGGTGGCAGGCATGAAATACGATATGTTAAGAATGAAATGGCAGCATATCGTGATGTTAGGGCTTGCGGCGGAATTGATTCAAAAGATTTTAGTGCTGCTCATAGCCAAACCATTTGAGGCAGCGCTGGCATTAGAATTGAAAATAGCTATACCTACTACGATTATGACAATCTTGGGATTGATGATTTTCATCCGGATTTTTATGAACATTAAACTTTTACAGGACCAATCCGGTGCTATGGCGGCCAAGCTTGCTCTTAGCATCGCTAGTCGTACTCTTCCCCATCTTAGAACAGGTCTTAATGAAACGTCCGCGAAGCAAACGGCAGAGATCATTCATGAAATTGCAAATGTAGATGCTGTCGTCATCACGGATTGTGATAAAATATTAAGCATTGTAGGTGTTGGAAGCGATAGCGGTCTTCATGGAGGGGCGATTTATGCGCAGGTAACAGAAGCCGTCCTCAAACAAAATAAGATGAGGCTCCTTTCTTTGGATAAAGAATTTGTGCATGTCCATCGTCATTTTCCCTTAAAATCAGCAGTAGGCGCAAAATTGGTTCATAACCATAAGCCGGTTGGAACATTGCAAATTTACTATAAAAATTCATTTAAAGAAACCCAAACCTACATTAATCTTGTTGACGGACTAGCCAAGCTGCTTTCGGTACAAATTGAACTTGCGGAGATAGCAGAACAAACGAAAATGCGGCAGCAGGCGGAATTGAATGCGCTGCAGGCGCAAATTAAACCGCATTTTCTTTTCAACACGCTAAGCACCATCATGTCCTACTGCAGAACCAATCCTGAGCTTGCAAGAAACCTGCTGGGCAATCTGAGCGACATTTTCAGGCGGAATCTGAATCATAAAAGCAACTTCAACAGCTTGAAAGAAGAGCTGGATGGGATAAAATCTTATTTGGAGATTGAGAAGGTCAGATTCGCCAACCGATTAAAGGTGACGATGGAAATTGACGAATCCTTATTGAATATCCAATTGCCGGTGCTTACCTTGCAGCCTATTATTGAAAATTCGATTCATCATGGTTTATTTCCAAAAATAAATAACTGCTTGTTAGGGATTAAGGTTTGTCAAAACAGAAATCATGTACAAATCCGTGTTGAAGATAACGGCATCGGAATTCACGAGAAGAGGTTAGCGGAAATTTTAAATCACCAAACCAAGGGAATAGGTTTTTCTAATATTCACCGTAGATTACAGTCGATATACGGGAAAGATTATGGTCTGCATATTCAAAGCGAACCGGGATCCGGTACGATCGTAACCTTTGAAATTCCAATGACCGGTCTAAAAAAGGAAGTGATCTGACTTGTTTATAAAAACAATCATTGTCGATGATGAACCTGCGATTTGTTCCGAGCTGGCATTCCTGCTTCAAAAATATATAGATATTCAAATTGTCTCCATCCATCATAATCCCGTTGAAGCCCTTTCAAAAGTGATTCATGATGAGCCTGATCTGCTTTTTCTGGATATCCAAATGCCCGAGATGAGTGGCCTGGATTTCGCTAAGAGGTTAAATCAAATGACGAATGCTCCGTTCATTATTTTTTCAACCGCTTTTTATGAACATGCGTTAGAAGCTTTTAATACGCCCGCTATCGCTTATCTTACAAAACCTATATCGGAATCCGGGTTGGACGATGCCATCAAAAAAGTGAAATCTCTTCAAGCTAAAACAAAGATAAAATGGGAAAAAGCGCCGCCAACGCTCGAAGGCCGCATCTGTATACGGAAAAACAACATCATCAAACCGATTGATGTAAGCGAAATCAGTTTTGCGTTTGTCAAAGACAAAGAAGTATACATTTCCACTAAAGATTCCATAGAAAAATGCGAAATGTCTCTACATGAATTGGAATTGGCTTTATATGAAACGGGTTATTTTTTTCGATCTCACCGAAATTATATGATCAACCTAAAATGCATAAGTGAAATCATTCCTTGGTTTAACAGTACGTATTTAGTAAAAATGAATGATGCGAGTAGCACAAAGGTTCCGGTAAGCAGAGGAAAAATAAAAGAATTTAAAAGTATTATGAATCTATAATCGGCATCGGGTTTGGGATGCTGGACAGGGCTTCTTACGTTTTAAGCTCATACCCTGGTGTGAGCATCCATTGTGTCAGTACTGGCAGTTGCGTCTTGGTGACGCGATTGACGGAACTGACGCTTTTTTTATTGAAGCCGCTGGTGGATCGCGACCGCTTTCCTAGTGATTATCTACTCATCCTGTTGGGCATGTGAAGCTTCTGCAACAGCTAGGCATCCTGGCCTACGTTGAGGCAAGCGGGCATGGTAAGGCGGTCGTCGATCAGAGTTAGAACCATCTTTTTTGGGAAAAATACAAAAACAGCGGCAATCCGTTTAACCTCTCCTTGCCACGAGCCTTCATTTCATTTTGAACTTGCACATTTGTGAATGAATTGCAGTAAAACTGTCAATATATTGCTCATGCTAGCGCTTTACAAAAAAAATACGAGCATATATAATCATAAATAAGATTATACAGTCATAAATGATCATGAATAACTGGATAAATGGCCAAAAGTGGGCATGGACTTTGAAGGGGATGGCCGTGTTGTTTGAAGAGGAACGTAAACAAAAGATTGCTGAATATGTGATCAGTCGAAGCCGGGCATCGGTCCAGGAGCTTGCAGCACTCTTTCAAGTATCCGAATCGACGGTCCGCCGGGATTTACGCGATCTTGAAGAGACCAAACCGCTGCGGAGAACACATGGCGGCGTAGTCGCCATTCAGAATCTGGAGCCTTTCGAGCCTTCTTTCGAGGAAAAAGAGGATCGGTTACGTCCTCAAAAGGAGGCTGTCGCCAAAAGAGCGGTATCCTTCATTGATGAAGGAGATACGATTTTTTTGGATTCGGGTACTACAACGTATTACTTAGCCAAACAGTTGAAATCATTTAGGCAGCTTACCGTAGTTACGAATTCAGTCATGGTTGCACATGAGCTGAAGAGCATAAATCATATCGATGTATTGCTGACGGGCGGAACTTTAAGGCGTGAAACCCAGGCGATGGTTGGTCCGATCGCGAATCAATCCATCGGTTCGATCCGTGTGGACAAGCTGTTTCTTGCCATCAACGGCATAGATCCGGAAGCCGGGTTGACCACACCGAATTTATTGGAGGCAGAAGTCAAACGGGCGATGATTCGTTCGGCGAAACAGGTGATTTTGGTTACGGATCACAGCAAATACGGAAAAATAACCTTTGCCAAGGTAGCGGATCTTTCGGAAATTCATCATTGCATTATCAATGATGACGCTTTAACGGAGCAGGCTGCAAAGGAAATGGAGCTAGAAGGCATCAAGGTCACATTGGCTAGGGGGTAAGCATCATGATAAGCTCAGTCCTTACGGTAACCATGAATCCGGCCGTAGATAAAACGGTTACGGTGGAAAAGTTTTCGTATGGTCAGTTAAACCGGATTAAAGCGGTGCGCTTGGATGCGGGCGGCAAAGGAATTAATGTTGCCAAGGTGTTAAAGCATTTTTCAGTCGATGTCAGAGCCTCGGGATTACAGTCCGGACCCGAAGGGCAAATGCTGATGACGAAGCTTCAGGAGTACGGGATTCCATCCCATTTTCTTGAGGCGCAAGGGCACACTCGCATCAACCTGAAGGTTGTAGATGAATATACGAAACAAACGACGGAATTAAATGAGCCGGGGTTCTCGCCAAGCCCGACATTACTCGATGAGTTTGTTCAAAGGTTTGAAGCGGGCTTGGAAGGGGTTTCCCTTGTTGTTTTAGGAGGAAGCCTGCCTCCCGGCACCCCGGTCGATTTTTACAAGCAGTTGATTCAGACTGCGAAAGGCCAAGGCGTACGTACTATCCTGGATGCAGACGGTGAGGCGCTGGCGAAGGGAATTGAAGCGGCTCCGTATGCGATCAAACCGAACATACATGAGCTCGAAACGCTCATCGGCTCACCTTTGACTTCGGACGAAGCTATCGCTGCCGCGGGCAGAGAGCTGGTCCAACGAGGCATTGCCAATGTCATTGTTTCCATGGGCGGAAGCGGCTCGATTCTAGTGAACAGCGAGCAGGCATTCCGTGTCAAACCGTTTCCGATAGAACCAAAGAGCACCGTAGGGGCGGGAGATTCCATGGTGGCCGCGATGGTCTATTGTTACTTGCATAACAAGTCTTTAGAAGAAACGGCCAGATGGACGTCCGCGGCGGGAACCGTGACGGCTTCCAAGCCGGGCACTGAGGTATGCACGTTAGACGAAGTGCAGGAAAAGCTTGAACTAGTCGATATTTGCCCGCTTACCGTTTAAGAAAGTCTTACATCAAGGGAGGGTTCAATATGAAAAAGATTTATGCGGTCACGGCTTGTCCGACGGGGGTAGCTCATACTTATATGGCTGCCGAATCCCTTCTTAAAGCAGCGAAAGAGAAGGGGATCGACCTTAAGGTCGAAACCCGCGGTGCCGTTGGCGTGGAAAATGAAATTACGCCGGAGGAAATCGCAGGGGCGCATGCCATTATCGTAGCTGCGGAAATTGACGTACAGGAATCCCGGTTTCAAGGGAGACCGGTGGTAAAGGTCCCTGTCGCCCAAGCGATTAAAGATCCGAACGGATTGCTTGAAGAGGCGTTGAATAAAGAGGCAACAGCAGCTCCCGCAGACCTGATTCAGGAAGTGGAAAAATCCAAGGCTGAAAGAAGCGCATCAAGAAAAGGTGCCTATAAGCATCTGATGACCGGTGTTTCGAGCATGCTTCCGCTGGTCGTTGCCGGCGGATTGCTTATTGCGATTTCCTTTATTTTTGGTATTGAAGCCTTTAAAGAAGAAGGCACGCTGGCAGCAGCGTTAATGAGTATCGGCGGGGGTGCGGCCTTTGCTTTGATGGTTCCTGTGCTTGCCGGTTTCATCGCGTTCTCCATAGCGGAGAAGCCAGGTCTTGCTCCGGGCTTGATCGGAGGAATGCTGGCTTCGCAAACCGGCGCCGGCTTCTTGGGCGGTATCATAGCAGGATTTTTGGCCGGTTACACCGCCAAATGGTTAAAAGAAAGTATTAAGCTGCCTAGAAATCTGGAAGGGCTGAAACCGATTCTGTTAATTCCGCTGATTGCCTCGGCGGTTACCGGTCTGGCCATGGTGTATGTAATTGGCGAACCTGTAAAATATATAATGGACAGTCTTACGTTATGGCTGAAAAATATGGGCTCTGCCAATGCGATTTTGCTTGGCGTGGTGCTTGGCGCAATGATGGCTTTCGATATGGGTGGACCGTTCAACAAAACGGCGTATACCTTCGCTATCGGCCTTTTGTCTACTGGGGTTTATGGTCCGATGGCCGTAGTCATGGCGGCGGGAATGACACCTCCGCTCGGATTGTGGCTTGCTACTCAGCTGGCGCCGAAGAAATTCACGAATGAGGAACGGCAAGCGGGGAAATCTGCCGGCGTGCTTGGACTTGCTTTTATTACGGAAGGAGCCATTCCTTTCGCGGCAAGCGATCCTATCCGTGTTATTCCATCGATTATGGTCGGTTCGGCAGTAACCGGGGCGCTTTCCATGGTATTTGGAGCTACACTCAGGGCTCCCCACGGCGGGGCTTTCGTTTTGGCCATACCTAATGCTGTAGGACAAGTAGGGCTATACGCATTAGCGATTGTAATTGGAACGCTGGTTACAGCGCTTATGCTAACGATTCTAAAAAAACCAGTATCTCAATCCTAAGGAGGAGTTAAATAAATGGACGTAAGTGCTCTGTTACAGGAACAATCCATCATTATCCCGTTGGATGCTTCCGATAAAGCCGCATGCATGAGAGCGTTGGTCGATCAATTGGATGCAGGCGGAGTTTTGTCCGACAAGGCTGCGTATCTTGAAGCCGTCATGAAGCGGGAAGAGACCGGTTCTACGGGAATCGGATTCGGGGTTGCGATCCCGCATGGTAAATCCTCGGGTGTCAAAAAGCCAAGCTTGGCTTTTGCGAAATTATCCAAGCCGTTAGACTGGCAATCGCTTGACGGCGCGCCAGTACAAGCTGTATTCATGATTGCCGTACCTGAAGAAGCGGCGGCTAATGAGCACCTGAAAATTTTGATTGGGATTTCCCGCAAGCTTATCGATGAAGATTTCCGCAGCCAACTGCTGGCAGTCGAAGAACCAAAGCAATTAATCAATTTACTGCAAACCATCTAAAGATAGTTGGGAGAATAGAGTATGTACACCAAAGAAACGACGATCCGCAATGAGTCGGGCTTTCATGTCAGACCGGCACAATTATTTACAGAAGAAGCAGTGAAGTTTGAATCCACAATTACCATTCAAGTGAAGGAACCGCAAGCGGAAACCGACGGCAAAAGCATTTTGGGATTAATGGCTTTAGGTTTAGAAAAGGGAGCCGTAATTTCCATTTCGGCAGAAGGTCCTGATGAGAAAGAAGCCGTAGAAGCATTAGCGGCATTGGTTGAGAGCGGATTTGGCGAAGCGTAAAAGGAAGACAACAGGGGAGAAGAGAAGGGAGTGGAGTTCATGACGACGGGTTTAATGATCCAAGGTTTAGGCGTTTCTGAAGGTGTACAGATGGGGAAGGCATTCGTCTATGCCCCCGTTTCCCTGGATGCTGTCGAAGACCGCAAAACCGATCGTCCGGAGCATGACGCGGCTTTGCTTCAAACGGCCAAGGAGCAATGCATGAAGGATCTGGAGGCGCTGATCCAACGTGCCCAGGAGGTTCTGGGGGAGGAGAAGGCGGTTATCCTTAAAGGACAAGTCAGCATGTTGAACGACCCTACCTTCTTCCCTCCTATGGAAAAGCTGATCGTTAAAGAGCAGTGGTCTGCTGAAACGGCCATTCGCATGATTGTGAAAAAGACCGCCGGCTTATTTGAAAGCATGGCGAATGAATATATGCGGGAGCGGGCGGCGGATGTCCGCGATGTGGGCGGGCGGCTGCTGATGCATGTCAGAGGAGGCCACCAGAGCTCCTTATCCGATATTCGGGAAGAAGTGATCATCGTCGCCGATGACTTAACTCCTTCGGATACGGTTCAATTGGATACCCGGTTTGTGCGTGGGTTCATTACCCGTGTCGGAGGAAAGACGTCGCATACGGCGATCTTGGCCAATTCACTGGGGATCGCGGCCATTCTTGGAGCGGGAAAAGCGATCGAAACGATTCAAGGCGGCGATTTTCTCGTTATTGACGGATCAACAGGCAGTTGTATGGTCAATCCCGATGAGCAGACGATCGCCGCCGCGCGGGAAAAAATGCAGCTTCAAGAGGAAACCCGCAAAGAGCTGCAGGCTTATGCGAATACAGAGGCGGTCACCACAGACGGGTTCCGTATTGAAGTGGCGGCGAATATCGGCACCCCGGAAGAGGCGCGTGACCTGATCGAAAAGGGAGCCGAAGGAGTAGGGCTATACCGCACCGAATTTTTATTCATGAGCCGAAGCTCGATGCCGGATGAAGAGACACAATATATGGCTTATAAATCGGTAGCCGAGGCCATGCAGGGACGTCCTGTAGTGATTCGGACGCTGGATATCGGCGGAGATAAAGAGCTGCCATATCTGGAGCTTGAGCAGGAAATGAACCCGTTTCTTGGATATCGGGCGATTCGACTTTGTTTGGACCGTCAAGAATTGCTGGTCACTCAGCTTCGGGCCATTTTGCGTGCGAATGTTCATGGAAACCTCAAAATTATGTTTCCGATGATTTCCGGCTTGGCAGAGTGGAGAAAGGCGAAGGCCATCTACGAGGATGTACGGGCGCAGCTTCAGCAAGAAGGTATTCCAACCGCTGACAAGGTTGAGATCGGAATCATGATTGAAATTCCTTCTGCAGCGCTCCAAGCGGACCGCTTTGCCAAAGAGGTCGACTTCTTTAGTATCGGAACGAATGATTTGGTGCAATATACGGTAGCCGTGGACCGGATGAATGAACGTGTATCCGATCTGTATGACTATTTCCATCCGGCGGTTATCCGCTTGATTAAACAAGTCATTGACGCCTCCAACCGTCAAAACATATGGACGGGGATGTGTGGAAGCATGGCCGGCGATCCCCTGGCGGCTCCGCTGCTAGTCGGATTAGGGCTGCATGAGTGGAGCATGGCGCCATCCTCCATGCAGAAGGTCAAACGTATCGTGACCCAGTTGGACCGCGAGTCATGCAGCAAGCTTGCCGAGCGGATCCTAGATATGGATACGCCGGCGGAGGTACGGGCAGCGCTAGAGTCGTTCCAAGCTTAATTCCGATCACTAACCTATATATCCCCGACTTCATGACCGTTTAAAGCGGCGTATTGAAGCATTGTACAGTCGCGGTAGGTTTCAAAAAAAGCAAAAGCAGCAACCCGATGGGTTACTGCTTTTTTCATTTTATGTAAATGTTATTGACATACGTTTAGCTAGTCAAAATAAAAAGCTGTAAAAATTGAAAATCAATCAACAAAAAATGATTTTATGTCATATAATATTACTCATACTTGGCTGTCATAATAGGGGGATTTGCCATGATTGGTGCGAGGGTCATTAAGACTTGCTTGGCTGTTGCCATATCCATTCTTATTTCTAAAAGCTTGGATTTGTATGCATATCATTTTGCCGGAATCATTGCTGTATTATCTGTACAGCCGTCACTATACCGTTCATTACGAAATGGCGTTCAACAAACCGCCAGCGCTGTAATAGGAGCTGTGCTCGGGGCTGTAGCCTTATTTACTCTCGGGGACTCTTTTTTAGCCATGGGGTTCATTGCATTCCTGCTGATGGCACTCCATGTTTACATCAAGTGGACCAATTCCCTGCTAGTGTCCGTCGTCATCGCCATCAATACGATGGGAACGATAGGGCTTGATTTTTGGGAAGCGGCGTACAATCAAATCGCCTTGGTCATCATCGGGACGGGCGTCGGAGCCCTAATCAATTTAATACATAAGCCTGTTCACCAGGAAAGAGCTGAAGTCATCCTCCATCAGGCGGAAGGCATGCTTCGGGCGCTTCTTCATTATCTCTCTCTCGATTTGGAAAAACGCCGCATAACGCCATATTTATCCATGAAAAATCAATTGGATGAAATCCGAATGTATATAAAAAAGGGGAAGGAAATTTCAGGTCTGATTAATGAAGACCGAAAGTTTCGTAAAAGCAGCTTTAAAAATACGTCCAAAATATTCCAGTCGTTCGAAACGATGCTGGAGCGTATTCATGACATGTCAAAGGCTCTTACGAATGTAGAGATAGTTGATGATGAGCTTGCCTTTTCGAAAAAAACGCTTCATATTCTGATTTCCATGCAAGAAAAGATTATTCAAGGGAAGAGATTGAATCTTACATTACTTAATCGGGTATTGGATCAAAAGAGAAATCACTTATGGAAGGATGCGGTCGACTCTCAGGGGTTTTACCATTTCTACGGATATATAAAAGAATATCTTCTTGAGCTGGAGCATTTTTTGGTCGAAAATTCAGGTCAGATCAAAAAACAATTATCTTATGCCTCGATTGATCGTCCGGGACTTATCGCGCAGGTTTCTCAAATCTTGGTAAAGTATAATATAAATATTACGAACGTTTCCATACGGGTGAACGGTGAATTTGCAACAACCACGATGGAGATCATTTGTAAATACGATGTTGAGGAACAGAAAATGATCCGGGAAATTCTAAAAATCGATCATATCCTTTCCGTTGAGTTTAGATAAATTGGTGCTTGGATGTCTCTGCGGTTATACAAGCCTTCAAATTAAGGGGCTTCCGAGTTATAGCCGGTACGGATGTCCTTCATATGCAGAAGCATGACATCATTTTCTTTCAAATTTAATCCATGGTCAAAAACGTAAATTTAATGTCATATTTATGTTATATAATGTCATATTATTAGGAAAATTCGACTGGATTATATTGCAAAATTCCCGAAAAATACTTATACTAACACTAATAGCTTTATAATATGTTATTAAACATAACACAAATACATCGCTTGATTACTTTTATAATTTTCAGAAAAATAGGATTGTCAGGCTATGAAATGATGTTTATAATAACAATCAAGTTATGGATTCCAATGAAAGAAATAAACCCCAGGTTGAACTGAGCCCTAAATGTTAGTTTGTACTAACTAACGTAAGGCGATTGAATTAACTTAAGGTGGTGATCTAAAGAGCAGGTCATTATTTACTAGTAAGGATAAGGACTAGCATTAACACCGTAAGCGATTGTTCTGCTTTTTGAATGAACCACTACTAATTAGGCGGGGTGTTTTGAATGAAGAGTATAGCTAAAAAATTAACGGTTGTGAGCATGACTGCATTATTGTCTGTATCCATGTTAGCTTGTGGAAGTGGCTCCAAAGGAACGGAGACGATAGCTTCTAGTACGAACGGGGCGTCGGGCACGGAGTTTCCGGCCATGAAGATCAGACTTGCGGGTACTACGTCGGAATCTAGCTCACAAATCCAGGGTGCTTATAAATTTAAAAAAATTGTCGAAGATAAAACCGGAGGAAATGTAGAGGTTCAAGTATACCCTAATCTCCAGCTCGGGTCGCTTCGCGAACAGACGGAAATGGCTCAGCTCGGCAGCGTAGAGATGTCCTTGTCGCTTGTGTCTACGTTATCCACATTTGATGAAAATTTAAAGGTGCTCGAATTCCCTTATCTATGGCCAACAGATGAAACGAAGTTGTGGAAAGTAGCTGACGGCAAGGCTGGCGAGGAGGCCATGAAATCATTAGAAAACCACGGTTTTCATGCATTCGGTATTTGGGCAGGCGGCTTTAAGGCACTCACAACAGGGAAAAAGGGCCCGATCTTGTCTCCTGAAGATATGAATGGGATGAAATTCCGGGTTATTCCTTCCCCGACCTTAATCGAACAATATAAAACATGGGGAGCAAATCCGACACCGGTCGATTTCGCAGAATTGTATACAGCGCTTCAATCGAATGTGGTAGATGGCCAGGAAAATCCGCTCGAAACGATTGCCACACAAAACCATCATGAAGTTCAGAAGAATTTGATGATCATGAACCATGGCTACCAATTCCATATGCTCGTTGCTAATAAAAAATGGTTTGACGGCCTGAGTCCTGAACTTAAGCAAGTTTTGAACGAGGCTGAAAAGGAAGCAAGGCTTTTTGCACGTGATTACAACACGAAGAAAGAAGCCGAGCACTTAAATGGTTTGAAGGAAAAAGGCATGGTTGAGTATAGGCTTACACCTGAACAAATTAAACCGTTTGTCGATTTGTCTTTACCGCTCCAGGATAAATTAAGCACAACAGATTCAATGAAGCAGCTTCTCAAAACGATCCGTGATGAAGTTGCTGCTAATCAATAATTGGAATCAAGTTGCAACGAGATCGGGGTCGGGAGGGAATTGGGCCAATGAAAATACTTGATAGAATGGAAGAAGCTTTTATTGCGTTTACACTGCTAGCTGCTACTCTCCTTGTAACTTTGAACGTAGCCATGCGTTGGATGGATTTAGGTACGTCTTGGTCCGAAGAATTAACGCGGTATCTTCTCGTGGCCATGACCTTTATTGGTATGAGTGTGTGCGCACGGTATAGCAATCATGTGAGCATTGACTTGGTGCCAATGTTATTGAAGGGGAATCTAAAAATCGCTGTCCATGCCATCATTTACGTGATTGCGATCATCTTCAGCATCGTATTTACATGGTACGGCTTTGAGCTTGTCCAGTTTGTTCAGAATACAACCCAGAAAGCTCCGTCGCTCGGAATCCCGATGTATCTTGTTTATGTTGTAATGCCGATCGGCGGACTCTTAACGACGCTCCGTTATGTCCAAAATCTCATTGCTTTGTTCAAAACACCGACTGCAGTGTTAACGGATACTCGGAAAGGAAATGGAGCATTATGATTACAGCCGTTATTATAATGGTTTTAGGGATGCTGTTTATGGGCATACCGATTTTTATGGCTTTAAGCTTAAGCACCTTTGCAGGAATATATTTCTTTGCCGATGTTTCGCCAATGATCGTTTTGCAGCGTACGTTCGGCGGAATCGATAAGTTTGTGCTGATGTGTTTGCCTTTATATATCTTGGGCGCCAATGCGATGGACGTAGGGGGATTGGCGAGCCGTATGATTCGCTGGTGTAAAGCGGTCATCGGACACTTTAAAGGCGGATTGGCGATGACTACACAAATTGCTGCAATGTTTTTTGGAGCCCTTTCCGGCTCCAGTCCTGCAACGGTTGTTGCTATTGGAAAAATCCTGTATCCGGAATTGATTAAACAAGGGTACAATAAATCATTTGCCAGCGGACTGATCATCCAATCCGGAGCGGTTTCTCTGCTCCTTCCGCCCGGCATCACTTTGGTTCTTTATGCGGCTGCCACCAATGTATCGGTCGGTGCGCTATACGCTGCAGGCACTAGCTCAGGCTTGTTTTTCGGATTCTTTACTCTCGCTTATATTTGGTGGTATGCGAAGAAGAATCAGCTTTCCGCAGAAGCACGTGCAACAACCAAGGAATTTATCGATGCGACAAAGGATGCGTTCTGGGCACTGCTTGTTGCGGTTCTCGTAATGGGAGGTATTTTTAGCGGGTTATTTACTCCGACTGAGGCGGCAGCCATTGCGGCTGTATATACAATCATCATCGGTATGTTCGTGTATAAGGAAATAGATCTGAAAAAGCTTTACAAACTATGCGTAACCTCGGCGATCACGTCGGCCCAGATCATGATTCTTGTGGCGGGAGCTTCGGCTTTTTCTTGGATTTTGACAGTTGGTCAAGTTCCGCAGCAAATGAGTTCGTTCCTGACGGACAATTTCCATAGCTCTTGGACATTCCTGTTATTCTTAAATGTTCTGCTGCTATTGATCGGTATGTTCCTGGACTCAACGATCGCCTTGATTGTTATCGCACCTCTTATTTTGTCTTCTGCTGTCGCTTTGGGGATTGATCCGATTCATCTGGGAATAATTACCGTATTGAACTTGGCAATCGGGACCTTCACGCCGCCTTTTGGCTTAAACATCTTTGTCAGCAACAGCATAACAAAGCTCAACCTCATGGAGATCTTGCCGGGGCTTCAGAAGTTTATATGGATTTCCTTAGCCGCACTGCTGTTTATTACTTATATTCCTTGGCTTACGTTGTGGTTGCCGAAAATATTAGGATTTTAGAACGTGATCCCACAGGAGAAGTTAGAAATATATGGAATCCGTTATTGACAATTACACGAATGATTTTTATAATTTATTTAAATCATTTGTTAGTTGTCACTAACATCAAATAAAGGAGACTACTCCATTGCATTATGTGGATACAGGAGAGAAGATTTTACAAGTCGCGATAGAATTAATGGCCAAGAAGGGCTTTAACGCGGTAACAACAAAAGAGATCGCTAAGGAAGCATCGGTTAGCGAGATGACGTTGTTCAGGCACTTCGGAACAAAGAAGAAGCTATTGGAGGAGGCGGTCGATCGTTTTTATTACACCATTTCCTTTAAAAAGCTATTCGTAGACAAAATCGTATGGGACCTGGAAAAGGATCTATTATTAATCGCCCGGACGTATCATGAGCTTATGAAACGCAATCGCTACGTGATTCACCTCGCTCTCAAAGAAGGAGAGAATATTGAGGGGCTGCTGGAACAAGTCAACAAGCATCCGAGACAGCTCAAAGAGCTGATGATTAACTACTTTACCCGCATGCAGCAAGAGAAGAAAATGATTGAATGCGATGTGGAAATGTACGCCATGAGCTTTTTGTATATGCACTACGGTCTTTTCATATCGCGCTCGTTTGTATCTGGCGAAACGATTACATCGCTGTCGGAAGAGGAGTTTATAAAAAATAGCGTAACTTTGTTTTGCGGACAGTTGACGCCTCAGATATAGACTCAGTGATGGCCTAATGTACTTGAGTGTTGTTATGGGATAGGGGAGAGCTTAAGATTCTTTTTAAGAACGTTCTTATCCCATAATAGAACGCATCCTTCCTATGGGAAATATGTTAGTTAGTACTAACAAACAATTTTAAAAAACATTAAATAGTAGAGGTGTATAGTCATGGCGAAAATCTTAATTCATTCCACACATGGACCTGAAGCGCCTACACAAGCTGATCGCGCATTTTTAATTGCTGAAGCGGCATTGGAGGAAGGACACTTTGTCTCGATGTTCTTAGCAGGCAGTGCAGTGCAGCTTATCCAAGATCGTTCTATGGACTCAACGTTAGGGGTGGGGGCTGGAGTGAAAAGCTTAAGAGACCGCATGAATAAAATAACCGAAGGCGGAGGCAAAATTTATCTTTCACAAATTTCTTGTGGGGCCCGTGGCGTTACGGAAGGTGATCTTAAAGGCAAGCCGATTGAGCTTGGTCCTCCAAATCTGCTTGTTCAGCTTACGGTGGATCATGACAAAGTCATCACTTACGGTTAAGGAAAGGCCGATGGGAGGTATAAACAAATGTCCGGGAGAATATGGGATCGATTTTTGGATGAGCGTGATAGCAAGCTTTACTCGAATGCAGGTTTTGGCTCGCAATACGGTATAGGCCATAAGCCGGCCTTAGTCATTGTGGATGTGACTTATGGATTTGCGGGCGATGTTTCCGAAAAGATCGAGGACTCGATCAAAACCTATCCGTTTAGCTGCGGTAAGGATAGCTGGAAAGCGATTCCGCACATCCGCAGATTGCTGGACGCTGCAAGAGAAGCGGGGATTCCTGTATTTTACACGATCATTGAAGGGATTCCTAACATTTCTAATGAGAGAGTGGCTGTTAAAGGCAGCATGTTCAATCATCCGTTATTGATGGAAGGGCAAAAAGGCTCTCAGGTTGTCAAAGAGCTGGAGCCGCTCGAAGGGGAAATCGTGATTTCCAAGAAAAAGCCGAGTGCTTTCTTCGGTACGCCATTATGCACCTACTTGATTTCCTGGGGAGTCGATACCGTCATCGTGACGGGAACCACGACAAGCGGTTGTGTTCGAGCAACTGTAATCGATGCCTTCTCTTATGATTTTAAAGTCGTTGTGCCGGAGGAATGCGTGTTTGATAGAGGCATTGCTTCCCATGCCATTAATTTGTTCGACATGCAGCAGAAGTACGCGGATGTGGTTTCGGTTGACAGTATCATCGGGCAGCTTCAGGAACGTTCAGTTAAGTAATGGGTCTTCAATTCAAAATAGGAGGGGCATTATATGATTATTACGAAGCATGATGGACGTCTTCGTTTAGTTCGACAAGATGAACATGGTGTTCACGCGGGTGGAGTCACACACCAGTGGGGGAACAGCAAATTTGAGAGGACGGCAACTCATGATTCCGTCACAACAGCTGTAAGGCTGCATGATATCGGGTGGAAAAATCCCGATGATGAGGTTCTCTACAATGCAGAAACGGGATCACCGGTCAATTTTATTAACGTAAATTTGAGACAGCACGTCGATTTTTATCGCAGTGGCTTTCTGAAGGTATCTGAACAGGACCCGCATGGCGGACTGCTTGTGGGGATGCATTGGATTGGGTTATACAACAGTAGATTCGGGTATGATCCTACGTTTACGTATACAATCCCTCAAGACTTGGTGTCCTTTATGGACTCGGTTGTTAAGGAAGAGCAAAAAAATTGGGTGGAAATCAAAGAACGGCTGTGGAATAAGAAGGGTCCGCGCAGTGAATTTGAAGATGTGTTGTGGAATCAATACGAGCTTGTGCAAGTCATGGACCGCCTTTCGTTGTTCATGTCCATGAACGATCCCGAAAAGAAAAACGAAGTGGTCTTGGGGCCGGTAAGAACCTCCCAAAAAGGGGAGCTTGTGAATCTGACGGTAAAATCAAATGGAGACGGCAAATTATGGGTTGGACCGTTCCCGTTTGCCTCCGAATTTGACGCTAACGTTCCTTGCAAAACGATTCCTGATCGAGTATATGAGTCCCAAGAAGACCTTCGCCATACGTTATCGAATGAAAAGCAAGAATGGCTCAATTGGCGAATTGTTGCCGGTTGATGAGGAAGAGATAGAAATGGGTGATTGCGATGAGTGAGGGCTTTGTCATCCGGAATGAATTTTCTCATGTATTCGTTAAGCTGGACCTTAGTGCAAATGGAATGAGATTGATGATTAAGGATATCCGAACGGGTAAAGTGATTTATTTGGATCCATTGGAGCTGGAAAGCTTGGCTTGGAGTACTCATGAGGATTTGCAGCAATTTCTGGATCCGTCCCTGACTCGTTGGAAGGATCCGCAAAAGTCCGAGCAATGAAATCAATGAATAATGATAAACAGGGGGAGATCACATGGCGCTCAGAGAATCAAAGGCTGCCGTTTTAGTGGATAAACAAAAAATCGAAATCCGAAAGTTTCCTCTTCCTGCGATTGGGAAGCAAGGCGGAATCCTTAAAGTCGACGCCTGCGGCGTGTGCGGGTTCGATAGTGAAGCGTACCTTTACGGAGGTAATGGAGTATTCCAGCTGCCTTGTGTGATTGGGCACGAAATCGTTGGCCGTATCGATGAAATTGGCGAGGAAACTGCGGCTAGGTGGGGGCTTAAGGCCGGAGACCGCGTCGTAGTGGAAGAATATATTCCTTGCGGGGTATGTGATAACTGTTTGACAGGGAATTATCAATTATGTTTTGACCTGCGTTACGGGGCCATGTCCGTCGATCATCCGACGACAGCACTCTGGGGCGGATTTGCAGAATATATGTATCTGCATCCGCGATCCATTGTGCATAAGGTCGATCAAACCACACCAGCCGAGCTGCTTCAGCTATTCATTCCGATTTCGAACGGCATTCACTGGGTGCAGGAAGTGGGCAGAACGCAGGTTGGCGATACTGTGGTTATTCAAGGACCCGGCCCCATGGGGCTTGGCGCAATTATCGGCGCGAAAGAAGCCGGAGCAGCAAACATTATAGTCACCGGTCTTTCCCGCGATGAGCATCGATTGAACATTGCAAAAGAGCTCGGAGCCCATCACATCTTTTATGCGGATACTCAAGATATTGTCCAAGAGATTAAAGAAGTCACCGACGGCAAAATGGCGAACACGGTAATCAATGCGGCGACAGCACCTCAACAATTGGTAATGGCACTGGATTTGGCCGGGCTAAAGGGAACCATCGTACATTCGGGTACCGACGAGAGGCTTGCCGATCGCATGATGACCAGCAAAATCACATGGAAGCTGCTTACGATCAAAGGCGTGCTCGGTCGGCCGAAGCGTATGGTTGGAACCGCTTTGCGGATCATCGAGTCGCAAAAATACCCGCTTGAGAAAATGATCACCCATACCTTTTCTTTAGAGGACGCCGGTCAAGCGGTAGATACTCATGCGTTCGGCAGAGAACAATGCATCCACGTCGCTGTTGTCAACGAATAATGAAAGGAGCGAATCGGTCATGGCCAAATTGGATATTAACCAATATGTCGGTAATGATGCTATACATCGGAAAGTATATACGGATCAAGAAATATTCGACTTGGAAATGGATAAGATTTTCGGAAAGACATGGGTGTATGTAGCTCACGAGAGTGAAATTGCGAATCCGGGTGATTATAAAACGACTTATATCGGCAAAAACCCGGTGATTGTTTCCCGTGGGTCCGATGACGGGGAAATCCATGTCGTATTCAACCGCTGCCGCCATCGTGCAGCTACGGTATGCCAATCCGACTGCGGCAATGCCAACTTTTTCCGCTGCGCCTATCATGGTTGGACCTACAGCAACAAGGGCGACTTGGTGGGCATGCCTTTCCAGGACGGATATGACGGCCAATTCAATAAACAAGAAATGGGCCTGATACGCGTACCCAAAGTGGAAAGCTACAACGGATTTATTTTCGCAAGATTATGTGAGGAAGGTCCGACGCTCAGCGAGCAGCTCGGTTATGCTAAAGAATATATTGACTATGTAGTAAACACGGGGCCTGATGGAATCGAGTTGACAGCAGGGGCTCACAAGTATGAGTATGACGGCAACTGGAAGCTGCAGGTGGAAAATACGATCGATCCTTATCACTTGAGCGTCACCCATAGAAGCTTCTTCCAAATTCTTAGCGAAAAAACCGGAACAAAAGTGAATTTCAATAAAATGCATAATAACGAACGTATCTCCGATCTTGGAAACGGACATTCATTGTACGAATTGGATGGAGATCTCGGAATCGGAGCCCTGCCTTTCAATTTGATCGTATTTCCGATTCTTAGCTTTGTCGGATCCCATGTACGTGTCATTCAGCCGATTTCAGCGAACAAGACTCGCGTTTTCTTATATCCTATCATGTTAAAAGGGGCTTCTGCCGAGGAAAATGCGATACGTCTTCGCAAGCATGAAGGTTTTTACGGTCCAGCCGCTTTCGGTACACCGGATGATTTGGAGGTTGCGTTTGAACGTGTGATCACAGGTCTTCAAGCGGAATGGGAAGGCAATGACTGGCTCCATATCAGCCGAGGACGCAATCGGGAGGTTGTCGATGAAAGAGGCGTGATTACGGCTACCTCCAGCGATGAAGTCTCGGCAAGGGCGCTTTATAGATATTGGCATAAGTTGATGGCAGCAGAGTAAGGGGACAACCGGAAAGGAGCGCGAACATTGAATACCCTCGTTGATTTGGAAAAAGAAGTGGAAAGCTTGCTGAAGAAAGAAGCTGCTTTCATTAATGAGAACCGGTTGGATGAATGGTTGGCGATGTTTACAGAGGATTGCATCTACTGGATCCCTTGCAGCGACGAGCATCATGATCCCAATAGGTACGTATCGATTATTTATGATGATCGAGATCGGATGAATGAAAGAGTTTGGCGTCTAAAAAGCGGGTTGGCTTACGGACAGGAGCCGAGATCGAAAACACGGCACCTGATTACCAATGTCGATATTCGCGAAAATAACAACGATAAAGTGATGGTTTCATCGAATTTTATGATTGTGGAATTGCGAAAAGGTGTGCAAACGATTTATGCAGGCCGGTTTGAACATCATTTGATCCGTAAGGAAGGAGCATTAAAAATCAGCTTTAAAAAAGTGGAATTAATCAATAACGACGGCTTCCTTGGCAATCTCAGCTTCATTCTTTAGCAAACGGTAAATACCGGGATTGTGAAAACGGGAAAACGGACGGGTCTTAGGAATGACAAATAAGGTAAAAAAGAAAGGGCGGGCATGACATGAGCCAAAAAAATGTTAGAGTAGGTCTGATTGTCCCGAGCTCCAACACCACGATGGAAACGGAAATTCCGGCCATGCTGAACGCGCGTATGGGGATTGAACCAAACGAAATGTTTACGTTCCATTCCAGCCGCATGCGGATGATGCACGTGACCAAAGAAGAGTTGAAGAAAATGGATGAAAGCAGTGACCGATGTGCCGTAGAGCTTTCAGATGCACGTTGTGACGTGCTCGCTTATGCTTGCTTGATTGCCATCATGTCACAGGGAGCGGGCTACCATTGCTTGTCGGAGGAACGCTTGACGAAAGCGGTTAGGGAGAACGGTACTCCGGCACCCGTGGTAAGCAGCGCCGGAGCTTTAATCGATGGAATTCGAACCATAGGCGCGAAGAAGGTTGCCATTATCACGCCTTATATGAAGCCTCTGACAGCCATGGTTGTTGATTACTTGAATCAAAGCGGTATTGAAGTCACGGATTCGATCAGCTTGGAAGTGTCGGATAACTTGGCCGTAGGAAGGCTGGATCCTATGAATCTGATCGATATTTCCAAAAATCTGAATATTAGCGGAGCAGATGCAGTCGTACTTTCCGCATGTGTACAAATGCCTTCGCTGCCGGCCATTCAAGCCGTTCAAGATCAACTGCAGCTTCCGGTGCTTTCGGCTGCGACCTCAACGGTCTATAAAATTCTTAAAAGCTTGAATTTGAAACCTATTGTTCCTAATGCAGGACATTTGTTATCCGGTTCGTTTTAAATTTGAACGATGAACGGAGAAACGGGAGGGAATGAAGTGAGTGAACGGGTCATTTCGTGACTTGACATCGAGAAATAGTTCTTCCGGAACCATCTCCGCTACATTGGCCATGACGGGGCCGCCGATCATTATTCTTGATGCGGCGGCCGCAGGCCATTTCTCGTTAGAACAGACGGTTTCCTGGATGTTCGCCGTATATGTTTTCGGCGGGCTTTTTGGTATTTTTCTCTCTTGGCATTATGGCAAACCGATTACCGGGGCCCATTCCATTACGGGTGTCGCATTTTTGGTCACCGTAACTCCGCAATTTACGTATCCCCATTTAATAGGGGCTTACATGCTGTCTGCCATTCTGATCTTGCTGGTCGGCGTCTCCGGGATTTTTACTAAAGTCATCAGATGGGTTCCGAAAGAGATGATTTCGTCGATGCTTGCAGGAATGATTGCCATGTATGTCGTCCATATCGTAGACGCGGTTAAGGAGCTCCCGATGGTTGGCGGTGCAGCGGTAGCGGCTTATCTGCTGCTGACCAAATTAGGCGGGCGTATTCCGCCTGTCATCGGAGCGGTTGGAGTCGGTTTTGCGGTATTGTTTATCACCGGGGCTGCAGGTGCGATCGGCTCGGATATCCCCTTTGGCATTCCTAGACCTCATTTGCCCGAATTTAACCTTATGGCTTTTATTTCCATCTCTCTGCCGCTAGCTGTGTTGATCTTAAGCAATGACGTGGCTCCGGGTATCGGTGCCCTGCAGCAAGCGGAATATAATCCGCCGGTGGACCGTATTATTACGTTTAGCGGGATATTTTCTTTAGTAAGCGCCGTTTTCGGAGGACAATCGGCGAACATCGCAGGGATGATGACAGCCATTTGTGCGGATGAGGATGCCGGGGAAAAGTCGAAAAGGTATATGGCATCGGCCGTTTCAGGAGTTTTGATTCTCGTTTTCGGATTAATATCATGGAAGATGGTACCCTTTATTCATTCTTTGCCTCATGTGTTTGTATCGATGTTGGCAGGCCTTGCATTAATCGGCGTTTTTGGCACAAGTTTGCAAAATGGATTTTCCAGTCCTGAACATCGCCTTGGCGCTATCGCGGCTTTTGTGATTGCTTTGTCGGGTTTTTCATTTTTACATATCAGTGCACCCGTATGGTCATTGATTGTGGGAACGCTTATTAGTAAGCTGTTGCAGTGGAAATCAAATAAAGTGAATGGATGAGGAGAACTGCGGTATGAGGTTAAAGTTATGGCTGGCTCCATTTTATCATTATGGGTTTTTGATCGGCGTTCTCTCTTTTATAGCTTTATTCTCATCCATGGGAATCCGAAGCACGTTCGGAGCCTATGTCATTTCTTGGGAAGAGGCATTTTCCGTATCGCGGCTGGAAATTAGCTCCATTTCCTTTTTAAGTCTGGTTGTTTATGGCCTTGGAATTGCGTTAGGCGGAAAGCTGACCGATCGCTTTGGCACCCGAACCATATTGACCGCAAGTATGGCTCTTATGGGACTCGGGATGGCAGCAGGCTATTTTGCGCAAAATGTTTGGCAAATGATGCTGTTCTACGGTATAGTGGCGTCTCTTGGGTTCGGCGGAGCTTCCAACGTAACCGTATCGGTGGCCATTGTCCATTGGTTTCAAAAAAAACGCGGCTTGATTATGGGCATTGTTATTGTCGGAATGTCGGCCGGTTCGATGGTGCTGGTTCCTGTCACGATCTATTTGATCAAGCTAATAGGTTGGAGAGATACTGTACTCCTGCTAGGCAGCGTTTACATTTTGCTGCTGACTCCTCTGTTTTGGTTCGCCTTTCGGGACCGCCCCCAACATGCGGTTGATGGAATGGTCCCAAATGAACGTACGTCGGTGGCGGATTCAACACCAAGCCGTTCAATTTTTCGATTACGAATCACTTGGATGATCTTGATTGCTTATTCTATTTGCGGATTTACAGATGTTGGCTTGATACAAACCCACCTCATCCCTCTTCTGGAAGAAAGAGGAATTAGCGGCGCGACAATAGCTTCTGCCATGGTATTGTACGGCTTGTTGAATGTTGCAGGGGCCGTAGCAGGCGGGTATTTGACGGACCGTATGAAGCCGACGGTATTGATTTCTTGTTTATTTGGGCTTCGCATTATCGGCTTGACCTTGCTGGCCATGGCTGATTTTACATGGGTCATATTCTTATTTTGCTTCATTTATGCGTTAACCGACATCGCCACGGTAGCGCCTTTTACGGCACTTTGTACACAGATATACGGGGAAAACAGAATCGGGTCGGCGTTTGGGTCGATTACCTTTTTTCACCAATTCGGAGCTGCGGTGGGGGCGTTAGTTCCGGGGCTGCTGTATCAAACCTTCTCAGGATACGGTTCCACCGTTATTCTCTGCTTAGGGTTGTTATTCATGGGAACTCTGGTTTTATGCAAAATCCATGTAAGTCTGAATGCCAAGATCGATCTTTCCAATGCGTCCCATAGTACAAAAGTATAGATGGTTCCAGTATGACTTGTCTGAAAGAAAGGGCTAAAGCAGCGGATAGCCCTACATTTCTATCATTTTCCTATGAATGAGCTCCAATAAGTCTTTACCTATCCATTCAAAGGTGAGTCGGGCATCTATACAAAGCGCTTCCTGATCTTCGGTCATTAGCAGCAGTCCTTTTGTGGCTTGCAGCCTCTCCATGAATTTTTGGACCTGGATGGGATCGATCTTCCTTGAATTCATAGACCCAGTTGGTGGATCATTACCGTCGCCTGATGACATCAGGTTCTCCAATCCCAGTTGGAGTAAAAATTGTTGTTTTGAATTCCGAATCTCCACAGTCATGGGATAATACGATAGCCGCTGTAACAATTCGGCATATTTCGCTCCGGAAGAATCAAAAAGCAGGAGCTCGGCAAAAGGGGCTTCAACTCCGCCGTATTGGATTGCTGCAGCAAAGTCCGTTCCTCGAAGCCAAGTAGGTCCGGATTTTAGATGCATGACTTTGGCGTAGCGCACGATTTCTTCCGACTTGTTTCTTTGCTGTGGCTCATAATAGTATGGATTAGGAATACCAACATCCATAGGATTATTCACTCCTTTGACGCATGCATGAGTAATATGGAATATGTTCCGAATTCATTCGAAAATGACCCGCATCTCTTCTCTTTGCTTATCTCCGATTACGTGCATTCAGCGCCTTTAATGATTCATTTTTTAAATATTAATTTTATTCATTTATTATACCAAGATGAAAATGGGATTTGGAAGACGAGCGAACAGAACCATTAACTTTTTTCCATAAAAATAAGCCTTCGGGAGTTCCGAAGGCTTGATTTAAAGCTAATGGTAAATCCGGCTTTCCATTAATAAGCAAGTGCAAATAAGCCATTGATATGGGAAAGGTAGCGGGCGTTGCTTGCTTTTTTCATCAAGGAAGCCGGTGTGCCTTTCAATTCAATACCGTTTTCGCCAATGGAGCCGATTCCGTCTTTGCGTCCCAAGCTGGCGAGCGTTCCGGAGAAGACCGGAGAAAATCCATCCATTTTGCCGCCCTTGAAGGAAGCCGCGATGTTCGCGCCCACGAGCTCACCCATTTGCCATGCCAATTGTGCCGTTGGCGGGTACGGACGGCCTTCCGGACCGAAGACAACCGCACAGTCGCCGGCAAGGAATACTTCAGGATGGGAGACGGATTGCAGGAATTCATTGACCGTTGCACGACCGCGGTTCACTTCAATACCGCAGTTGGCTACCAGCGAGCTGCCTTGTACGCCGCCTGTCCAAACCAGCGTGTTGGTTTCGATCGTTCTGCCGTCTTTCAAGCTTACGGTTGCACCGTTCACTTCTGTAATCGCCAAGCCGGTCAAGAACTGCACGCCGCGTTTTTCCAGGCTTACTGTCGCACGTTCGATCAGGTCTTTAGAGAAAATCGGCAGAATGCTCGGCATAGCTTCCACCAGGTAGAGTGATACCTCTTCGAAACTCACACCGTTTTTGCGGCAAATGCCAGGCAGCTCATCCGCAAGCTCACCGACCAGCTCGACACCTGTAAGGCCGCCGCCGCCGATGACAAACGTTGCGTCCGCCGGATTTTTAGTTTTGCTGTATTCACGGATCCGTTCTTCCACATGCTTGAAAATCCGGTTGGCATCGTTTACAGACTTCAGTGTAAGGCTGTTTTCTTGAAGACCCGGAATTCCAAAGAAATTGGTTTCGCTGCCAAGCGCCAAAACCAATGCATCGTAGTTATAGGTTGTGCCGTCAGCGACCAACACTTTACGTGCTTCCAAATCGATATTTTCAACCGTACCGACTTTGACATGGATATCCTTGCCCTTAAACAATTTTTCCAATGGCAGTGCAACGGCTTTCTCAGCTACGTTGCCTGCAGCAAGGCGGTGCAGCTCTGTAATAATCTGGTGCGTTCCCACGCGGTTAATCACCGTAATCGTAGCTTCTTCTACCGATAAATGTTCACGAGCGGAAAGGGCGCTTAACAAACCGCCGTAGCCGCCACCCAAAATTAAAATTTGCTTTTTCACGTTCAATCCCCCGTTCAGTGACATCAATTAGGCTTGTTGTTTTCTTTCGTTCATAATATCCAGGTAGGCTTGTGCAAAACGAAGCATTTTTTGCAGCTCCGGATCTTTCAACAATTTCAGCATACCGAACAGGCCGATGGTAGCCTCGCTTTGATCTGCACGATCGTTGGCTTCGATCGCGGCAGAGGCGATCCCTTTGACCTTTTCTTCGAGCGGCTTGACGACTTCCTGGAATCCGCCAACCATGTCCTGAATAAGAACGCGGTCTGTAGCAACCTTTTGCGCCAGATCATATGTCTTGGTTAGAAGCGTCATCATTTCGGTCAGCTTGGGAAGCTGGTCGACCAGCACGGTCAAGGATTCCTGCACCTCAGGCTTCAACAATTGATCCAGAACATCCGGCTTGGCGATCCCTTGTACCGAGGCCGTTTGTTCCTCCGACTTCTGAATGGTTGTTTCTAACATTGCTCCGTTCCTCCTTAAATCGTATAAATAGTACCTTGCTCGCCGCTGCAAATTAAGGATAAGTTTATATCATAAACGTAATCTTCCCTTTGTGAAATTCTTCACATTGAATCAATCACAGAGTATGCATGCATCCGAGCCACTTTTTCTATTGTACACCCAATCTTCATCTTTTGTACACCTAATCTTCATCTTTTGTTTGGTTTTGTTCATAATTTTTATTTACCACCTCGATATCCATTCTTTTTCACTAAAGCCCCCGTAAATCACTGTTTTCCTGCTCCCAATAACGGCCGTTGATTTGGATATTTAAATATCAAGGAATGGGATGTATCCGTAATCATCATTTCTTTCTGCTTATAGACAATATAACCATCTTTGTTAAAAATATTTCTGGCCCCCGATTAATAATCAACATGAATAAAAACTACAATTCGTTTATTATATGTTATATTACATACAGCTTCTCCCTAAGCTTGCTCTAAACCAAACGATAAAAAATGGTTTCAAGGTCCGAAACAAACCACACGATCTGAACACATTGAAGACTATGCAATCCGTAAAATTCCTTCATATTATCGTTGGCCGATTCCGGCCATCATTGCCGTTTTGCTTGGTAATTCTACGGCCATGTTTTTTTTCACCTTTGGAGCCCAGTTGAGTTATGTCGTAGGATGGCCCAATATGCTGTGGCCGCTGAGCTACTTTTTTATCGGCTCGACGGTGATCGGTATGCTGATGATCCGATTAGCCAGTAAAGAGGGGCTTACGATAGATCTGATGACACGCGGCATGGGATTCGGTTATATGGGTTCTGCCGTTACCTCATTAATCTATGGAATCAATTATGTATTTTATTTCTTATTTGAAGGCACGATTATAACACATGCCATTTCATTACATTTTCATGTACAGTTTGATACGCTAGAAGGAACCTTGATATTTGCGGTCTTGGGCTTGGTCAAGCTGTTATTTGTATGGTACGGAATGAAGGCCTAGCAAATATTTCAAACCTGGGGAGTTGTGATATACGCATTATTGCTCGGGGTTTGTTTATACCAATTGACCCATCAATATCAAGTGGCGGGACCGAATCACTGGCTGCTGCCAGAGCTTCCGGAGCATTCGATGTGGATCGCATTCATGATGGCTAACGGATGGGAGGCTTACCAGGCACTAACCCAAATCGGCAAGCTGTACGTGGGCAATATGGTAGACACTTATTATTCTTTGGTAGCCAAAATCGACAAAAAATACGCTTTGATTCAGGACAAATAATATCTATGAATGGATAGGGTCCCCTTAAAGTAAACGAGTGCGTAAGAAATGCACAATTTACTTTAAGGGGATTTTTCATGAAACAAGCGGACTCCGCGGAATTCTGGGGAGTTAAAGAAAGGATAGCCGAGGATGTTTCTGAATACCTGTATTTGGTTGAGGGTTATCCCTCCTACTGGCGATTTGTCTAGCTTTACAATGCCAGAGCTGGTTTTTCATAAATGACACGGTTTGTTATACTTAAAAGGAAAGAAACGGATAAAATAAAAAGGGAGCTGACAGAATTGACGTATACGGAAATGCTAGGACGCCGGAGTGAAATTTTGAAGCGCCACATTGGACACTTGATTCTTAAAGATAATCAGAACGGATTGAATGAACAAGAAAACCATTTTTTTAAAGACATGGTTAAAGAATTCCACCGTAATAAATATGAATTACATTCCAACAGGAAGTCACTGTAATCTATAAAATAACATGAATTTTTGTAGTGGACTAATTTGCTATCCATATCATTTTAAATAAGTGTGAGCATCGATCGATAAGGGTCGGTGCTCCTTTTCGTTTCTAAGGCGAGGCGGGTTCAGCCCCCGCCGAGCTGGGCGGCCGATGAGGGCTGCTTCATAACCTTGCGCTTAGGGTAATGAAGTTCAAGCTCTGGTTTGACTGGAAGAAGGTAGCCATTACAACTCTGCTCAGGAGGTGCAAGGGACCATGAGAGAAGAAAAGGAACTTGCAAGGGATGAGAAAGTGGATGAGGAGCTTATGCTGCAAAAGCTGGGTAACAGCTATGTACTCAGCGGACTAAATGGTAAAGTAGGAGAAATTACGTATCAATTTGTTGATGTGGATACGTGGGTTATCGAACGCACTTATATCGATCCCGGTTACCGCGGCGCCAATTTAGGGAGGCATCTCCTTGATTTGGTAGTTGAAGAGGCAAGAGAGAAAGGGAGAAAGATTATTCCCTCCTGTTCCTTCGCGCTTGAACAATTCAAGCAGAATCCTGAATTCGCGGACGTTTGGGATAAAACAAAAAACGACAATGAATTGGCAGACCCGTACAGCACGAATAGCGCTTCTTTATCCAAGGATTAAGCCTGCGCGAGAATCAAGAGCAGTCCTATAGGTAATATGAAGCAGATTCACGACAGGAACGTGAATCTGTTTTTTTATGAGGTCGTGCGGCTCAATTCCGATTGTTTTACTGATCACCTTGAAATGTAAGCGCTTATAACCTATCATTAGGAATAATACATCGTATCATATTCTCATATCGATTAGAAAAAAGGAGTGGCGGAAGTGGCCTATTTATTCAAAGCGAAGGATGCGGCAGGGTATCAGGATATCATCGGGGAAAATCACGATTTAAAATATGTGGCGTTCGGAAAGATTTCATTAAGTGAAGGTGAGGAATATTCAAGTCAAACCGGCGGGTATGAAACGGCATTGGTCATTTTGACAGGCAAGGTGACGGTGGCTTGCGAGAATGAGAAATGGAGCGGCTTGGGAGAAAGAGACAATGTATTTGCAGGGAAGGCCACTACGGTTTATGTCCCATGCCAATCGGAATATCAGGTTGTTGCCCAATCGAATGATGTACAAATTGCCGTTTGCAAAGTAAAAGCGGAAAACAAAACTACCCCGTTCGTTGTCAGGCCGGATGAGGTCGTTGTTCATCCCCGGGGGAAGGAAACGTGGCAGCGGGAAGTCAATGATATTATCGGCGATCATAAAGAAGGGCGCGTCCATCGTATGATTGTGGGAGAGACCTTTCTCCAGCCGGGGCATTGGTCAAGCTATCCTCCGCATACATTTTCTTCAGACGATCGGCATCTTGAGGCATTCTTCCATTATATTTTCAACCCGGAGCAGGGGTTTGGTATCCAAATGCATTACACCGAGGATGGCAGCATCGATCAAGCCTACGTCGTCAGAAACGGAGACAGCTTCGCAGTGGATAAAGGACATCATCCGCTTAGTGCGGCGGGAGGCTATCCCATCTATTATTTATGGATAATGGCTGCAGATCAGGGAAGAACGTTGGTGCCGTATTTTGATCCGGCTCATGAATGGCTGAAATAAATGAATCATCCAGGACCTAGCTGCAATAAACGCTGCAGTTAGGTCTTTCTTATTGATTTGCTGCCGTAACGACATCGGAGCGGCATGAACTTATTTTCCCAAATGATCGGGATGGAAAATTTGGCTTTGGGAAATCCTGTGAAGGAGCCGCATGCAAGAAACTTGACAGGTAAGTTATTTATTAGTAAATATAAGTTGGGATAGAGTTGTGAAATGCAAGGAGTCTTTTCCTTTTTATGGCGGATAGAATTGAATTGACGGAGGGACAAGCGTGGAAATCATCATTCTAATTATACTCATCTTGCTGAACGCCTTTTTCGCCGCGTCCGAAATCGCTTTGATCTCCCTCAATGATAACAAAGTGAAGCTGATGGCGGAGGAAGGGGACAAAACAGCCAACCTGCTTTTTCAGCTGCTGAAAGAGCCGAGCCGGTTTTTGGCTACGATACAAATCGGCATCACGTTGGCCGGATTTATGGCGAGCGCCTTTGCGGCGGAAAGCTTTGCCGGAACCTTGGCCCGCGTCCTTCATGAAATGGGAGTGCCGATCTCGGAGAAGACATTGGGAACGATATCCGTGATCTTTATTACGCTGGTGTTATCTTACTTTACGTTAGTATTCGGTGAATTGGTGCCCAAGCGGTTGGCCATGAAAAAAGCGGAAGCGATCTCTTTTATCGCGGTGCGGCCTTTGACCTTATTGTCGGTCGTCACCTCTCCGTTTGTGAAGCTGCTGACCGCTTCAACCAACGTGATCGTTCGTCTGTTCGGCGTCGATCCCCATGCGAATGACGAACAGGTGACCGAAGAGGAAATCCGGATGATGGTGGATGTGGGCAAGGAGCGGGGAACCATTCAGGAAACCGAGAAGATCATGATCGACAATATTTTTGAGTTTGACAACAAAGTGGCTTCCGATATTATGACCCACCGGACGAATATCGTAGGCATCCCGATTACGGCGTCGCTCAAAGAAGTCGTTCAATTGATCCGAATGGAAAAATATACGAGGTTCCCGGTATTTGAGAAGGGAATCGACAATATTGTGGGCATTTTGCATGTGAAGGATATCATCCTGTGTGTGGAGAGCCGTCATGAGCATGTGCTGGACATCAAGGATGTCATACGAAAACCGTATCTGGTTCCGGCAGCCAAACGGATCGATGAACTGTTTAAGGACCTGCAGAAGAACAATGTCCATATGGCGGTTGCCATTGATGAATACGGAGGAACGGCGGGCATTGTGACGATTGAGGATTTGCTTGAAGAAATCGTCGGAAACATTTTTGACGAGCATGATGAAGAAGAGAAGGAAATTATCGTAGTCGATGAAAATACATATGTTGTTCAAGGCTACACCAGCTTGGACGATGTGGAAAAACTGCTGAACATGGAGCTGCCGACCGATGAGTACGATACGTTAAGCGGCTTTTTGATCGGACAGTTGGGCCGGATTCCCGAGCTGGATGAAAAGCCGGTTCTGGAATGGAACGAAGTAGTCTTCAAGGTGGAAGAAGCGGATGAAAAGCGGATCCTAAAAGTGAAAATATACAAGTCACAAGAGGCTTCATAACTGCAATCGTATCTATTGGGAAAAGCACGGACCGCCGGGTCGGTGCTTTTGTTTTGTCGGAAAATATTGGGAAGGATTCAATTTCTCCGAAAAATCCTATGATTTTGAAAAAATAAAAGAAAGTGTCGAAATAGTGCGGGATTTATTATTGACACTTTGTTAATAGATTTGTTACATTCTTCTTTATTAATACTTATTAAAAAGGGAGATGCAGAATGAAAAAAGGGATGGGTACAGTTCTTTCGGCTGTTTTGAGCTTAGCCTTGTTGGCTGGCTGCGGCGGACAGCCGGCGGCAACGAACGGCGGATCCGGGGCAGCAGCCGGCGAGCAGGTAGCTAAAATCGGTTATATCGGATTTCTTTCCGGAAGCGGGGCGGCTTATGGCGAAGCCCAAAAACAAGGCTTGGAGCTCGCTTTAAACGAGGTAAATGAAGCGAACAAAGGAAAATTAAAAATCGAACTTCTCGTTGAGGACTCGGGTGGAAAGAAAGAAAGCGCAATCAATGCGGCGAATAAATTGATCAATCAGGACAAAGTCGTGGGGATTATCGGACCGACGTTGTCCGGCGAAATGTTTTCGGTAGGACCGATCGCCAGCGAATCGGAAACTCCGATTCTCGGAATTTCCAATACGGCCGAAGGCATTAACGATATCGGCGAATATGTGTTCCGTAATTCCTTGCCTGAGTCTGTAGCGATTCCTGCCGCCATGGAAGTGGCTGTGAAGAAGCACGGCATTAAGAAAGCGGCTTTCATTTATGCGAAGAACGATGATTTCTCGGTATCCGGATTTAAAACCATGAAGGCAACAGCTGAAAAGATGGGACTGACCAATCTGGGAGAAGAAACCTTCTCGAATGGGGATGTAGACTTCGCAGCACAGCTGACCAAGATCAAAGCGACCAATCCGGATGCACTGTTCGTTTCGGCTTTATATAAGGAAGGTTCTCTTGTCGTGAAAAAGGCGCGCGAAATTGGTCTGAACGTGCCGATTATCGGCGGCAACGGCTTTAACAACCCGCAAGTACTGGAAATCGCCGGCCCGGCCGCAGAAGGTCTGATCGTAGCCACTCCGTTCAGCCCGGACAAAAAGGATGACAATGTACAAAATTTCGTAAAAAGCTTTGAAGCAAAATACGGCAAAAAGCCGGACCAGTTTGCTGCCCAGGCTTATGACGGATTACACATTATGGCTCAATCGCTTTTGAAAACGAACAAAGCCGATGACCGCAATGCGCTGCGTGAGGAACTGGCGCAATTGAAGGACTTCAACGGCGTATCGGGCAAGCTGTCCTTTGACGAAAAGCGTAATCCGGTCAGCGTGCCTGTAGTCGTTACGGTAAAATCCGGCAAGTTTGTTACGTTTGAATAATCATTCTTTCGTTAGGCGCTTGTTTGCAATAAAGAATGCCTGAATAATAGGGAAACCAACCAAGTTACCCGGGCGCTGCCCGGGTAGCTTGTTTCGTAAGCCCATTTTGAAAAAAGGAGGAGAAAGCATGATTTGGCAGCAGCTTTTCAACGGACTAACCGTCGGAAGCACCTATTCCTTGATCGCCATCGGCTATACGCTTATTTTCGGCGTGCTGCGTATTATCAACATGGCTCATGGCCAGATCTTTATTTTCGGTTCGCTTGTCGGACTAAGTCTTACGATGAATACCGGCCTGCCGTTCATGGTCGCATTTCCCGTTGCGGTCCTTGTATCGGGTATCTTGGGACTCGTGCTTGAGTTTACCGCGCTGCGGCCTCTCAGGAAAAAGAACGTGCCGCACTTGGCGCCTTTAATCAGTACGATTGGTTTCGCCATTCTCATCGAAGAATTGACTCATGTTTTCTTTGGAGCGGACTCCCGGTCGGTACCGTCGGTCGGAGCGACGGTATTCCATATCGGACCCGTACAGATGCGCCTGGCGGATTTGATCATCATTGGCATATCCCTGTGTTTAATGATCATTCTGAATTATTGGATTCAAAAGACCAAAATGGGCAAGGCGCTTAGAGCGACGGCGGAGAATACGGAAACCGCAGGGATTCTGGGCATCAACACCAACGCTGTCATTATTATGACGGTTGTGGTTGCTTCTGGGCTGGGCGGTATAGCCGGTATGCTGATCGGTATTGCTTATTCCGCATTAATCCCCACGATGGGTCTTACACTGGGCTTCAAGGGCTTGGCTGCGCTGATCCTTGGCGGAGTCGGCAGCATTCCGGGTGCTATGGTGTGCGGCGTGCTGATCGGCATGTCGGAGGTATTAGCCGTTGCTTATGGGGATTCCTCTTACAGGGATGCCGTTGCCTTCGGTATGATTATTGTCATCCTGCTCATCCGGCCGCAAGGTCTGTTTGGGAAAAAGGCGTAAAGGGGGATAATGAGAAGAAAATGGACTTTTTAAATCCTTATACGCTGCAGGTCTTCACGTTCTTGTTCCTGAATTTAATTTTGGCTATCAGTATTTATATTACGTTGTCAACGGGACAGCTTTCGCTTGGACATGCGGGGTTTATGAGCATTGGCGCGTATACCGCCTCCATTGCTACCAAATCGGCCGATTTGCCGTTGATTGTGGCATTGATCCTAGCGGTTATCGTTACCGGAATCATAGCCTTAATTGTCGGTTATCCCACATTAAGACTTCACGGGCTGTATCTTGCGATTGCTACCCTTGGCTTCGGCGAGGTTGTCCGGGTCATCATGCTCAACTTGAATATCACCAACGGTGCGCTGGGCTTGACCGGCTTGCAATCGATCGGAACGCGGTTATACGATCTGGAGAAGTTGATTGGTCTGGATGCATCGGCTTTAGGCATATCCGTATCCCAAATGAAAGCCTTATCGACCTTGATTGCGATGATGCTGCTGTTTGTCGTGATCTTGTTATGCCAAATTCGTTTGGACCGTTCCCGGGTTGGCCGGGCGTTCAGCGCCATCCGTGCGGATGAAACCGCCGCGCGTGCGATGGGGATCAATATTACGTATTACAAAATGTTAGCTTATTTGATCGGTTCCATGCTCGCGGGCCTTGGCGGAGGCCTTTATGCCCACATTACGACGAGCATCACGCCGGACGACTTCAACTACCACCGGGTTGTGGAAATCTTGTCGTTTGCCGTCATCGGCGGCTCGGAAGTCATTATCGGCCCGCTCTTCGGAGCTGCGCTGTTGACCGGATTACCTGAGTATTTGCGCGTCTTGGCCGAATACAAAATGATTTTCTACGGCAGCCTGCTGATTCTCGTTATGGCTTTCCGTCCGCACGGCTTGATTACGGCCAGCACATTTGCCAAGTGGAAACAACGCAAAAGCAAAACTTCCGGCAAGGGGGGCCAGTAACATGCTGCTCGAATTGAAGCAAATCGGTAAAACATTCGGCGGAATTAAGGCCCTGTCGGACGTGAACTTTACCTTGGATAAAGGCCAGATTCTTGGCTTGATCGGACCTAACGGGGCCGGTAAAACTACGATTTTCAATATGATTACGGGCATTTTTCCGCCGACCACAGGAAGCATCGTGTTTGACGGAACGAATCTTCTGCAGCTGCCTCCGCATAAAATTACGGAGCTGGGCATCGCCCGTACCTTTCAAAATATTCGATTATTCGGCCATATGAGCGCATTAGAAAACATCAAGGTCGGGATGCATACGGTAACGAAAGCCGGCTATTGGGCTTCCCTGCTGCATCTGCCCGGTCAGAAGAAAGAGGAGGCTCATGTAGCGGAGCGGTCTATGGAGCTGCTGGAATTCGTCGGTCTTAAGGACGTCGCCGACATCCGGTCCGATACGCTGGCGTATGGGCAGCAGCGCAGACTGGAAATCGCCCGGGCGCTTGCGACGAATCCGAAGCTGCTGTTACTGGATGAACCGGCAGCGGGGATGATCGAGAGCGAGACGCATGCACTTATGGATCTGATCCGCAAAATCCGCGACAACGGTACGACGGTTCTGCTTGTCGAGCATGATATGCCGCTGGTGATGAACTTGTGCGATCGGGTGGTGTGCATCAACTTCGGCGTGAAAATCGCCGAGGGTCCACCTGAGGAGATTCAAAACCATCCGGATGTCATCGAAGCCTACCTCGGGAAGGAGGATGACTGATGCTTACGATCCAAAATCTCGAAACGTATTACGGCAATATTCGTGCATTAAAGGGGATTTCGCTTGAAGTCCCCGAAGGGAAAATCGTTTCTCTGATCGGCGCGAACGGAGCCGGAAAAACGACGACGATGAAGACGGTAGCCGGTGTGCTTACGCCCCGTAACGGCTCCATCACCCTTAACGGGAAGCAGGTGCAAGGCATGAAGCCGCACCAGCTGGTCAAGGAAGGGCTTGCTTTGGTGCCGGAAGGCCGTCAGGTGCTAGCGCCGATGACCGTGCTTGAGAACCTTGAGCTGGGCGCCTATCAGCGCAACGACCGTCAAGGCATACAGCAGGACATTAAGAAGATGTTCGCCTGGTTTCCGATTCTCAAAGAACGGGTAGACCAGCTGGCCGGGACCATGTCCGGCGGACAGCAGCAAATGCTTGCGATTGCGCGTGCGCTGATGTCACGTCCGAAGCTGCTGCTGCTCGACGAGCCTTCTATGGGTCTTGCTCCGATCATCGTTTCGGATATTTTCAAGGTTATTCAGCAGATCAATCAAGAAGGAACGACGGTGCTGATCGTGGAGCAGAACGTTCGCCAGGTGCTCAAGATTGCGGACTACGGATATGTTCTCGAATCCGGACAAATTGTCCTGAGCGGCGAGGCGCAGGATTTACTGCACAACGACCGGGTAAAAGAAGCCTATCTTGGCGGCAAAAAGCATTAATGAAGGTTTGCAAATGACGATAAGGACAGACGAATGATGACTTCATTCGGCCTGTCCTTTCTTTTTGAAAATCGGAGTCTCCCGCGTTTCAAAGGATCTCTATAAAAAGCTGGGCTTTAAGCCTAACTATTTTTCACTTTTTCAGCTTCCTTTCAGCTTTGTGTGCTATGTTCGGAAAAAAACGGAAATGGGGAAGGTGAAGGGGAGCGCAATGAGAGAGAGAGATCGATTCAATGGCTTATGATGATATCGGCGGTATCCTTACTGGTATGGATGGGGGGGGTGGCCTGGACGCTGCAGCATTACTTTAGCGATGCGCCGGCAGCTCCTGTCCTTGCACAGAGAGCTCCGGAATCGGCCGAAGCGAAGCCGCCCGTACCTGTGGTGGAGGATGACGGGAGCTTCCGTGTGCTTGCTCTTGGCGATTCGTTAACCAGAGGCACCGGGGATCCGGAGGGGAAAGGCTATGTCGGCTATTTGCTTGATCGTCTAAAGGAGAAGTCAGAGCAAGAGATTGTGATGGAGAATGCCGGGATAAACGGGCAAACGTCCGGCCAGCTGGCTGCACTTTTGCAGGAAGGCAGCCTTCAGGTTCAAGTGAAGGCCGCTGACGTCATTGTCATCAGCATAGGCGGGAATGACTTGTTCCGGGGCGGGGAGACGCTGGGGCATCTGGAACCGGTGAGAATTCAAGACATTAAGGATGCCTATTTGCAGGAGCTGGACGGGATTTTGAAGCAGCTTCGGGAGGAGAACGCCGCCGCGAGGATTTTTCTGATCGGCTTGTACAATCCGTTCATTGAGCTGCAGGATTCGGAAGCGACAAGCAGGATTGTAAGGGACTGGAACTATAACGCCGCCGAGGTTGCGGCCCGGTATCCGCAAACGGTCCCGGTTCCGACCTTCGATTTGTTTCAATGGAAGGTGCAGAATGTTTTGGCCAACGACATGTTCCATCCTAATGCGGCCGGGTACCGTTTAATTGGGGAAAGGGTAGCTGCGTTAATTACTTGGCAGGAGGCGGATTCATGAGTGAGATTACACTTTCGGTACAGGGGCTGAGAAAGGTCATCGGGAAGCGGGAAATCATTCAAGGCCTCGACTTTGAACTGAAGCGCGGCGAGGTATTTGGTTTCCTGGGGCCTAACGGCGCCGGGAAAACGACAACCATTCGTATGCTGGTTGGGCTGATTAAGCCTACGGCGGGCTTCATTCGAATATGCGGCTATGATATCGATAAGCAGTTTCCGGAGGCGATGAGGAATCTGGGCTGTATCGTCGAGAATCCGGAGCTGTACTCCTACTTGAGCGGATGGAGCAATCTGCAGTATTTTGCCCGGATGATGGACGGGATTGACGAGGCGCGGATTTCGAAAGTGGTGGAGCTGGTCGGGCTCAGCGCAAGAATACACGATAAAGTGAAGACCTACTCGCTGGGAATGCGCCAAAGGCTTGGTATTGCCCAAGCTTTACTGGGGAGTCCGAAGGTGCTGATTTTGGATGAGCCCACCAACGGGCTGGACCCCTCCGGTATTCGGGAGATGCGGGAGTTCATCAGGTATTTGGCCGAAAAAGAAGGCTTGAGCGTCCTGGTGTCGAGTCATTTATTAAGTGAAATTCAGCTGATGTGCGACCGGGTTGCGATTATTTCTAAAGGACAAGTGGTTCAAGTGGGCACGGTGCACAGCCTTCTGGCTCAACAGGAAAGAATCGTCTGGAGGCTGTCCCCTTTATCGAAGGGGGTTCGGGTTTTGCAGGGGCTGACGGGCTCGGTACAAATAGAGGGCGATACCGTAACGACCCCTTATATCGAGCAGGAGGTCGGACAGTGGAATCAAGCGCTGGTAGAAGCCGGAGTAACCGTAACGGAGATGAGCCGCAAGCTGCCCTCTCTCGAGGATCTGTTTATTGAGCTGACGGGAGGGCAAAGCATTGATTAATCTGGTTTATAACGAGATGGTGAAGCTGACCGGCAAAAGAAGACTTTTGGTCGTTACGCTGATTATCGGGATCTTGATCTCCTTGTTTACGTATGCCCAGTATCGGCAGGCGGAAGAAAACCGCAAGCGATTCGGAGATATCGATTGGCGTACGGCTTTGGAGCAGAGGATTGCCAATTGGGAGAACCGGTTGACAAATCCCCGGACAACGGAGGAAGCGCGGCAAAGTCTGGAGATTCGCATTGCGCAGCAGCGGTATTATCTGGACCGCGACATTAACCCGTCCGAACCGGGAGCCCCGACGTTCGTCAGGGGCTTTGTGGAGAACAGCATCCATCTTCTCCTGCCCTTAATGGTGATGGTGATTGCGGCGGATCTCGTATCCTCGGAGCACAGCTCCGGCACCATGAAGGTACTGCTGACCAGACCGGTAAGGAGATGGCGGATTTTACTCAGTAAATATTTGGCGCTGCTTTTATCGGTGTCGGTCATCATTACGCTGTTCGGATTGCTGTCAGCCGTCATTTCGGGTCTGGTATTCGGCTTTCAGGGCTGGACCACGCCGGTTCTTACCGGTTTCTCGGTAAGCGAGGGACAGCTGGATTCCTCGGGTGTGCATATGCTGCCTCAGTGGCAGTTTATCCTGATGGCCCTGGGGTTGGCGTGGTTTGTTTCGGTTGTGGTCGCTACGATCACGTTTATGCTCTCTGTTCTGGTTCGAAGCACCGCCGCGGTCATGGGGATTATGCTGGCGTGCCTCATAGCCGGGACGATCCTGAATGCGATGGTCGCTTCTTGGGAATCGGCAAAATATCTGTTTATGGTCAATCTGCAGCTCATTGATTACCTGGAGGACGCGGCTCCGCCGATCGCCGGCATGACGCTCGGCTCCTCGCTGCTGGTGCTGCTGGTCTGGGGCGCCGCGGCGCTGATCATTTCTTTCGTATCGTTTACCCGACGGGATGTGTATTGAAAAAACGCTTGATCATCATCAGGTCATCGTCCCAATAACGCCCGTGTAAAAGGAAAATAACTGAAATGATGACCTTATGGTTTCCTTGAAACAAGGGTATAAATCAATGAAAGGGTTGGGTAAGAAAGGATGGGGGTTTAACCCGGTCCATAAGGGAATAATAGCTTCGACAAAATGAAGGAGATGGGAAATATGGCTGCACTTGATCGTGGTCAAATTCAACAGATTCAAACCGCTAACGGCAAACATCAGGTCCAGCTTCCGGACGGAACCTTACTGCCCAGACTGGGTCAGGGAACCTGGTATATCGGGGATGAGCCGTCGAAGAGAAAAGAAGAGATTCAAACCTTAAGACTCGGCGTGGAGCTCGGAATGTCCCTGATCGATACGGCCGAAATGTATGGTGACGGCCGATCGGAGTCTCTGGTTGGAGAGGCCATCGAAGGAATAAGAGATGATGTGTTTCTGGTATCCAAGGTATACCCGCATAACTCGGGATTGGGCCGTATAGCCAAGAGCTGCGAAGACAGCCTGAAGCGGCTCAAGACGGACAGGCTCGACCTTTATCTGCTTCATTGGAGAGGGAGCGTCCCCTTAAGCGAAATGATCGAAGGCATGGAGCGTTTGGTGGAAGCGGGCAAGATTTTGAGATGGGGCGTCTCGAATTTGGATACGGAAGACATGAAAGAATTGACCCGTATGAATAAAGGCAAGCATTGTGTAACCAATCAAGTGCTGTATCATTTGGGCTCCCGAGGCATAGAATACGACCTGCTGCCTTGGCAAAGAGAGCACCGCATGCCGATTATGGCCTACTGTCCGATGGCACAGGCCGGATCTTTAAGAAGAGGACTGGTGGAGAACCCGGTGGTCAAGGACATCGCTGAGAGGCATGAAATTACACCGTTTCAGCTTCTGTTGGCATGGTGTATCCGAAGCGGCGAAGTCATTGCCATACCTAAAGCGTCGACAGAAGAGCATGTTATCCAAAACGCCGCGGCAGGACGCATTGAATTAACGGAAGAGGAGGTAAAACGACTGGACGAAGTCTTCCCGGCTCCTTCTAGAAAAGTTCCCCTCGATATCGTATGATGGTTTCGAAGAAGGTGCGTAACTTGGAACATTTTATTATGAATTCCATGTTTGATGCGGTAGGGGAGTTATTCTCTGACGAAACCTCTATCGCCGTTTCAAACCTAACGGAATATGTCTATTACCGGCCAAGCAAAAGAATCAATCTGAAAATCAAGCCGGGCGATCCGATTAAAGAGGGAACCATTACGCATAAAGCGTTAACCGCGAAACAAAAAATCTCCGAATTTATTGACCGCGATATCTTTGGAGTGCCTTATTACGGCATGGCGGTTCCTTTAATCCATGAAGGAACCCTCACGGGCTGCGTTTCTGCGATTTTTCCCACTTTAACGACCGGAAAATCGGTTGTCACCGTCAAATATCAAGACGGCTGGGTTCCGATTCCTTATTCGGAAGTGATGTATTTGGAAGCAAGCGACCGCAAAACGTATGTGGTAAGCGAAAAGCTGTCCGGAACGCATAAATATACGTTGAATGAATTCGATTTTCTTTTGCCCAAGGATGACTTCGTGCGCTGCCATCGTTCATATATCGTGAATGTCAATCATATCAGGGAAATTTATCCCGATACTCATTCGACCCTGGTGCTGATCATGAAAAACCAAACCAAGATTACGGTCAGTCAATCGTACACCAGTTATTTCCGGAAGCTGCTTGGCTTCTGACGGGATTTCTCTGCTTCAGTTGACGATTCCGGTGTTCTGTCCTGATTTTAAACGATTTCATCCCAAAACCCCTCTCCCTTGACGGCCATCGTTTAAAATAATTGTAAACCTAAGTCGATTGGGGGAGAGCCCTTTGGAAAGCGTTTATCATCGTATCAGAAACCCGTTGCTGCAGCACAAAGTCGTGTCTGCTCAAGAAGCTGCTTCCTGGATTAAAGACGGGATGACATTGGGACTGAGCGGCTTTACTCGTGCAGGAGATGCAAAAGCGGTTCCGATGGCGCTGGCGGAGCGCGGGAAAACTGAAAAATTGAAAGTGAACGTTTACACCGGTGCTTCATTGGGATCGGATATTGATAAATTATTCGCTGAAGTCGGCTTGCTGAATAAGCGTCTTCCTTTCCAGGCCGATCCTACGATGCGGAAAAAAATTAACCAAGGCGAATTTTACTTTATAGATCAGCACTTATCGAAGACCTCGGAAATGGTACGCGGGAATGTTCTGGACCCGATTGATTTCGCTGTCGTGGAAGCGATTGCAATTACAGAAGACGGTATGATTATCCCGACGACCTCCGTGGGCAACTCGATGGTTTTCGCGCAGCACGCGAAATCGATCATTGTTGAAATCAATATGGCGCAGCCGCAGGCATTGGAAGGACTCCATGATTTGTACGAGCCAGGCAAACAAGGGGATCGCCTGCCTATACCTTTAACGAAGCCGGATGATCGGATCGGAACCGCAGGAATACCGGTGGATGTGAGCAAAATTCGGGGAATTGTCTTTACAAACCAGACCGATTCTCCTTCCACCATCACGGCTCCGGATAAGGAAACGGAAATGATCGCCCAGCATCTGATTTCCTTTTTGCGTCAGGAGGTCCGGGAGGGACGCCTGACCAATCGGCTTGCCCCTCTGCAATCGGGCATCGGATCAGTCTCCAATGCGGTCTTTCATGGCCTCCTAAAATCGGAATTTACGGATTTGGAGGTTTATTCCGAGGTGCTGCAGGACGCCGTATTCGATTTGATGGATGCGGATAAAGTCCGCTTTGCCTCCTGCTGCTCCATTACGCTGTCCGGTTCGAAGATGGAGGAAGTGTTCCCTCATCTTGAGAAATACCGTGAGCGTCTTATTTTAAGGCCGCAGGAGATCTCCAATCACCCTGAAGTGATTCGCCGTATGGGATTAATCGCGATCAACACGGCGTTGGAGTTCGATATTTACGGCAACGTCAACTCTACTCATGTGATGGGAACGAACATGATGAATGGCATTGGAGGCTCGGGTGATTTTGCCCGAAACGCCCGTCTCGCGATTTTTGTAACAAAATCGATTGCCAAAAACGGGGATATCTCGAGTATCGTGCCTTTTGTTTCTCATGTGGATCATACTGAGCACGATGTGGATGTGGTTGTTACCGAGCAAGGCTATGCCGATTTACGCGGATTGGCGCCGAGAGAGCGTGCCGAGCTCATTATTGAGCGCTGTGCCCATCCGATGTACCGCGAGTCCTTAATGGAATACTATAAGGAAGCCCTCACCAGAGGAGGGCAAACCCCTCATGTTTTGGAAAAGGCGCTGTCTTGGCATATCCATTACACACAGTCCGGGACTATGCTGCAGAAGGTATTGCAAAGGGGTTAAACACATGGTTTTAAGCTGCGGCCAAAGCTAATGGCAGGCCGGGTTTATCCGCGATAAGACACGGAAAAGCACCCTATAGGGTGCTTTTTTCACGTTTTCAGATCCAAATGCTTAAAGCATCCGACAAATGTTGACATTTTGTAAAAAAGGTCATGACCAATCAAGTAAAGTTCGTATATACTGAAGGCTGAACCTATGGTTTCTATATTTATGGTTTAATGTAAAGTAAGAGATGATAAGGATGCGGAGGGATAATTGAAGCTGCTGCTTTTTTGGTATAGATAGAAATTCGAAATCAAAGGAGGATTTCAGGATGGATTGGCAGGATATCATATTTAAGTTTGTCGGGGGATTAGGTATTTTTTTATTTGGCATTAAGTATATGTCGGAAGGCTTGCAAAAAACAGCGGGAGATAAAATGAGGAACCTGCTGGCTACCTATACCTCCAACCCGGTTTTGGGGGTTATTGTAGGTATCATGGTGACCATTCTCATTCAAACCTCCACCGGGACGACCGTTATGGCCATAGGCTTGATCAATGCAGGCCTAATGACGTTGAGACAAGGGATCGGAGTCATTATGGGAGCCAATATCGGTACGACCATGACGGCGTTTATTGTCGGTATCAAAATTGAAAACTATGCGCTGCCGATTATTGGGGTCGGAGCCTTTTTCCTCTTTTTCATGCGTAAAAAGATGTATCAGTACATCGGTCAAATTATTTTTGGATTCGGTACGCTGTTCCTTGGGTTATCAATTATGGGAGGCGGACTCAAGCCGTTAAGAGAATTGCCCGCCTTCACCGATTTTATGGTGCAATTATCTTACAATCCTATATTAGGGGTCATCGTGGGAACCGTGTTTACGATGATCGTTCAAAGCTCCAGTGCAACGATCGGGATTCTGCAGACCATTGCGGATGAGGGAATGATTGCCCTGCGGCCTGCATTGCCGGTTTTATTCGGGGATAATATCGGTACGACCATTACAGCCGTACTGGCGGCTATCGGTGCAACCGTTGCCGCCAAGCGTGCCGCTCTGGTTCATGTTATCTTTAACGTGGCGGGTACGATTATATTTGTTTCGGCTTTGCCGATTGTGTACAACCTTGTGATGTGGTTAGGAGAAGATGTCAACATCCGGATGCAAATTGCTTATGCGCATGGTCTTTTCAACGTAACCAACACCCTTATTTTCCTTCCGTTAGTCCCTGTATTGGCATGGATTGTAACGAAAATCGTTCCGGGCGAGATGCAGGAACTTGAATTTAAAGCAAAATTTCTGGATCCCAGGCTGTTGGCCACACCATCGGTCGCATTGGGACAAGCCCAGCATGAAATTGTGCGTATGGGAAGATTTGCGAGAGAAACGTTGAATGATGCTTCTCATTACTTTTTTAACAAAGACGAGAAGGTGGCCAATTTAGCCCTGCAAAAAGAGCAGTTGATTAATGAATTGGATCGTAAAATTACCGAGTATATGGTCAAAATCCAACAAACCGGATTGCCGGTAGGTGAATCGGAAAAAGCGTCTATTTTAATGCAGACCATTAATGATATCGAACGGATCGGTGACCACGCGGAAAATATCATCGAGCTGTCGGAGCTTAGAATCAGCAAGCAGGTTGAGTTTTCCGAGGATGCGGAACGCGATTTGAAACGGATGCTGGAGCTCGCTGATCAAACGGTAGAGCTAGCTTTGCAGGCTCTGGAGCATAACGACAGGAAAGCGGCGGAGCGAGTTCTGACCAACGAATCTGAATTGGATCGGATGGAAAATGTGTTCCGTAAAGGCCATATTTACCGGTTAAACCAGAATTTATGTACAGGCGATTCAGGTGCTATATATCTCGATATCCTTAGTAATTTGGAACGAATAGGGGATCATTGTAAAAACATCGCCCAATATACTCTGTACGGTGAAAGTAAAGAACCGCCCCACGCGGCCGTAGAGGCGGCAGGGGAACCCGACGCTAAATTATGAACCAGCTTGTACAGTGAACGGAGACAGGTAAACCGTTCGTCATAACCGGCAATGAACGCGCCCGACGATGTTGTAAGGAGCTTGCTCGGCAACTATAATAAGGATAGCCAGCCAAGCTGACGCCGACCTATTCCAAAAGGAGGTTTTCAGGAATGGATCATTCAAAGTATGAAAGGCATTACTCGGAGCAGGGCCTATGGTCGAAGCTGAGCAAATATGCCAAGGATGCGGGAATGAAAGTCGTATACAGCGGCTTGCTGCTTTATTACGCGCTGGAGAGCCCCAATGTACCCATGAAGGCCAAGGTGCAGATTTATGGGGCATTAGGCTACTTGATCCTGCCGTTGGATATCGTTCCGGATCTTCTACCTGTCGTCGGTTACGTAGATGACTTAGGGGCGCTGATGTTAGCTGTAGGCGCGGTTGCGATGAACATCGATCAGGATGTGAAACAAAAAGCGAAAAATAAGTTGAAGGATTTCTTTGGAGAAGATGCGGTTTCGCACCAGGATGTTATTGATGTGGACGCACAGATGGTTGATGAAGGAGAATTGCCTTCAGAAAAACGATGATAGGTCTCGATCCGCGGTAAAGTAACGTACACATAAAATGGGCTGTCCCTTTGTCATAGCGACGGAGGAGACAGCCCTTTACCGTTTCGAAATCAAGCTAGGTAACGCTTTTGACTACGACAAATTCCTTTTCCAGCATGGTCCATATCTCGGGATCCTCCATCCCTATACGCCAAAGGGCAATTCCCCGGATGCCCAAGCGATGGGCTAAGAGCAGCTTCGCGCGAATGCTCGCTGCATTTTCAAACCATACCTCATGCTTATTTCCCGATTCATCCGTATAGGCGAACATAGGCGTTTGCGTTTTCTCATCAAAAATGACCGTCTTGTTATATTTTTTGGCCCGTTCCATCGCCATATCGTAAGTCACGTAGGCGTTCCGTCCGGTCGTCAAATTAAAATCAAAGCCGAATACGGAAACCGCGGCCGTAATTTTCCTGCCCGGCATCTTGGTTAAGGCATACTTGACGACACTCTCCATCCATCCGATGGAAACGACAGGTCCGGGGCCGCTTCCCGGCCAACCGTGCTCGTTATAAAGCATAGCTACAAATTCATCGACTGCCTCACCAATCACCGCATAATTGAAGGGAGCGGAGAAAGGGTTTGTCGGTTTGTCAGAGATTCGTGACGGGGCGGCGACGGAATAATAATAGCCCGCTTTTCTCAGCTCGTGACCCAATTCTTTGTAAAACGAATGAAGCGGCTCCCTGTCTTCATAATGAACATCTTCAAAATCGATATTTACGCCGTCAAAGCCGTAGGTTTGCAAGGTTTTGATGACGCTTTGGATAAAAGCTTTACGGGTATCGGAGGCGGTCAGCATACTCCGAATCACTTCTTTGTTGACTTCCTGATGACCTCTTACATACAGCAGATTATGGATCGTAGCGAGCATTTTCACATTGTGACGGTGTGCAAAGCCGACGACGTTGCGCATATACGCATCATCAAACTCGGGAAATTTCTCTACCTGGGTCGGGCTTTCACGATCGATGCGGAAATGGAACATGCCGGTATTCGATTGCAGGGCGGTGTGTTCAGCAAAGTCCTTGTAAGAGCTGGGCAGTGTAGGGCCTTCTTTTTCCGTATAATAACTGAATATTTCCTGAATCGGACGTTCTCCGTCATGCGGGACCCCTCTTGCGATATCGCGAAATATCCAACCCGGTTTGCCGTTATACAGACGGACCCGAAACCAATCTCCCGCAGTACCTGTCACGGGAAGGCGGGCGCCGCGGTCCATACGGGCGATCACCGGAAACCCTGTTCCCGCACCGCTGCGTACATTAGCCGTATCTGCACTGACAACGGCCTCTGTGTAGACGGGAATACGCAGCTTTTGACCCACTTGCAGCGCGGCTGAAGTCAGCTTGTTAAGCAGCATAATAGCCTCTACCGACGTATTGAATCGAAGGGCGATCGAATAAAGCGAATCTCCCGGCTGTACGGTATAGATGAAGGGGATGGAGACCGGGATGGTTAACATTTGCCCAATGACCAATGTGGCTGAAGTCAAACGGTTGGCTTTCATGATCGCGTCTACCGTGATTCCAAATCGTCTGGCAATCTGATATAGACTGTCACCGGGTTGAACCACATAAGTCAGCAAGGGCTATCCTCCTTTACCGTTTTATCGTTTCATCGTACTAAGCTATGCAAAAAGCCCGCCCAAGGAGACTTTTTATTTTGAGATCTCTGGTTTTTCACGGTATTTTACAAGATTCAAAGTTATTCAACAGATATTTTGGATTCTCTATAAGGAGGGAGAGGGAATCGGAGGATCAGCATGCCCTCGGCCAATTTGGCGGATACCGTATTCAGTTGAACGGGATAAGGAAGGCGGATGCTGCGTTCGAAGGTGCCCGTATAGCGTTCGGTCCGGATAGACTCCTCTATGCTGATCCGGTTATTCTTTATGCCTTTGATCCTTAGAGAATCTCCAGTGATCGTCAGATCCAGCTCTTCCTTTCGAACCCCGGGCAATTCTACAAGAATGAAGGTTTCATCGCTTGTATTGAATATGTCGATTGGCGGATTCCACCCCTCATTGGCAATTCGCGGAGAGTCGTTTTTTTCGTTCGGTTCCATCAGCGTATCCCAAAAGTCGCCATTGGCACATTGGTTTGCAAGCTCCATCCATTCCTTTACTTTTTTCATATTCATCTCGCTCACTCCCGAAGGAATTCCTTAAAATTGGTTGGATACCGGAGCCGATGGGTTGGCGATTTGGTCCTGATCGCTGATATCCGGGTCTACCACACCGTTAAACATTCTGGAAAACGTGGGTGACAGATCACCCAGAGCAAAATTCGATCCGACCAGCTTGGTATTGGCCGTATGGCTGTTATGGACCGTGGCGCCAATATCGATATTTCCGTTCTGCGTGACACCGTTGGTTTTCATATTGAAGATATTTATGAGATAAGGCATGCGCACATCCTCCTAAATTTGATTGGCATTGACTGTATCCGCGTTACCCGGTTGAGTTTGATCATTGACGTCGGGATCGACATATATATTTTTCATGTTCGCCATAGTTGTTCCATGATCGCCATATGAAGAATTGGAGCCTGTCGATTTTGAATTGGCCGTGTGGCTGTTATGGAAGGATTCCCCAATATTGACCGATCCGTTGTTGGAGATGCTGTTGATTTTCATGGAGAAAATGTTAATGACCGTAGACAATGGCATCCCCCCTAACCGATCTGCAGCGGTGTTACCTTAACATTATATGCGGGTGTCGGCCTAGAGATTAAGATTTTTTCGAGAACGTCTGTATGTTATGATAGGTATAAAAACATACCTGCTTGAGGAGCACCTTGGATGTATAAGAAATGGAAACCAGCGATAATAAAGAATAATGTCTTTTTCTATATTCTGATTGTGGTTCTGCCGGTATGCGGTTACAGCTTGATCTATTTGCATTTTAAATCTCAGAGCTCCTATTCCCAATTGGAAGACGAAGCTCATAGATACGCAAGCTTCCATGCCATGTATATCGAAAATTTTATCGGTGAAACGATCGGCAGATTAGAGAGTCTGGCCGTCGTTTTGAATCATCAAGAAAATCATGATCATCTTCTTGCCAATGTATTGAAGGAAATGCATGAAAAAGATCGCCGCTTTTCCGGATTCTATTGGGTGAATACGGATGGAGACATCCTAAGCAGTTCGAATCCGCTTACAGAAAAAGTTAATCTTTCGGACCGTGACTATTTACAGAAGGCTCTGCGCACAGGAAAGACTCAAATTTCGGAATCGCATTTAGGAAGAGTGACGGGAAGATATGTTTTTTCCGTTGCAACGCCGGTTGCCAATCAAGCGGGTCAGATCAAGGGTGTGTTGATTGGAAGCATACAATTGCTGGTCATGGAGGAGATTATCCGGGAATTAGTCAGGGATGAGGCGATCCAGCTTATAGACGAGAAAGGGCAAATTTTGTTTCAGACCAGAGAAATCCCCGGCGATCGTCGGTGGGCCGGCTCCTTTGTCCAGCTGGAGGCTGTGCCTTGGAAAGTCAATTCAATGATCAGTATGGATTACCAGCATTCGGTGGTTAAACCGTTTTTGCAGCAGTTAATCCTGAGCATGGTTGTGGCGCATATCTTTTTTATGTTCGTTCAAGCCTTTAGGCTTAAACGTAAGATGGCCAGAGAGCTCAGCCAGAATGAAGCGGACAAGCTGAGGCTGATCGGGACCATTGCGGCAAGCACGGCACATGAGATCAGGAATCCTCTTACCGGAATCAAGGGGTTTATCTCATTACTGGGCAAGAAGTATAAGGACGAACAGGACCAATACTACCTCTCGTTAATACAAACCGAAGTGGATCGGATTAATTCGATTGTAAGTGAGCTGCTGGTTATTGGAAAACCGACGATCGCCTCGAAGGAGATCAATCATGTCAATGATATCCTGAGGGAAATCATTCCTCTGATTGAATCGGAAGCCCATTTATACAATGTCCAGCTATCGATTCAGAAAACGACAGAACCGTTGTATATTATGGTTTCAAAGGACCATCTCAAGCAAATTGTACTCAATTTGACTAAAAATGCCTTGGAGGCCATGGAATCAGGAGGCCGCCTGTTTATATCTTCTGAAAGATCGGGGAACTATGCCTGGGTGAACATTAGGGATACCGGCAAAGGCATATCTCCGGAAAATCTTAAACATATATTCACGCCTTTTTTCACGATGAAGGAGGATGGCACGGGATTGGGTCTTGTGGTTTGCAAGCGGATTCTCGACAGCTACGGCGGGGATCTGCTGATAGACAGCCGGGAGGGGAGCGGAACGCAGGTCACTATTCAACTTCCGTTAGCCATTAGGACATAGGTTTGTACTGAAGCAAGAGGCCGACCCTGAATCCGGATCCGCCTCTTTTTGTATATTAGCCAGGAAATCGCAGCATCAAGAGAAGCGCGGCATCGTCAAGAAAATATTGCTCTATCTACTCCTTCTATTAACGGACGGCTGTTGGCATGGTTTGGGATCACCTGTAATTGAGCGATTGGCAACAGGAGAAAGCGGGCAGGATTTTTGTTCTTACAAATTAATCAAGCTGCTTCCACTTTCGCTCAAGCAAGGGAGGCACATGGCTTTCCATGTGATGGATCAACTCCGCAGGTTCACTGGAGCTGTAGAGCAAACGGAGATGCGATGCATTGGAGAAGCCTTCGCCAATGCTGTGATGAATCAGATTCATCAAAGGATCAAAATAATTTCTGATATTGAGGATGCCGACAGGCTTTTGGTGGATTCCGATTTGCGACCAGCACAAGGCCTCAAACAGCTCCTCATAGGTTCCGAAGCCTCCGGGTAAAGCAATAAATCCATCCGCCAGCTCCGCCATTTTCGCTTTGCGCTCATGCATGCTTTTTACTTCGATGAACTGGGTGAGCTCCTGATGCACCATTTCCCCGCGAAATAATCCTTTGGGCATGATACCGATCGCCTCGCCTCCGCCCTTCAGAACGGCGTTGGCAATTTCACCCATTAACCCGATCCTGGAGCCGCCGTAAATTAATCGAACCTTTTTCTGAGCAATAACCTCTCCAAGCTCGGCAGCTTTGATTTGGTAATCAGGATGCACACCCACATTGGATCCGGCAAAAACACAGATCGATTTCAACTTGTCCACCCCACACTATATATAGATGATATTCTTTTATAATATACTATATTTGGAGAATGAAAAATATGCTCAAGACGAAAGGGGCCATCATCAAGGTCGGTCAGCATGATACCGAAATAGGAAATACCGATTGCGTGAATGAAAACAAACGATTATCCTGAATAGGTGAGAGATAAATTAGGTGATGTTTAATATAAGAAAAGCTTCCGATCGAAGTCTTTTCGATGATGAACCATTCGTGGTTTAGATGAAGCATTTCTTGCGATAAAAGCAGTTGAAAATGTACACTTTATCATCATTAAAATGGGCTTTCGCCTGAGCGGCGGGAGGAATGCTTTTGGAACAGCTCTTACTGGTATTGTTCGAACGTATGGGAATGCTGCTGATCCTGATGTTCACCTTGACCCGAATTCCTCTTTTTCGGAATATATTGGATCGGGAGATGGATGTCCGGACGGGAACCGTATTTGCCCTGTTGTTTGGCTTGATCGGGATTGCGGGGACGTATTCGGGTGCCGTGGTAAGCCCGGTGGAGATCGATTCGACGTTTTGGGTGTCCGCCCTAGGACCGGATGAGATCATGGCGCATTCCGCACTCATCGGAGTGGTGATGGCAGGCTTGCTTGGCGGGGCATTCGTGGGGGCCGGGGCCGGGCTTGTGGCCGGGCTTCATGCCTTTTTGCTCGGAGGTCTTGCAGGTCCTTCTTATGCGGTTTCCACTCCTTTGATCGGACTTCTGGCGGGGCTTGTGGCCCGGTTTTTTTATGAAGAGAGGATCATCGCTCCGATCAAGGCCATGTTTATCGGGGTATTTGCCCCCATTTTGCAAATGGGCATTCTGCTGGTATTCACCACCTCCTCGGAAACGGCCATTACGCTTGTCGATCGTGTAGGCGTTCCCATGGTGATTGCCAATAGTATCGGGATCGCCATTTTTGTCGCCATGATTCAGGTTGCGCTCAAAGAAGAAGAACGCGCGGCGGCGCTGGAGACGCAGCGGGCCTTGACGATTGCTGAGATGGTTCTTCCCCATCTGAAGGAGGGGCTGACCTATACGACAGCAGAGGCAACCGCATCCATATTGATGCGTGAGCTGCAGGCCGATGCGGTGGCCGTGACGGATACGCAGCGGATCCTTGCCCATGCAGGTATCGGCACATCCCGACACGTTCCCGGGGAACCCCTCATAACGGAGTTGTCCAAGCAGGCGATCCGAACCGGTAAAATTCAGAAGGCCATACACCGCGATCAGATTCAGCCTCATCATGAAGCTTTGGGGGCGGCCCTCATCGTGCCGTTCAACCAATCGGGCCAAACCGCAGGATTGATCAAGATTTATTTCCGCAGTCCCAAACAGATCCGGAAGGTGGAGGTGGAGTTTGCGTACGGCTTCAGCAGGCTGATCTCCAGTCAGCTGACGATTGCGTTGGCGGAGAAGCTTGAAGCGCTGATGAAGGATGCCGAGCTGAGAGCGCTTCAAGCGCAGATCAACCCTCATTTTTTGTTCAACACGTTGAACTCCATCGTGACTTTAATCCGGATCGATCCGGATCATGCACGTCATGTGACGGTGCAGCTGGGCCATTTCATGCGGATGAGCCTGAAGATTACTCAATCGCCGCTGATTCCTCTTTATCAGGAAGTGGAGCATATCAGCACCTATTTGGCGATCATTCGGGTTCGATTTGCCGATCAGCTTAAGGTGGAATGCACAGCCGAGCCAGGATTGGAAATGGTGCAAATCCCGCCGTCGACGCTGCAGCCGCTCGTGGAGAACAGCATCCAGCACGGGCTGAATAAGAAATCGAGCGGCGGCTGGGTGCGGATTGAAATAAAACGGGAAGGCGAGACCGTAAGGATCGTAGTCGAGGACAATGGGTCTGGAATTCGGGAGGATTTTCTTAGCAAGCTGGGCAGCGCTCCGATGAGCGGGAGCGGGAGTACCGGCCTTGGCGTGCACAATGTAAATCAGCGTTTAATCAGCTTGCTCGGCTCTGACGCTGCGCTTTCGTTCGAGAACCGGATGGAGGGCGGGGCGCGGGTAACGTTAGTCATACCTTATCGAAACGGGGAATGGAAGGAGACATCTAAATGAAACTTCGCGTCATGCTTGCCGAGGATGAACGGTTGGCAAGAGAGGAGCTTATCTATTTGCTCTCAAAGGAGCCGGACATCGTGCTGCTCCCGTCGGCGGCAAACGGCGTTGAGGCCCTGGAGATTGCGCAAAAGCATAAACCGAACGCCGTCTTTCTGGACATCGAAATGCCCGAGATGAACGGCATTCAAGCGTCTTATCGTTTGCAAGAGCTGGATCCCCGTCCGTTTATTGTCTTCACGACCGCTTATGATCAGTATGCGTTGGAAGCGTTTCAGCTTGAGGCGGTAGATTATCTGCTCAAGCCCTATGATGAAGAACGGTTGAGACGGACCTTGGATCGCATCCGTGCCAGAAAGACGGAAGCCGGAGGCATTCCGATCGGCGCCAGTAAGCAGACGGAAGCAGCCGCGCCGCAGGCTTTCAAAAGGAACAAGCTTCTGGTCGATGACGGAGATCGTATGGTGGTGCTGGAAGCGGAGCTTTTTCTCTACGCGGTCAAGGAAGAAAAGGTAACCCATATCCATATGGCCGACGGCCGCGCTTATTCAACGAAGCAAACGCTGCATGAGCTTGAGGAAAGGCTGGGTGCCACGTTTTTCCGGCCTCACCGGAGCTATCTGGTGAATCTTGATTTTATTCAAGAGATTGAGCCCTGGTTTAACGGTGCATACAATGCCGTTTTGAAGGATGCAAACCGGACAAAGGTGCCCGTTTCCCGGATTGCGGCGAAGGATTTGATTCGGCTTTTGCAGGGACAATAACCCACCCGAAGAACAGTCTGTTGAGGACTGTTTTTCTGCAATTAAGGAACGGATTTCGACGTTTCACACCGAAATAAGACTGCATCAAAAAAGAGACGCTATAATATTGATAAAAGCGCTTACATTAAACGCTTGCAAAACGTACGCTGCACCTGATCTTACGAGGTTCAGCCCATAATATGGAGGGATTCGCAATGAAAAAGAACCAGTTAACGTACAGCGATGTTGCCCGTTCTGAGCTTTTTCGCAAGCTGATGGATGAGAAGAAACGATTTATCATTCCGATGACGCTCTTCTTTTTGGCATTTTATTTTACCCTTCCGGTTCTTACGGCTTTCTCTAATGTATTAAATGCACCTGCCGTCGGCGCGATCACATGGGCTTGGGTCTTTGCATTTGCGCAATTTATTATGACGTGGGTTTTGTGCTCGATGTATTCCAAGAAATCCGAAACATTTGACGCCATTTGCGAAGAGATCAAAGACCAATTGCCTAATGAGGAAAGAAAGGCGGGATAATCGATGAATACAGCCTTCTTGCTTTTTCTTGTGATTGTTTTCGGCACGCTTGTCATTACCTATTACGCATCCAAAAAAACCAAAACGACAAGTGAGTTTTATACGGCCGGCGGAGGATTGACCGGTTGGCAGAACGGGCTTGCCATCGCGGGAGACTACATGTCGGCGGCCTCCTTCTTGGGTATCGCCGGAATGGTCGCCTTGTTCGGCTTTGACGGATTTTTCTACAGCATCGGTTTCCTTGTCGCCTATCTGGTCGTGCTGTACCTCGTTGCGGAACCGCTTCGGAATTTAGGCAAATATACGATGGCGGATATGATCGCCGCCCGATTTGAAACCAAGAAGATTCGCGGCGTTGCAGCGATCAATTCGATCGTCATTTCCATCTTCTATATGATTGCTCAGCTGGTTGGCGCCGGGGGACTTATCGCTCTTTTGATTCCTAGTCTTGATTACACGACCTCCGTGCTCATCGTCGGCGTCCTCATGACCGTGTATGTTGTTTTCGGCGGCATGACGGCGACAAGCTGGGTGCAAATTATTAAATGCGTGCTGCTTGTCGCCGGTACGTTTATTATTTCGCTCATTGTGTTTGCCAAATTCGATTTCAGCGTCGGTCATATGTTCGAGCAAATGCGGTCTGCCACTTCGTTGAAGGAAGCGTTCTTGAATCCGGGCAACAAGTTTTCAAACGGACTCGATACGATTTCTCTTAACCTAGCCCTTGTGCTTGGAACAGCCGGATTGCCGCACATTCTGATCCGTTTCTTCACGGTAAAAGACGCGCCTACGGCACGCAAATCGGTCGTTGTGGCCACTTGGATTATCGGAATGTTTTACGTGATGACGGTGTTCCTCGGCTTTGGAGCTGCGGCTTTCGTAGGTAAGGATGCCATTGTCGCCGCCAACGCTGCAGGCAATATGGCGGCTCCTCTTCTGGCCAGAGCCCTTGGCGGAGAATTCTTGTTCGCCTTTGTATCGGCCGTAGCCTTTGCAACGATTCTGGCTGTTGTAGCGGGGCTCGTGCTTTCTGCCGCTTCCGCCTTCGCCCATGACTTCTATAATCATATTGTTCGCAGAGGCAAGGCGAATGAGAAGGAGCAGATTAAGGCAGCGAAGCTGGCTTCCGTCGGTGTAGCCGTCATATCAATCATTCTTGCTTTGTTTGCACAGAAGCTGAATGTTGCGTTCCTTGTTGCCTTGGCGTTTGCCGTCGCAGCCAGCGCCAACCTGCCTGTTCTCCTGTTCACCGTATTCTGGAAAAGATTTAATACCGCCGGAGCGGTTACGGGCATGATTGTCGGCGTACTCAGCGCGCTCATTCTTGTGGCGGTCAGTCCTAACGTTTGGGACCCGGTAGCAGGCAAAGCGATTTTCGTCGGTACGCCGCTCATTTCACTTACGAATCCGGGTATCATCTCCATTCCGCTCGGCTTTTTGGGAGCGTTCCTGGGAACCTTCCTTTCCGCGAAGCGGGATGATGTGAAGTATGACGAAATATTAGTCAAAGCGAACACGGGAATACAGGATTTGGCTCAGGCCAAATAAGGATTAGAATGCTTTGAGTCCGTATTTTTAAGCTTGATAAAACAGGGGGCCGCCTCCATCCGGACGGTGGCTCCCTGTTTTTTGTCCACGAAAGCTTTTTGGAGTACGCATCCAATCTGGAGGGCAACGGACGGTTAATGAATTTAGCTCTCGTATTTACTACCTATGAGAAAGAATTCAATTACTCCAACATTCCTCATTAAGAGAGGAGAGGAATGCATGCTGTCTAAGATTAAGGAATGGATAGCCCAAAGAGATGATCAAGAAATCAAGAAAATCCGGAAGACGATCCTGCCCCAAATCGACAAATACGTCCAACGGATTAAACATGATAGTGATTTGAATAAAGTAAGCATTGAACTGCGGAGAAGAATACGTCAAGGTGAGGATCGTCAGGATTCTCTTTTTCTGGCATTTGCTTTAGTGAAGGAAGCTGTAAGAAGAGTGTTTGGGATCACGATGTATGACGCTCAGTTGATTGGAGGCTGGTTATTATGCGAAGGGAAAATTCCCAAGATGATGATAGGAGAAGGAAAAACGATCGTTCATCTGCTCCCGGCCTATTGGTTTGGTTTACAGGATCATGGTGTACATATGTACACGGTGAATGAATATTTAGCGAAACGCGAACACGAGCAAATGGGTAAAGTATTTCAACTTCTTGGCTTATCCGTAGGGCTAAATCTTGCCGGGTTGAAGGCTCAAGCGAAGAAAGCGGCCTACCAACAGGATATTACCTACGGGACCTATACGGAGTTTGGGTTAGACTGCTTGCGCGATCAGAGGATACTGCATCCGGAACAGCGGATTCAAAGAGGGTTTGCCTATGCCGTCTTGGATGAAATGGACCGTATATTGATTGATGAAGCGCGAACCCCGCTCATGATCTCGGATCCAGTGAAAGCAGCGCCTAAACTGTACTCTGTTTGTGAGAAATTTGTACGGGGAATGCAGGAAGTAAGCGATTATGAAGTGGACCGCCAATCCAAACAAGTGATGTTTACCCCATCGAAAGCTAAGAAAATCGAAGCGGCTTTGAAGGACAATAGCCTGTATGAGCTCGACCATACGACAGTCTATCATTATTTATTGGTAAGCCTTCAAGCCAAGGTACTGATGCAGCGTGACGTAGATTATATTGTAGCGGACGACCGGATCCATTTCATAGATCCTCTTACGGGACGCATAATAGAAGGCCGGCAATTCAATGACGGCCTGAGGCAGGCGATTGAGGCAAAGGAACATATTCCCTTGAGCGAAGGGAATCAGGCCGCAATGACTGTCCAGAAGCTGCTTGGTTTATACAAGCAAATTATAGGCGTAATAGAAATGATGAAAACAAAGGCGGAGGAGCTGAGGGGTATGTATGATCTGGAAGTGGTTACGGTTCCGTCCCACCTGCCCGTCACCCGCCGCAGTGACACGGAACTGCAAGTGAGCCGATACTGGATAAATCAAGCGCGGCAAGGTTAATGCAGCGGTAACTTCATTCGCGTTAAAAATAGTATGCCAAAGCCGGGCCTGCGGGGACGGCTTTTTGCATACGGGCTAAGTCAGCGCGCTGCAGAAAAAATGTCGTTAGTTGTCAAATTACGGAATTCTGATATAATTAGCTAGAAGCTGCTTTTATAAGAAAACCTTTAACGAAGCCATTCATGGATGAGCGACCGTGATTCATAGGCAGGTTTTCTTGAGATAAAGAAAGTGTTCAGCTCCGCTGAAATTGTATACTTTCTTTATTGTTAATAAAACTTGATAAAGGCAAAATCATCGAAAGGTGATGACGCAAAGCTAAAGGGGCTAAGGTTTTAAACTATGCCAGCCAGTTGCCAAGAGAAGCTTAAAACACAGGCTTATCTTTGCGCTGGAAAAGATAAGCTTTTTTGTGTTTTTAAAGGTTTCTATTCAAAAGGAGGCGTATGATGAGAAAGTTTCGTTATGCAATGCATGTATTCATGACTTTATTGCTGGTATTCAGTTTGGCGGGGCCGGGGTTGGCTGCCCAATCCGAAGGGGCGGAATCCAATACGGGCCGCACCACGTTAGACCTTGATTTTAATGACTCGGAACAAGCGGCTTGGGCAACCGAATCGATTGGGAAGATGAAATCCAAAAATGTATTGTCCGGGTATGAAGACGGCAGCTTCCGTCCTAATCAGCCTGTCAGTCGAGTAGAAGCCGTGGTTACGGCTGTACGGCTCATGGGATTGGAGGAGCAGGCTAAAGCGAAGCCGGGCGACAGCAAGCTGCATTTTAAAGACGCATCGGTTATCGACAATAACTACAGCTGGGCCAAAGGGTACATCATCGTTGCTTTGGAACAGGGACTTTTTGATACTGCGGAAGACCAGCTTCAACCGAGTACGCCGGCCAGCCGAGTTTGGGTAGCAGGCCTGCTGGTAAAAGCTCTTGGGCTGCAAAAAGAGGCTCTCAGCCAAATGACGGCCGTGCCGGATTTCAAAGATGCCGGAGATGTTCCTGCCGGAGCGGTCGGATATGTAAACGTAGCCGTTCAGCAGGGTATTGTCAGCGGTTACCCGGATGAAACGTTCAAGCCCAATAATAACGTTACACGCGCGGAGATGGCTGCGCTGCTTGTAAGAACCAATGACAACTTGCTGGAGCAATCCGGAGCGATTACCGTCAAAGGAACCATCACGGCCTTGAATTTCGACCGTAATGTGACGGACAGCGTCTATTCCGGCACGTATGGGTCGATAACGGTTCAAACCTTTAATCAAGATTCGTTCACCTATAGCATTTCGCCGGACCTGGCCGTTGCGTACAACCAGCGTTTTATTCCGGCATCCCAGCTGCTTGTAGGTGATGTGGTGTCTCTGACTGTTGAGAATGACGTTGTGTTGGAGGCAAGCTTCATCAACAAAGAAAAGGTCGATGAAAAGACAGCTGGAATCAATGGGTTTAATGTGGAAATCGAGTTTAAGAACGGCAGTGAGATCGAATTAAAGTATAAGAATAAGGATGGCCAGATCCGTGCCGAGGTTGAAAAGAAAACCAAAGGTGAAAAAGGCAAGGAAAAGCAAAAGGGTGACGAAGCGGTTCAAACCGCAGATGATGTCCTTAAGCAGGCTGGGCTTACGCCTCAAATGACGAAGGAAGAGATCGTCAATCAAGTATTAGCAGCGTTGGAGACCGAGTCCAGCGAGGTAAAAGAGCTGGAAATCGAAATTAAGTTCGCTAACGGCAGTAAAGTTGAAGTAGAATGGGAACACGAAGAGGAGAAGTCTGAGAAAAAGTCCGACAAAGAAGAGAAGTCCCGTAAAGACAATAGAGAGAATAGAGAAAGAGACAATAGAGAGAATAGAGAAAGAGACAATAGAGAGAATAGAGAAAGAGACAATAGAGAGAATAGAGGCAATGAAGACAAGGGACAGCGGCCGGAAAAAGAAGCGAATGCTTACGGGATCGAAAAGCTGAAGCTGGAGGTCGAGCTGTCCGATAAGCAGAAATTAAAGCTCGAATATAAAGACGATGACGGAAAAGTCGAAGCCGAAGTGGAAAAGGATAAAGAGAACGTATCCGGAGATCAAGCCATCGAAGCGATAAACGAGCTTTTCGAACAAGCGAAGCTGTCTGACATGATGGACCGAAGTGAAATTCAAGAAAACATGCTCACTTACCTCCAAGCAGAGGAAAGTGATGTAAAAAAATTCGAGCTGGAAATCGAATTTTCAAGCGGCAAAAAGGTTAAAGCTGAGTTTGAGAACGACAATGAAGGCGACAATGACGACAACGACGAGGATTAACAACGATTGCCCCTAAAGCCAAACACCTCAAACCACTTCGGTGGCTTGGGGTGTTTTTGTAATTGTATCCCAAGCTGCCGTGAAATAGGATTGACGGATATGCAAGCTTAAGCTACAATGAGCACATAACCAATAAAACACACCTAAATAGTTGGATATAAATTCGGGGAGAAATGTGGGATTTCTTTGTCAATTACTATAGTGGCTATTGCGATTGCATTGTTTTTTGCCATGAATATCGGGGCAAGCGGCGCGGCGGCGACGATGGGCGTAGCTTACGGCAGCGGCGCGGTCAAGAAGAAATATATCGCGCTTAGTTTGGTTGCTGTCGGCGTATTCCTCGGTGCCTATCTCGGCGGAGGTGAAGTCGTCAAAACGTTGGGTTCGGGCATTATTCCATCGGATCTGCTGAATGTACATTTGGTCATTATCATCTTGCTGGCAGCTACCGTCACGTTATTTAGCGCAAACTTGATGGGAATCCCGTTATCCACGAGCGAGGTCACCGTCGGTTCGGTCGTGGGAGTGGGTGTTGCCTACGAGGTGCTGTATGTTAAGAACATACTCGTTATCGTGTCGTTCTGGATCATTATTCCGATTGTGGCCTTTCTCCTGGCCTGGGGCATGGGATATGTCATTCGGGGGCTGGAGCGCCGTGATGCCAGATGGAAAGGCGAAGGGGACGGCTGGTGGAAGAAGGGCCTTATGCTCCTTGTGCTTGCCGCCGGATTTATCGAGGCTTTTTCAGCCGGCATGAATAACGTTGCAAATGCCGTAGGCCCTCTCGTAGGCGCAGGCTTGATGAGCGTAGGAAACGGGGTGTTCTGGGGAGGACTTTTCGTTGCGGCGGGAGCTCTTCTCCTCGGAGGAAGGGTTCTGGAGACAAATGGAAAAAAGATTACCCGGATGTCTTTGCTGCAAGGAACAGTTATTTCCGGAACGGGGGGTACGCTGGTCATCATTGCCTCCCTCTTTGGCCTTCCCGTACCGCTTACACAAATTACAACAACGGCCATTATGGGCATAGGTACGGCGGACCATGGTTTTCGATTATGGCAAAAAGGCATTGTCGTGAAAATATTAAAGGTTTGGCTGGTATCTCCACTGCTTTCCCTTGTAGTTTCCTTCACGATGGTAAAGCTGTTTATGGAGCCGGAGCCGTATCTATTGGTCGTGATGGTGGCCGTGTTCATTTCTATAATAGGGGTCAAAAGCCTTTATGATACCGTGCAGGCCGAAAGGCGTGCAATGAACGATGAAGGCGGAGGCATTTAAATAGCAGTTGCGGGAAGGGAGCTCAAGACGGGCTCCTTTTATGCATGTCTGTTGAGCTTAACTCACCAAGACCTGTCCTTGGCAGGCTAAAAGTTTTGTTTTTCTTTGAGGCCAATAGGATTATAATAAAAGGACATCCGTCGCTTAAGGAGTGATTACGATTTCAGCGTTCAAAGCATTGGTTGTGGAGCAATCGGACAATGAGGTAACCAGCGTTATCCGCAATTTGACAATCGAGGATTTGCCGTCAGGTGAACTTCTGATTCAAGTCGTCTATTCAAGTATCAACTATAAGGACGCATTGGCTTGCATCGCAAATGGAAACGTTGTCAAGAATTACCCTTTTATTCCCGGTATCGATCTTGCGGGTATTGTAAAGTCCAGTACAGATGGCCGGTTTCAAGAGGGAGACGAGGTGCTGGTTACGGGATATGAGCTGGGTGTGAGCCATTACGGAGGCTTTAGCGAATATGCCAGAATCCCTTCCAAGTGGGCGGTAAAATTACCGCAGGGTCTTTCCGTCAAAGAAGCGATGATATTCGGGACCGCCGGCTTTACGGCCGCTTTATCGGTACAAGAATTGCAGGATGGCGGCGTGAACGTTGACCAAGGTCCGGTTCTGGTGACCGGAGCTACAGGCGGAGTAGGGAGTATGGCTGTGGCTATGCTTGCCAAGCTCGGATACGAAGTTGTAGCCAGTTCAGGGAAAGCCGACCAACAAGAGCATTTGATGAAATTGGGAGCTGCGCGGGTCATTCCTCGGGAAGAGCTTGCTCCCGAGAAGATTCGGGCTTTGGACAAACAGCTGTGGGCCGGCGTTATCGATTGTGTCGGCGGGAAATCGCTTTCGTATATTCTCAGCAGCACGCGTTATGGCGGAACGGTAGCCATCAGCGGTTTAACGGGAGGCTCAGAGCTGGCAACGACCGTGTTTCCCTTTATCCTCCGCAGCATACGACTGGTAGGCATCGATTCCGTCATGGCTTCGATGGACAAACGGGTTCGCATATGGAATCGCTTGGCCTCGGAATTAAAGCCGGATATGTTGAACGGCATGTATACGGAAATCGGATTGGAGCAAATTCCTGACGTCGTTCAAAGCATTCTAAAGGGCCGTGCGCAAGGTAGAACGCTGGTTAAGATCTAGTGCTGCAAGGATGATAAATTCGACATTCATCAGATAAAGCGGTGATCGCAGAGAAGGCCTCTGGATGACTGCTTTTTTTCTTTTGCGGCTTTATTTTTGGAACATATGCATTTAGCTTGAGTAATAATTAATAGATTAAAATATTAATTTCATTTTATGTTACTTCATAGTATGATGTGGGTAGAAAAAATCTGTTACGGAGGATCCTCTGCTATGGCTCCCATTCAACTTGGATTGTACCTAACATCTAACAAAGTGGATATGCCCTTTTTTTTACAAACAGCGCTTAAGCTGACTGCGCTGATCGGAGGACTTCATCAGCAAGGCATTGATCAGCTTAACGTGAGTCCGGAGAATATATCGTATGATCCGCAATCCGGACAGATAGAGGTGATCGACTTGAGCTTAAAAAGCCCGGATGCGTACATATCACCGGAGCAAACCGGCCGGATCGGACGTTATGTCGATCACCGCAGCGGTTTGTACAAATTAGGCATCACCTTCTATGAAATACTCGCGGGACATCTCCCTTTTGAAGCCAAGGATAATAATGAATGGGTATATATGCATTTGGCCGTCCGTCCTAAACCGCTTTGGGAAATACGTCCCGATGTTCCAAAGGTTGTCTGTAAACTGGTCATGAAGCTGCTTTCAAAGAATGCGGAAGAGCGGTATCAGAGCGCACTTAGTCTCAAGCTTGATCTGCAGCGATGCAGCAGGGAATGGAATGAATCCGGCGCCATTATTCCTTTTCCTTTAGGTGAATTGGACGAAAAAAGCCGGTTTAAGCTGCCGCAGACGTTATATGGACGGGAAGTTGAGCTGGAACAGCTCCTTGCCTTATTTGAACGGACCTGCAATGGCTCCAAGGAATTACTGTATATCAGCGGACGTTCCGGCAGCGGAAAAACGGCGCTCATCAAGGAATTTCAATCCAGGATCGTCCAGCATAAAGGCTATTTCATCTCGGGCAAATTCGATCAAATGAAAAAAGAAATCCCTTACACTCCGATTATTCAAGTGCTGCGGGAATTGGTTCGCCATGTGTTAAGTGAGGACCCGGGACGGATCCTTAAGTGGAAAAGGAAGCTGAAAGAAGCGTTGGGTAAAAGCGGAACGGTGATCACGGAGGTCATTCCGGAAGCGGCTTTCCTCTTAGGTGAACCCAACCGGTTGGAGGCTCTTCCATCCGTCGATGCGATGAACCGGTTTAAATTTCTCTTTATGAGGTTTATCAAGGTATTTATAGATAAGGAACGGCCGCTGGTTCTTTTCTTTGACGATATGCAGTGGGCCGATCAAGCCTCGCTCGATTTTATTAAGCTTCTTGCCGCAGATCCGGGCAGCCGTTACATAGCTTTGATTGGAGTAGGGCGGGTGAACTCTTGGGAAGAGGGCCCTATGATAGAGGAAGCGGTGGACAAGTTTCAGAACGAAATCGAGGCGGGTATTCAAAAGCTGCATCTTGATCCTTTAGGCTTATCGAGCATTACCCACATGCTGGCCGACACCTTGCAGGAGAGCAGGGAAAGGGTCAAAGCCTTGGCGGAAATCGTGTTTCAAAAAACGGGAGGCAATCCCTTTTATCTCACACAATATCTCTATTCCGTTTATAGCGATCGGCTTCTTCGGTTTCATATGGAAAAAAGGGAATGGGAGTGGGACCTCGATCGGATGAAGGAACGGGATTTGAGCGATGATGTCATTGGGCTGATTCTGGAAAGGCTGTATAAGCTGCCCGAAGATACGCTTCGCGTATTGAATCTGGCGGGAACGCTCGGAAATACATTTGATGTGAGGACGCTCGCTCTTATCTGTGCTCAAGACGTGGAAAAAACCTCCGGGGATGTCTTGCCGGCGCTGGAGGAAGGCTTGCTCTTGGCAGTCAGGGGCTCGGATTCAGCAGCTGGCCATGAAACGGATCGGGTATGGGAAGAGCAGAGTCAAATCTATACCTTTTTGCACGATCGGGTTCATGAAGCGGTATACAACCTGATGCACGAGGAAGAGCAAAAGCGCCTTCATTTGCACATCGGCCGTACGCTTCAGCAAAGCTGGAGTCCGGAGAAACAAACGGAGCGGATATTCGAACTGGCGTATCATTTGAATAAAGGCAGCGAATTCATCCATGATGCTAATGAAAAATACGAGCTGGCCAGGCTCAACCTTCAGGCCGCCATCAAGGCCAAAGCCTCTATTGCCTATGCTTCGGCCTTGGGTCATCTCCAGGCGGGCATGGCATGCCTGCATGGAGAAACCGCAGAAGCCAACGCATCGTTAGTCTTCCGTCTATTGATCGAAAGACCGGAATGCGAATACTTTTGCGGATATATTGAACAGGCGGAAGCGACGATTGCGGTGCTTTTTGAGCGCGCCGCGGATCCATTGGACCGGGCGAAGGTGGCTCTGATTCAAGTTGAAATGTATGCGTATCTGAAGAAAAAAGAAGCCTTGACAGCAGGCTTGAAAGCCATGAGTGAGCTCGGCTTGCATATTCCTGCCAAAGCGGCAAAGGCCTCGGTCCTTTGGAAGGTCATCCAAGCGAATTTTATATTGAAAAAGAAAAAAGATCAGCTTGCTGATTTGCCGAAAAGCCAGGATCCCTATCAGCAGGTTTTGGCTGAGCTGACGATGGCTGTGGCTTCCTCTGCGGTGATTGAAGACCCTGAATTGTCGGTTATCCTGTTTGCATCCTATGTGATGCATGGATTGAACCACGGGAAAACAGAAGCCTTCCCGTTCATCCTTGGTTCTTATGCTACCGTGCTCTGTCTAGGCTTCGGAAGGTATCAGACGGGCTACCGGTTAGCGGAGATTGCGCTTGAGCTGTCCAAAACGTATGAACATCCCAAAGTGAAAAGCAGAATTCATTTTATTTTCGGTCTGATTTTGCAATATCAAGACCCCAAAGCTTCTGTGGAGCATTTTAAAATCTCAAGCCGGTACGGCTTGGAAGCCGGAGATATGAATTATGTCGGGTTCTCTATGGCCCTGCTTGCCAATAATGCTTCCGGCGATTTGAATCAACTGAAGGTCTTGTGCAAGGAATACTTTGAAACGGCATCCCGCTTTTTGGATTCCATGATCATGAGACATCTTCAAATCGTAACTCAATATATTGCAGCGCTTCAAGGATTGACCCGGGACCGAACGAGCTTCAGCAATGAAAATTTTGACGAGGCATCGTTATTTAAGGAAGCGGAGGTCAGCGTAACGCAAAAGAAGCAGTATTTTTATTATTATGCTTGCAAGACGGAGGTTTGCTATTTATTTGGTTATTACGAGGAAGCGATGGCTTGGGCCAAGGAATCGGAGATCAAAAGCGAAAAAACGTATACTCCCGTCATGATTCACAAGCTTTGGCTTTTTCATTTTCTGGCTCTCACGGCCCAGTATCCCCAAGCGGACTGGAAACAAAAGCGTGCCTGGCGAAAAAGGCTTGCAAAGCAGCTTCGACAAATGAAACGTTGGGCCCGCCGCTGTCCTCAAAGCGCATTACACAAATATTATTTGATGGATGCCGAAATGGAGCGGTTAAAAGGAAACGATCTTAAGGCACAGCAGCGGTACAATTTGGCCATAGCTTCTGCAAAGGAAGAAGGCTTGATTCAATATGAGGCGATGGGAAGCGAACTTGCCGCCAAATATTATTTGTCGGGGGGGAATGCTGCGCTGGCTAAGGCTTATATGCAGGAATCCGCTCGTCAATACCGTATTTGGGGAGCGACGGAAAAAGTGAAGGCTTTAGGAGAAGCTTATCCTGAGCTGTTACCGGCCGCGGTTCTGGATGAGCATATCGCCGGAAAGGGGAGCCCTGCGAGCGGGAATGCTCCCGCCTTAAAGGAAATCATCAAAACCAATGAATCCAGCGAAGTCTCCATCATCAATCGGAATTTTGATTTAAATACCATTCTCCAAGCCAGAACCTTGGCCCCAAATGCCGAAAGAAATATTCTGGAGCCATTTTTGGATTTGGCCATGGTTTATGCGGGCGCTGAAAGAGGATATATACTTCAGGATACCAACGGGGAATTTAGGGTGCTGGCGGAGCTGGATAAAACATGGGAGCCAGAGGAACACGGTCGTGTCTTGGCGGATTTTGAGAAGGGGCGTCATTTTTCCAAGGCGGTGGTTCAATATGTGATCCGCACACAGGAGTCCGTGCTTTTAAGCGAAGGCTCCTATGAGTTATTTGCATCCGACCCGTACATGGAAAGAAAACAGCCCAAGTCGATCCTGTGTATGCCCATTCATTATCCAGGTCATTTCAAGGGAGCGGTCTATTTGGAAAACAATCTGATTTCTGGGGTATTTACCGAAGATCAGACCGAACTATTGGATATTGTTTTAACGAGGATGCTTTATTTGAATGCCGTCCGTATGGAGCCGGAGCATCAGGCGCAAAAAGCAAGCAGGAGAGAGCGCTGATGAATCTGAAGCGTTCACACGATGCTTACTTTTCAAGAAGCTTACCCCGTGGTCTGAATAGAGCTTCGGTCCATTGGGTAAGACCCGGGATTTCAGGGGGGAGAATCAGCAGAGCGGCGAGCGCCCATCCGGCAGCAGCCGGCGTAATTAAGGCCGCTTTTTCCTTTTTTTGATCAGGATTGATTTTCCGCCATTCATACAAAACAATGAGAGCCGCGACAAGTGTAACTCCGCATAAAGCTCCCCATTTCATTCTTCCCTCGCCTCTTTTTTCACCTTTTTTCAGGTAAACCTGCCGGTGTAGTAATGGTCCCTGGTCTTTAAAATCGTGGGGGCCTTGGTAGTCCAAGCTATTTTTACTAATTTCGTCACTTCTATGCTTCCTAGGCATCTGCAATCAGAAGGGAAACGAGTCATCATGTAGAATTAATATGGCATAGTCACAAAAGATCGAAGAGTTCATCTGCTGACCGTTCGAAGGTTGTAGAAGGTGAGAGAGGAGAGATTCGAGTTGAAGTCAGTCACAGTAAAAGATTTGGTGGATCGCTTCTCATTAGAAGTGCTTGTAGGGGAGTCGCAATTGCATCGGACCATCCCAAAACCGCGGGCATATCGTCCGGGACTCGAATTTGTAGGATATTTCGATTTTTTTTCTCATGCACATGTTCAAGTGCTGGGTCGAAAAGAAATCAATTATTTGCATACACTGACTGAGCACGAACGAAATCATCGCATCGGAAATATCGTAAAATATCATCCGCCTTGTTTTGTCGTCACCCGCAGTCAGGAAGGGCTGAAATATTTGCTGAAATATTGTGAAGAAGAGGGAATTCCGCTGCTTCGCACGCATGAGCCCACATTCCGTTTTCTTGAACTGGTCGATGCATACCTGGCCAAAGCGTTGGCGCCGCAAATTGCCGTCCATGGCGTTTGTGTCAATGTATCCGGAATCGGTATTTTGCTTCGCGGCAAATCCGGAGTCGGCAAAAGCGAGACCGCTCATACGCTGATTCGCCGAGGGCACCGGCTTGTGGCCGATGATATCGTCGTTTTGCAAAAAATCGGTCCGGAGACGATTTTGGGTACGCATGACGGCAAAACGAGGGAGTTTCTGGCTCTTCGCAGTATCGGGCTGATCAATGTTTCCCGACTGTATGGGCGCAAAGCGTTTCAGGATGAGACCCGCATTGTTCTTGATATTGAACTGACGAAATGGCAGGAGCATGCTTTGAACAACGAGTTGGAGCTGGAGCCGAAATACACCGAATATATGGATATTCGAATTCCTCATATCGAAATTCAGCTTCAGCCGGGAAGAGATGTGGCGGGACTGGTGGAGGCGGCGGCCAATAACTGGTATCTCCGTCAGCAGGGCTACAGCGCTGCAGAAGATTTCATGAAACGATTGGAAAAAGGGTAGTGAAGGCTGATATAAAAAAAACAGCCTCCAATGGTCATTCGGAGAGCTGTTTTTAAGGTTTTACCTTTTATAACTGTTGACGAGGACCGGGAGCATCCTGGTGTCGCGGATCATAGATGAAGAGCAAAACGGACAGGCAGGCTGATCCTCAAAGGAAAAATCATCTCTCATCCAACAACTGCACCCTTCTTTGCTGCACGTCCAAACCGCGGTTTCATCCTGTTGCAGAGGCTCTAGGCCCCGTTTGGAAAAATACATGCTTGTTCCTCCTTGGCTTATCAGGCTTGAACTAAAAAAACCGCCCTTCAGGACAGTTCTATGAAGGGAATTTGTTGCAGATCGTTCACATGTGTAGCTGCAGAAGGGTCCCCATTTCCTTTATTATAATATGAGATATAAAGTCTTATTATATACGAATTTTTATTATAGCATAAAAATTGCGATTATAGTAGAGGTGGAATATCGACTTATTGGTTTTATAAGCAATAGCACATCAGAATTAGTGCATAGGAGGTTATTATGCCAGCAGAAAATTACAAACTGAATGTGTTTGACTCCAAGCTAGAGCCGTATCTGACGGATTTATACAAACAGCACCGGGAGCGCGCTGCGCAAATCGATTGGAGCTACCACGAATATATCCCCTGGGAACAAGGCCGCAGCTTTAAAGAGCTCCCATGGTCCATTGAGCAAAGAAAGCTTCCTGACCCTATTTATACCGCGGTGGAAACCTCGCTTTTGACGGAAGTTAATTTGCCATTTTTCTATCATCATTTAGCGGTTACGTTTAAAGGGTCGTTACAGGTACTGCAGGATTTTGTGCACACGTGGGTTTCGGAAGAAGACCAGCATTCCTCCGTATTAGAAACCTATTTGATCATTACCAGAAATGCGGATCCGAACGAGCTGCACCGGTTACGCAAAATGGTTGTTGAAGGCGGTTTCGTGCCTGATTTTGATACGGCTATGGAAACGATGGTTTACACGGCGGTTCAAGAGCTCGCAACGATGGTCTTTTATTATAATGTAGCGAAGTCGGCAAGCCCTTACGATAAGGATTTAGCCAGACTTCTCCGCAGAGTGGCTAAGGATGAGACGCTGCATTTTGCTTTTTATCGCGATGTGGTCAAGGGGTATTTGGGCGTAGATCATAACTTTGTGTACTATATCCATAAAGCGATGACCAGCTTTGCCATGCCGGGCAAGCACATGCCGTTATTTAAAGACCGGATGGATACGATTGCCCAGGATGCCGGTTATGGTCCGGTAGCTTACTTCAATCAAGTCTTCGATCATCTGATCCAGGTGTGGGGCATCGATAAACTGCAGCCAAGCCGAAGCGACGCGGAGAAAGCCAGGCAGGATTTGCTGGGATATCACCTGAAATTGAAACGAATCAGCGAACGATTGGCCGCTAAGGGGATGAGCTGAGTCGGTAAATAGAAGAAAAGCTTCTGATCGAAGCCCTTGCGAAGAAGATACATTCTTGGTTTAGCGGAAGCTTTTCTTGAAATATCAGAAAGGTGAACCTTCGATTCAAATGTATACTTTCTGATGTTATAGGAAAAGACACCCCGAGCGGGTGTCTTTTTTAAGGATAGGCCAATGCAGCTTGCAGTCTTACCTCTTCATCCATCCGGTTAATGCCTCCAAAGGCTCTTTATCGTCAGTTCCGCGCTTGTACTGCTCCACCAGCTTATCCAGCCTGCCCGTCTGATATCCGTAGTCGTACATGGCTCCCGCCACAACCGACAATCGGAGCTTGCCTTCCCGATGCTCCGCGTAACGTTCCATCAGCGTGTTCATGAATCCCTCGTTCGCTTCTTCGAACTCGGAGCCGTTAAGACTCTCCGGTTTCAATTTATCGTCGAACTTCAGCAGTACATGCTCATGATACTTAATCAGTCGTTCCAAATGCTGATCGAAGGCTTGATCGGTCTCCGGTGTCCGGGCGGCGGGGAAATAGTGTTCTTCCACCACATCGAGTACTTCCATTCCCTTATGAAGGGTATACAGCATCTGTTTGTAAATGACGAGATTGCGTGTCTGGCTGTATTTCGCGCGGCGCAGCTTCTTCAGTTCTTCTTCAAAAAGCTGGTATTTGTCCGACAGCGACTTCATGGCTTTTTCCAGCCCTTGCTTTTCATCGCGAAACACATTCTCTTTGATTTCATCGGAGATCGCGGTTCTAAGCAGAAGCGACATTTTTGTAAATACGGATTGAATTTGAGCAAGGAACTGCTCTCGGGGCTTAGGCGGGAAAAACAGGATGTTGATTAAGGACGCCGAGCCGATTCCGACTAAAATAAGAAGGAAGCGGTTGAGCGCGAATTCCCAATGTCCTGAAGCTTCCATGACCGCTACGACAGTGACCAGGGTCAGTCCGATGCTTTCTTCCATTTTCATTTTGAGGCAGATCATAATAACCAGGATGCACACGAGACCGATGGCAATCGGTTCGCTGGAGAAGAACATGCCTGCGAGCAGGGCGAGTGCTGCTCCGAGCGTGTTGGTCTGAATCTGCTCCAATAAGTGGCGCCATGAGCGATAGATGGAAGGCTGCATGGCAAAAATAGCCGCGACCGCAGCGATCACCGAAGGCGTAATTTCGAACATGCCGCTAAGAAATATAGATAGGGTAACGGCGATACCTGTTTTTAATACTCGAGCGCCAAAGGCCACAGAAACCCCTCCAAGTGGTGTTCTTTCAGAATGCTGCATGAAAAGCTTATGGGGCAAATCATTTATGGCATACATATTCAAGTTTATAAATCAAAATGTGGAAATTGAAACAATAATCACAACCCTTATGCAAATTAAGAAAAGGCCGTTCACGTTTACGATTATAATCCTATCGTACCTATCAGACAAGATGGGGACAAGCCGGACGGGCGGCAGATGCTCTAAGCGGGCTTGCCGGGCTGAACCGGGGCGAACGACCACTGGTACAGAATATAAAACAAGCTGACGGTTAAACAGCTGCCAAAGAGGACGTCGGAAGCATAATGGGCGCCGATTACGATCCGGCTGTAGGCGGTCAGTACCCCCCATCCTACGGCGGCGGCAAGAACGACCGTACGCCAGAGCTTTTGTCTCAGCGGTACGAAAAACAAAAGGGATAACAGCACCCATCCATTGGCCGCATGCCCTGATGGAAACGACCGGTGCCCCTCGGCACCTTGCGGAGCATACCATGCCATGAAATTGGAATGGTCGGGCAGTAAATCACGAAACCGGATTCTTCCCCAAGACAGCTTTAGTGCATGAACGAGAAGCAGTTCTCCGATAATGAGCGCAAGTGTGATCCAGACGGCTTTCCGATGCTTTAACAGCCGCTGCTGCGGGACGTGATGAAGCAGCAGCTGAATGACGGCCATCGCCAAACCGGCAATGAGCAGGATGATCGGGAAGGAGGAAAAGGAAAGCTCGATTCCCAACCACCGATGGACTGTTAAATAGCCGATCACGCAGCCTGTAAGGACGGCGGCCGATCCGCTGATGATCATCAGGGTGGATCGAATCGCAGGCGAATAGGTTCGTGCCGTATGAAACAAAAAATTCGCCCCGGCAAATAAAAGCAGCAGTGCCGGATGTTCACCGAAGACTTCGAAAAAATGAGCCCAGCTTGATCTCGGATCGACAAGCGCCCGGGAAATCTCCAGATCGGTAAAAGCGAAGACGACGGCCAGAAGGGCCCAGACTGCAATAAACAAGCCTGCAAATAAAATCTCTCTAGAGGTCATGGCTCCTCCTTGGTTCAATGAAATCTCCCATCCATTGTACACATTCACCCAACCGTATGTATAGTCCGGCGGAATGCTCCCTATTCATAATTCATGCCATAAAAGGAAAAAGTAAAAGCATTCAACCGGAGAGGAGGGTCAGCATGTCTTCAAGCCGAAACCATCAAGGAGCCCATGGCATAGGGCAGGCGGAGGAGCAGTTGAACAACCAGGCTCAGGCGGCCGAGGCTATGCAGGGGCCAAGCGAGTTGGATCGCAGCGTCATCGCCGAGGCTAATCGGGAAGATTCCGAGCTGGATGAAATCATCGAGCCTTGAACGGCTCGGACAAGATCACAACACTGACTTCGGTCGGTGTTTTTTTATTTTCCGGCGTGCCCAGCTAAGCACGCATCTTCTAGCCGGTGAAAGTCCGGTCGCGGGAGGAGCCAAGTCCCCGCGTAGCTAGGATACTTGCGTATGGCGAAATCTGTGCGTAAAAGCGTATCGACGAAAGTA
>NZ_JBVASZ010000017.1:0-107595 GCF_057814255.1 Paenibacillus sp. F024
TAAATATGACTTAGCACAAACAGGATCATGACCGCACTAGCGAAAATCCCGATCGAATAAACCCAGGCCAGGTCAATTCCCAATGCGGGAGAAGGGGCATCTAAATTCAGCATGACCAATTTGTACGTTCCCTCAAGCACTAAATAAAGAAGAAAAATGACAATAATGCTTCTTACAATAAATGCAGCCTTTTTTAATTTATAGGGCATTCGTTTGACGAAAACATCCATACCCAGGTGCTGATGATCTCTTAGCGCCCCAACGGCGCCAAGAAAAGTGAGCCAAATGAAGAAGTAGCGGGATAATTCCTCGGACCACGTAATCCCCGAGTTAAAAGCATACCGCAAAACAACGTTTCCAAAAACAAGCACTCCCATCACCAGCAAGGCGGCCGCCATCGCGAAATTCAGAAGCTTATTAAATCCAGCGGACAGTTTCTCCATATCAACTCTCCTTCTTATAAGTTAGCACAATAGCTGGAGATACCGCTTGAGGTTTCTCCAGACTAAATTTTCAACAAAATCCTAGGCTTCCCTGATCTTTTTCCATAAATGTAACCGCTTCCAATGGATGAATAACGAAGTATAAACATATGCTCTTTTCAGTACAAAAATCCAAGGGCTGCTCAAGTAAAGGATTCATACTTTTCCATATGTTAATGGAATGAATCTTATGTAATCCCTTTCATTTCAGGTCAATAAAATCTTAATTGCGGCTCACATCCCTTATCCATACATTACCGTTAAAAACTAGTATGCATTCTCTACCATTCATATCATTATTTGCTATGTTGTAAGCTTAAATCCTTGATCACTTGTCTACTAAGGTACCTTATAAAACTAATATACTTATCCTAGAAAGGATTGTCAATACAATTATTAAGCTAATGAATGAATAAAGCCTTACTCCATCTGAGGATTTTAGTAATTCCGTCCGGATACTGATAATACGTTGCTGATAGCGGCTCCGAACCGTGAGCTTGCTTGGAACCATCGCTATTTGTTTGAGGTTCTTGCCCGGCCGGTAGAAACAGAAAAACCGCTAACCCGGTGCGAGCCCATTTTCATGCCGGAGTTACGGTTTAAAATACGGGTACTTATATTCTGCACAAAAAACAATGCAAAATAATCTAAGATTTCCAGTATCTATCATATAGGTTTTGCATATGATAAGTCATTATTTCCACTGCTTCTTTTTCATTATGCTCCTCAATAGCTTTAACAAGCAATTGATGCTCTTTAAAATTAACTTCTCTATAATCCGGTCGAGTTACCGTTCTATCCCGAATAAATTGCCACATTTCTTGTTGCTTCATCGCAGTGCTAATAGCCGACATAATTTTAATAAACAAATCGTTATGAGAAGCTTTCGCTATCTCCGTGTGTAATTGCTCATCTGTTTCCGGCACGTAAATACCTGCTTCGGTTTCTTCCTCCATCTTTTTTATGGTGGACCGAAGATCCTCAATATCCTCGTCCGTTGCTCTTAGAGCAGCAAATTGAATAATAAGAGGCTCTATACTCATTCTCGCTTCAATAATATCTTCAGGAGATATGGATTCCAGAAAAATCGCTGATTGAGAATTCTCAGGGGTTATCTGGGTGTTTTTAATATATACTCCTTCTCCCTGACGGGAGTATATAATACCATTCAATTCTAGTGCACTAAGAGCCTGCCTAATGGGGGCACGGCTCACACCAAATTGTTCGCAGAGCTCTCTTTCCGTAGGCAGTTTATCCCCTACATTAAAAGAACCCGACTGGATCTCCGCAAGAATCTGATTATATATTTGCAAGTATAATTTTTTACTGGATACCCGATTAAAATTAATATTAACCACTTCTCTCAATAAATAATGATTCACTCTAGCAGTGACTATTATTTGTCGCCTTATTATATACTTTTCTTTTTTAAACGGCAAATTCATTTCTCGTTTTGGCTGAAGGAGTACGCGGAAAGCCTCCGCAGCTTTACGGAGGCTTTCCGTTCCTTATCTCAAGTGATTGGATTCCAATGTAGATGCTGCTAGGTCCTCACCTACGGTATCTTATTAACTAAGCATTTCCTTAGCCGATCTTACAATATCGCTAACCGTAATCCCATTAAGCTCCAGCAGTTTTTCATAAGGAGCAGATTGCCCAAACTGATCTTGAACCCCTATTCTTTTAACTTTACCCTTTCCTTCTTCAGCAACTACTTCACACACTGCGCTCCCAAGTCCATTAATAATATTATGATCTTCTACGGTAATTATTTTTCCAATATTTAGGCATTCAACTACCGCTTCTCTATCTAAAGGTTTAATGGTGTGCATATCCAACAGCTTTACTGAAATTCCTTCTTTTTCCAACTGATTCGCAGCTTCTAAAGCTAGACAAACCGTATCGCCATTAGCAATAATAGCGATATCCGTTCCGGCCTTTATCTTCTTTGCTTTACCGATTGTAAATTCATCCTTCTCATCATATATTACAGGAACCGCATCTCTTGTAAAACGAAGATAAACAGGGCCATAAAGCTCTGAGGCTTGTGCAATTAATTTTCTGGTAGAATGATAATCAGCACCCATAATGACCGTCATATTTGGAAAAGTTCTTAGAACTCCCATATCTTCTATACTTTGATGACTCGCGCCATCATTTGCCGGAGTTAATCCCCCATGAGAACAAGCAATTTTAACATTGAGGTTTGGATAACAAATCTCTTGTCTAATCTGCTCAGCCATTCTTAAGGAACCAAATACAGCATAAGTGCATACAAAGGGTATTTTTCCGGTGGTAGAAAGCCCCGCTGCCAAGCCGGCACCGTTTTGCTCAGCTATACCGACATTGATATGCTGATTAGGCAATTGCTTAGAGAATTCTACTGTTTTAACGGACTTTCCAATATCAATATCAACAACATAGATATTCTTATTCTCTTTTCCTAATTTTACGATTTCATCACCAAAGGCATCTCTTGTGGCTTTTTTAACGATTGTTGTTGCTTCTGTTTCCATTATTACAACCCTCCCGCTATTTCTTCCAACGCCTGTTTGAATTGTTGTTCATTAGGCGCAATTCCATGCCAATTCACTACATCCTCCATAAAAGAAACACCCTTACCCTTTACCGTGTCACATACAATACATTTGGGTTTTCCATTTTTTGCATTTCTACTATAATCTAATGCTTCAACGATTTCTTCCATTGAATGCCCATTAATTCTTTTAGTTTCAAAGCCAAAGGCCTCAAATTTCTTTTCTAAATCAAGATTAGGCATAATTTCATCGCAAGTACCATCAATTTGCAATCTATTATCATCAACAAATACAATCAAATTATCCAATTGATACTTAACCGCACTTTGAGCAGCTTCCCAAATTTGTCCTTCTTGGCATTCCCCATCTCCTACCATTGCAAAAACTCTGTAATCTTTTACATCTCTTTTTCCTCCAATGGCCATTCCAACGGCGCAAGAAAGTCCTTGTCCTAGAGATCCAGTAGAAATATCAATGCCAGGACATTTATTCATGCAAGGATGTCCTTGAAATGGAGAGCCATATTTCCTTAATTTGTAAACGTTTTCATATGGAACAAAGCCTCTTAGCGTTAATGCTGAATATAGGATAGGACAAACATGTCCTTTGGATAGAACAAATCTGTCACGGTCTTCCCAATGAGGATTACTTGGATCAATGTTCATTTCCCTAAAGTAAAGGGCTGCAATGATATCTGCCGCGGAAAGTGAGCCTCCTGGATGCCCGGATTGTGCTTCGTAAATCATAGTTAGAGCTGTTGTTCTAAGCTCTATGGCTTTTTGCTTTAATTCTTCAATACTGATATCAATCATCTCTGTCACCCCGTTTATGATTAGAACTAGATTTTAAGTCTTTCTTATTTAGTTCCTAAATAAAAACCAAACAAATACACCATAGTAACCTTGTTCACTTGTCTACTAAGGTACCTTATGTTTTCAGTATACCTCCGCTTGCCATACTAGTCAATAACATTTATACCTACTCAATGTTTTTTGGGATCTACAATGTAGGCTGAGTGTAGAGGAGGATGTGAAATTACATTACCAGGAAGGGGGAGATCGCAAAAACTGAAGAATTCGGCAATGGTGACTGCAAAAGAATTTTGTGATTCAGAAAAAATAAGATGCATCGGGTATATAGAATATACTTGCCGTTGCATCTTATTTTTTCATTCGTTTATGAACTCCGTAATCCTAATCGTCGCAGAGCTCCATTCCAAGACAGCGCTATCTTGCCCTTGGCATCGGCCTTTGCTCCTTGTACTGCAGCTCGTACAGACGGTAGTAGTAACCGCGCTGTGCCAGCAGCTGGTAATGACTGCCGGTCTCGCGGACCTTGCCTTTATGCATGACGATAATCTGATCGGCGTGCTGAATCGTGGACAATCTGTGGGCTACGATCAACGTGGTTCGGCCGGCCGTGATGTTGTGCAGCGCATCCTGAACGATCAGCTCCGTTTCCGTATCGATATTGGAGGTGGCCTCATCAAGGATAAGAATCTGCGGACGGAACGCGATGGCGCGGGCGAAGGACAGCAGCTGGCGCTGACCAAGCGACAGGTTGATTCCGCGCTCTCCCAGCATGGTCTTATAGCCTGAAGGAAGAGTGCGGATGTAATCGTCCATATGCACCATGCGGGCGGCCTCGACTACCTGCTCATCGGTGATGTCTTTTTTGTTTAAGCGAATGTTCGAGGCAATATCACCCGTAAACAGAAATACATCCTGCTGCACGATGCTGATCGCCCTCCGAAGATCGTCCAAGGGGATTTCACGGATATCGATGCCGTCAAGCTTGATGCTGCCCTTCTGTATATCATAGAACCGGTTAATCAGCTGGATAATCGAGCTCTTGCCCGCGCCGGTGGCGCCAACGAACGCGATCGTCTGCCCCGGTTCAATCGTAAAGCTGACATCCTTCAGTACCCAATCGCCTTCATTGTAAGCGAACCATACATTCTCAAACGAAATTTCTCCGCGAACCTCCTGCGTAAGCCGCTTAGGCCTCTCGCTGTCCACAATCGACGGTTTCTCATCCAGCATATCGAAAATTCGTTCCGCCCCTACCATGGCTGTCTGGATTTGATTATATTTTTCCGCAAGGCTCATGAGCGGCTGGAAGAACTGCCTTACATAATGGGTAAAAGCATATACAATCCCGAAGGTAATCCCTCCGTCGATTACACCCGCACCGCCATACCAAAGCAGCAGCGCAATAGCCAGATTCCCGAGTAAGCCGATGGCCGGCTGGAAAATCGAGTTAATCACCGTTCCCCGCATACCCGCTTGATAATGCGCCGTATTATGATGGTCGAACTGCTCCCCCTGCCGTTCCTCGCGAATGAACAGCTGCGTGATCCGGATGCCGGACAAATTTTCCGCCAGGAACGAATTCAACCGGGACAAAATAACCCGTGTACGCCTCTGCGCATCCCTGACGACAGAACGATACCAAAAGGTAAGCACAGCGAGAAACGGCAGTACCGTGAAGGACAGCAGCGCTAATTCCACACTGAGCTGAAGCATGACAATGATGATCCCAGCTAGCACGATGACATCCTTGATCAGGTTGACGACGACCTGTGAGTACAATTGGTTGAGCGACTCGGTATCCTGGGTCACACGCACCACCAGCCGTCCTACCGGATTCCGGTCGAAGTAAGACATCGACATCCGGCTTAAGTGATGAAACAGCTGCTCGCGGATATTAAAAATAATCGTTTGACCGGTATACTGAAGCAGGTTGCTTTGCAGATAACTCAACAGCGCGGCACCGACGACCGCCACCAAAAATACGGCCCCCAAGAGAAGAAAACCCGTATAATCCTGGCCGCGGAACGTTTCCATCGCTGCGGCATCCAATGGTTCGGCTCTCCAAACGTTGCCTTCCGCACGAATCGCAGGCTTGCCGCCCTCCTCTATGACCGCCTCTTGCTCCTGCTCCCCAGGGAGCCATCCGGCAGCAAGCCAATCCTTACCCCCGATGCGGACGATCTGGGCTTGCTCCGTACCCGGCGGCATAGAAGCGACGGCAGCCTCCGCTTCCTTGGGCAGACGTACATACGCTTTGCCGTCCCATTCCGTCACGCTGCCATAGGCTTCCAGGCGGGCTGCTTGGTCCGCTTCTGCCGACAGCATCGGTTTATGTAAGCCGTTAATGTGACCGTCGATCGCCACTTTAATAATATAAGGGCGGGCAAGATCGGCAACCACGATAATGAAGGATAAGAAAATACAGAGCAGCACCATTCGCCAATACGGTTTGGCGTAAGAAAGCAGACGAACCAGCAGCTGTCCGTCTTTAAACGCTTTGACGTCTTTCTCCGCATGGATATTCACGCACCCGCACCTCCCTGCAGCAGCCGCGATCCTCTAAGCCCCTGAGCTTGATCATCCTGATGTTCGGCCTCCTGATCCAAAAGCTGCTTATGATACATATCCGCATAGATCCCGTTGAGCGCCGCGAGCTGCTCATGATTGCCCCGCTCCACAATCCAGCCTTCATCCATCACGATAATCTGATCCGCATGCTGTACCGAGGAGATCCGATGTCCAATAATGATGGTTGTCCGTTTGTTCATAACGGACTGCAGCCCTTCAAGAATCAGATCCTCTGTAATCGTGTCAACCGCAGACAAGCTGTCGTCAAAGATGAGCACCGACGGCTTCTTGATGACCGCCCTGGCGATGCTGACACGCTGACGCTGGCCTCCGGACAGCGAAATGCCCCGTTCACCTAGAGGGGTATCGAATTGATGAGGAAACTCAAGAATATTATCGTACACTTGAGCGGTCCTCGCCGCTTCCTCCACCTGCTCGTCACTGTATGGCTTCGGGTCGAAGCCTATATTGTCCCGGATCGTGGAGGAAAACAGAAACGGATCCTGCGGGACGATTCCGATCTGGCCGCGCAGCGTTTTTAACGGCATTTCATGAAGCTCATGTCCGTCGATAAAGATTGTGCCCTTGGGCGGATTATACAGCCTCACAAGCAAATGGACCAGCGTGCTCTTGCCACTGCCCACCCTTCCTACGATCGCAAGGCTGGAGCCTTTGGGTATCTTCAAAGAGATATCTTTCAAAGTAGGCCGTTTGGCTTCGGGATAGGAGAAGGTCAAATTGCGGATCTCAATGTCCCCGTGAATACAATCAATCTCCGGGTTGGCCATCACATCATCCACCACATCCGGCTGAGTATTAAAGATTTCGAGCAGGCGAAGCTCGGACGCTTTGCCGCGCTGCAGCAAATTGACCACCTTGCCCAAATTCTCAATAGGTCCCATAAGCAGCGACAAATAAGTATTGAAAGCTACAAATTCACCAAGCGTGATGATATCCTTCAGTACCATGATCCCGCCGACGACAACGGAGACAAGAAAACTGAAGCCCACGATGCCGGCGCTGAGCGCCCCGAACAGTGAATTGGAACGGACGAACCTCCGGTTCATATCCACCGCATGCCGGTTGTCAATGGCGAAGAGCTTCCGCTCCGCCTTTTCCTGCACAAATGCTTTAATGACACGAATCCCGGCCGTGAATTCCTGCACTCGGCTGGTTAAATCGGAGATGGCCGCCTGCATATCGGCCGATTGCTGCATGATCCGTTTATTAAATCGGTACGCGAGCAAGCTGAGCAGCGGGAGCGGGAACATCGTAAGCAGGGTCAGCCATGGGTTGACGAAGCTCACCATCGCCGTCATGGAGACGACGATCAGGAAGAGGGCCTCCATGATGTTGAAATACCCCTGCATCGTTACCTCTCGGGTGACGCCCACATCACTGATGGCGTGGGACATCAGGTCCCCAATCCGGCGATTGTTGAAATATTGGGCCGATAATTTCTCCCAATGGGCGAATAACTCTCCACGCACACGCATCTCCAGCTGACGGGACAGTCGAAACAAGTAAATGCGGGACACCGAACGAAAAAATGCGATTCCAAGACCTATCGCAGCCATCCATACCGCAAAGTGAACGGCCTGCTCGTAGCTTAAGCCGCCGATTTGCAAGCTGTCGGTAAAGCGGCCGAGCAGCCATGGAATCAGCAGCTGAAGTATGGATGATATGGACAATAATGCAAAGCCTATGACATAAGGCCAGCGATTTGTTTTGATGTGATCCAAGAAAATACTTCTTCTCTCCATCGGTATCCTCCGGCGCTGTTTATGATAGCTATAGTAAGGTTACCGTGTTCATGAAAAAGAAACCATGGATTTCTTTACTGCAAACAATGGACTATTTTACTTTTTTAAAATGCCATATATGCAATTTTGCTCTTCCTCCCGAAACCCAAGCTTCAAGAGGCCTCCAGAGATTCGAATCATCCGGTGCAGCTTCCGTTTCGGTTCTTGCCTGCTTCATGGAATGATATTCTTCCTCGCTAAGCCCTTTCCATATCTCCACAAAAAGATTAGGCTGGCCGGTTCCTTCATAAAGCTCCAACTGAGGATGCTGCCGTTTGATTCCTTCCGACCACGCAAGATATACATTCCTGTAGACCTCTTCAATCCGGTATTCGACAAAAACGATACACATTTTTTTCACCTGCTTTGCTTTATTTTGTTGAAGAAAATGATACACTAATATTGGTGGGCTGCAATAGACTGATGAAAAAAGGTTTTCAGGAGGTAAGTCATGGATACCGGTACCCATCTAGTAATTGGACTTGGACTGGCAGGCCTCGCCTATGTCGACCCCGTCGTTGCCGCCAACCCGACCGCTGCAACGGCAGTATTAATCGGAACGGTAGCAGGCTCGCAGGCGCCTGATTTGGATACGCTTCTGCGGCTCAAAGGAAATGCTGTATATATTAAAAATCACCGGGGATTGTCCCATTCGATTCCTTCGCTTTTTATTTGGACAGCACTCATTTCCGGTCTTCTGTGGCTGTTTTTTGACGGATTGCCTATGGCTCATGTAACGATGTGGGTATTCATTGCCGTGGTCTTTCACGTATTCACGGATTTGTTCAATACCTACGGTACGCAAGCGCTAAGACCGTTCTCGGAGCGGTGGGTGTCATGGAACATTATTCATATTTTCGACCCTTTTATTTTCTTGTCCCACGTACTGGCGATATTCTTATGGGCTCTTCATCTTGCAAGGCCCGAGGTGCTCTTTCCTTTATTGTATGTATTTATTGCCATCTATTATATTTGGAGATCATGGGTTCACCACTACTTGGAGTCACGATTGTACAGACAAGATTCGTCTTACAAGCCCGGTGATCGATACACTTTGATTCCTACGGTTCATTTGTACCATTGGCATGTTGTAAAGCGCGGATCGGAAGGCCGGTTCACCTTGGGGGAGTACAAGAGCGGCACGATCAAATGGATCGACCGCATTGCATGTGATGCCCACCCCGCCGTCGACGCCTCCAAAAGTCACCCGAATATTGCGGCGTTCTTGTATTTTACCTCTTTCGCCTGTGCCGAAGTCAAGGAGCACCGGTGGGGATATGAGGTTCGTTGGGCGGATGTAAGATACCGGCATCGCAAGCAGTACCCCTTCGTCGCCGTCCTGATGATGGACAAAGAGTTCAAAACGCTGGATTCCTATGTCGGATGGCTCAGCGAATCACGACTGGAGAAAAAGCTGCGTGTAGACTTGTATTAAGCTGTTTTTGGCGGTTAGCGGATTTGGATGCTTAAGTCGGCGCTTCGGCAAGGATGTAAAGCGGAAGCGTTGAAATAACTCTTTTGGATCCGCTATTTTTCTTGTGCAGGGCTTGTTTGTGTAAAAAAGGGGGCGGCTGTCTCTTCTTGAAAATAAAAAAGCTCAAGGATTTCTCCTTGAGCTGCTATTGATTGATGAAGCCTCTCACTATTAGCGAGCTTGGCCTCCGGCAATGGCTTGCTCGGCGATTTGCACCAGACGACGAGTGATGTGACCACCGATTGCGCCTGTATCGCGGGTTGCCATATAACCGTAGTAACCATCTTGAGGAATTTGGATGCCCAGCTCTTGTGCTACCTCATACTTTAATTGATCCAATGCCTGAGAAGCTTGTGGCACTACCAAAGCGTTGCTGCTGCGGGATTGTCCTGCACCCATGTTCAGCGCTCCTTTCAAGTGAATGATCTTTGATGTATTTGCAAGCTTGCAAGCTTATTATGTGTTACAGGCTTAGAACTATACGCATCTTTTGAAAAAAACTTTTAAGTTTCAAATGTTGTTCCGAAGGGCAGGTGTGATGCGATATGAGTAAAGGACTCGGCTTGTTTTTTGCCGTCGTCGGAACGGCGCTGCTGGCAGCCATCAGCTATTTTATGTCAGCGGGAAGGCCTTGGATGGCCATCCTCTTTGGGATCATTTCATTGGTGTTTATCGGCTCGGGATTTGTAGTAAAGGCCAAGCAAAGAAAATCAAAAGAATAGGAGCCTGCCGGCGGCGAAGCAGACCTTCGCCGCGGACAGACTCCTTATCAAGCTACAGCACCACATATCCCATTTTTTCTTTGACCTGGCGAAGGATCCGGTCCGCCTGCGCCTCCGCCTTCTCTTTGCCTTGCCGCAGGATCTCAGGCAGCTCGCCGGAGCTTCGGATTTCGGCGTACCGCTGCTGAATCGGCTCAAGCACGGCGACAACGGCTTCGGCCAAATCTTTTTTGAAGGGTCCGTAGCCTTGTCCATCGTACTTTGCTTCGATTTCACCGATCGATTTGCCGGCGCACTGCGAATAAATGCTGATCAGGTTGCTGACTTCCGGCTTATTTTGCGGGTCGAACTTTACCTCACGCCCCGAGTCGGTAACCGCGCGGCTGATTTTTTTGCGGATGACATCCGGCGCGTCCAGCATGGCAATATAGCTGCCTGCGTTCGGGTTGCTCTTGCTCATCTTCTTGGAGGCATCGTCAAGCGACATGATCCGCGCCCCCACCTCTGGAATGTAAGGCTTTGGTATGGTGAAGGTTTCGCCGTAACGGCCGTTAAACCGCTGAGCCAAATCACGGGTAAGCTCCAAGTGCTGCTTTTGATCGTCCCCTACCGGCACCAGGTCTGCGTTATACAGCAAAATATCGGCAGCCATCAGCGACGGGTAGGTGAACAAGCCCGCACCCACGGATTCCTTGCCCGCAGATTTGTCTTTGAATTGCGTCATCCGCTCCAATTCGCCCATATACGTGAGCGTCGTCATCAGCCAACCAAGCTCGGCATGGGCGGCAACCGTCGATTGAAGAAATACCGTCGCCTGTGTAGGATCGATGCCCGCTGCCAAATAAAGCGCAGCAACCGCCTCCGTCTGCTCCTTAAGCGCGGCCGGATCCTGCGGAACCGTCACGGCGTGCAAATCGACCACCATAAAATAACATTCATGCGAATACTGAAGCTTGACATAGTTTTGAAGCGCGCCGATATAATTCCCCAGCGTCAACTGGCCGCTCGGCTGCATTCCTGAAAGCACTCTTAGCTTGGACATGTTTCGCTTGCCTCCCTCTGCAAATCAACACATTTCTTATTCCCACGCAAAAAAGGCCTTCCGCCGCAAGGGACGAAAGACCGTGGTGCCACCCTAATTCGCTCGGCAGCCTTCCATTATACGAACGGAAGCCCAATGCGAGCCTTTGAACTCCTGTAACGGGGAGAAACCGGAAGGGCATACAAGTGTACCGGACGTAGCATAACCTTGATCCTATCAGCGTTATCCGGCGCACGTTCAACCATCAGCTCAAGGATCCATTCGAACGGCCGCCGCACACCGGTTTGCACCTTCCACCGGCTCTCTGAAGAGCTTGCCCCCGCCTACTTGTTCCCATCATCGCTTATTTGACGTCATTTTACCGAACCGGCATGGCTCTGTCAACCGTATGACCCAAATTCTTGTCCTATACACATCTTCCCAGGCATACGATATAATAATAATTACGAAAAACAAGGAGACATGACCGGTGCAAACGATTATTTACCAATGGGTAACCAACATCCTTGCCTTGCTGTGCATTATGATGCTGTTTCTTATTTATACGCAAAAACAACCTCCCGACCTTTCTTTTCTTACAGCCGAGAGCATACAAAATTTCAAAATACTGTTCATCAGCATCATTCTCGAGGCGCTGCCCTTCGTTCTGCTCGGAGTTTTCGTTGCGGCCCTGCTGCAAATGTTCGTCTCAGAGCAAACCATCCGCCGTTTAACTCCGAAAAATCCGGTGCTGGGGGTTATCTTCGCCTGCGTGGCGGGCATCATCTTCCCGCTGTGCGAATGCGGCATGATTCCGGTCATCCGCCGTCTGATCCTCAAAGGCATGCCTGTCTATATCGCGGTCGTATTCATTCTCGCAGGTCCGATCATCAATCCGGTCGTGTACGCTTCCACCTTCATGGCGTTTCGCAGCCGTCCGGAAATCGCTTATTCGCGGATGGCGCTTGCCTTTATTGCAGCCTCGGCCATCGGGCTGATCATTTACCGTTTTGTCAAAAGCAATCCGATTCGCGGGATTTCCAACGTCCTGTCAGCCCACAGCCACGATCACAGGCATGACCCTTCCCATGAGCACATAAACATTCATGAGATCGGACATAAACACAGTCACGACCATGAACGCAGCCATGAGCATCACCACGGGCATGGCCAAAGCAAAGCCGGGCGCATGTTTGCCGTTCTGGGGCATGCATCCGACGAGTTTTTTGACATGGGCAAATATTTGATCTTCGGCGCGTTTCTTGCGGCAGTCATCCAGACCTTCATGTCCAGAGAAAGCCTGGTCACGATCGGAGAAGGAGCCGTTAGCTCCCATCTGTTTATGATGGCGCTCGGCTATTTCCTGTCCCTCTGTTCAACGTCCGATGCCTTTGTAGCTTCTTCCTTTACAACGACATTCCAGACCGGCTCGCTTCTCACGTTCCTTGTCTTCGGACCGATGCTCGACGTGAAAGGAACACTGATGCTGTTGTCCGCCTTCAAAGCCAGATTCGTAGCCCTGCTCTCATTACTGATCGTGGTTGTCGTACTGGCTGCATCGCTAATATTTGAACATATCTTTTTCATGTAATCGTAAACCGGAAATAAGGAGTGTGCGCCGTGAGTTCTCGAATGCTTGGTCTGCATCATCTGTTAAAAGCGGTCATTTTATTAGGCTTTGCCGTCTATATTGCCTATCTCGTCAAAACGGACCTGATTTTGCTGTATATTGCGCCGCGCATGGTCGATTATGTCAAATGGTCTGCGGTCGCGTTCTACGCCGTAGCCGCCTATCAATTGTACCGGGGAGCAAAAAGCTTTCGCAGCCCCGCCACAGCCTCCTGTGATTGCGGCCACGACCATCTTCCATCCCGCTCGCTGTTAAAAAACTCGATCATTTACGGACTGTTTTTCTTCCCTCTGCTGATCGGTTTTATCCTCCCGGATACAACGCTTGGCAGCAGCTTAGCTGCCAAGAAAGGAATGAACCTGAGCAGCTCAAGCTCTGTCAAAAAAGACGGGCTTGCATTGGACGGCACCTCCGGGAACGGAAGCGGTGAAGCGGACTCCGGTGCAGCGAAGCTCGAAAGTCCCGAAAGTCCTGACCCCAACATCACGAGCTCCGAGCCAGCGCCGTCAGAAAGTGAGATGTTCCCGTCCGACAAGTTTACGGAGCACTATGCCAACTATGCGAAGAAGCTGTATCAAGACGATCTGATTCAGGTCAAGGAAGAATTTTTCATTGAAACCTTAACGTCAGTGGATCTGTATCTCGACCGGTTTATCGGCAAAAAGCTGGAAATGACCGGGTTTGTCTACCGGCAGGAAGAGATGAAGAACAATCAATTCGTCGTCGGGCGATTCTCGATCCAATGCTGTTCGGCCGATGCGGCTCCGTTCGGGGTCTTGGCGGAGTATGACCGTGCACCTGCGCTTGCAGACGACAGCTGGGTTACAGTGACGGGGACGATCGCTAAAACGAAATTTAATGACATGGAGATTATGGTACTGAAGGTGGAGAAGGTAGCTAAGGCGGAGCCTTCGAAAAATCCTTATGTGTATCCGAACTTCGATTTTGGAGCGTAAGCTGAGGAATTCAGCCCCCATCCAGCGGCTGACAAAAATAAAGGCCCTCCGTTCCACCCCTGAAGCGAGGTGACGGAGGGCCTTTTACCAAAAATGCCTTACCTTCACGTTTTAATGATTAAGCTTCAGAGCCTTCCCGGTTCGCCTGCTCCATCCGCTGAAGCAGTCTCTTTACCGTCTCCACCGTATCTTTATAGTATGGGCGGTAGCCATCCAGCCCTTCAATAAAGCGAAGAAATTCCAAGCCAATGGCTCGAACCTGGCTTACATATTCCCTTTTGTCAACCGAATAGCCGGCCAGCTTGCGAGGAGACGTATCCTGCCGCTCCTCTACCTCCGTCAGCTCCAATTCATTGGAAGAAAGATGACGGACGATGAAGGAATACGCCCGGCACTCCGGATCTCCGCAGCCGCAGACAAAAAACGGAACCTGGTGCCAGTGCTCCGCATCGGTCCAGCGATTGGGCACGACATCCTCAACCATACTTAACAGAAGCGCCGGCAAGCCGACATCCACACATAACGGCTCCTCGATCACTATTTCCCCATCGATCTCCATCCGTACGTCCGCTTGAATAATTTGCAAATCGGCATCGAACGACCAGCCGCTGTAATCTAAATGAAAACTCATCTACACCATCAACCCCCATGTGGTTACATTTACCAATTTCTCTAACGGGTATTATTTTAGCCTTGGAACATACTACCTAGTGAACGGAGGTGAGATCGATGGGCGCAGGACAATCCCGCAGCAGCAACGCTTTAGTAGTTCCTCAAGCTTCCCAAGCCTTGGACCAAATGAAGTATGAAGTTGCTCAAGAGCTGGGCATTCAAATTCCTCAAGACGGTTATTATGGATTTATGGCAACCCGTGACACTGGGGCAATTGGTGGCCACATCACACGTCGTCTGGTTCAAATTGCCGAGCAGCAGCTGGCAGGCAAATTCACAAGATAATGTGTTACCCAAATACTTACCAAGGGCGGCTCCAGACGGGGTCGTCTTCTTGATTATCCATTTATTTTTACATTATAACGGATACCATTCAAGAATAGAAAGAACAGGCCTCCGGATGCTCCGGAAACCTGTTCATTATAACGAATGATAAAATAAAAAAATGAAAGCATGAATCCTCTTTTACCGCTTTGAACTGTTGAACAAGCTGGCCATATTATAATTCGACTCGAAGATGACGCTCGTGCACAACAAATTTTGGCGCATAGCAAATTCAAATTGAATTTCCCCATGCGTCCAGCACTTTAGCTTTAACGATTCTAACGCGGTTTGGCGAAAAGAATGCTGATGGGTTTCTGACAGTCCGCGTTCGTTTTTCTTCAGTTCCGTTCCCTTCGTTTCCAAAGGAAAATGCCGGATCCCGAATTTTCCGATCATGTTATTTCGGATTTGAACGAATACTGTTCCTGAAGTTAACTGCGCAAGCTCCTCCTTCAACTCGCGGAAAACCAAATCCAGCTGTCTGGCCAAAGGCAAATGCTCCAATATCACAGACCTCCTTACATTTTCAATTATTGGTATATTATGTATTTATAAGTCTGTAGACCCATTATAGGACATATTAACCATTTATTCAACAGAATTTTACAATTATTTAACATAAAAAAACAGGAACCTCGGTTCCTGTCGTCCATGGTCAATCGAGATCACAGATATCGCTGTTCAGCTCGATGATGTTGCGATCCGGGTCCAATATAAAGATTTGCGGAAAACCGGCTTTAGGACGCGGTCTGGCGTCGTATTCGATACCGCAGGAATCCAGCCATGCCAGCGCTTCCTTATAGCTCTTCACTCTCAAAGCCAGATGTCCGTCACGCGTATCGATGCCGCCCTTCCTGACCGTTTCTCCCGGATGAACAATCAAATGGAGCTGCTGGCCTCCCCCGCCAACGCTAAACCAAGCTCCGGCAAAATCAAACGGGGGGCGCTCCATCTCCTGAAGCCCGAGAACCTCCTTATAGAATGCTTTGGCCCGCTCCAAATCCGTAACGCACAAGCTAACGTGATGAATCGAGTTGATCGACAGCATGCTTCTCTCCCCTTTTTCTCCACTGGATAATACTACTATAGTGATGTTCTTTCTTCCTGACAATACACCATTGCTTCATCCAGATTCGCTTTTGGGTGGAGACAAGCGGATGGCTTCGCTTATGACCTTAAAACGGCCCATACGAAACGGGCCTGTCTACCTGAAGGTAGACAGCCTCATTCTTTCCTTTACATTTCGACGTCACTGGCCAAAACCGTTCTTTTTTTCTTTACAGAGCTTACGATAGAGACAATTAAAAGCAAAAGCGCAATACCAAATAAAGTACCTGAGATCGGCCGCAAAAAAATTTCAAGCATATTTCCGTTAAAAATCCTTAGAGATTGTAATAAGGAGGTTTCCATTAGCCTGCCTAAAACAAAGGTTAAGATAATGGGTGCCATAGGGACGTCCAGTTTTTTCAGCACATATCCGACGAGTCCAAAAACAAACATGACCCCGACACCCCAAAGGCTGTTGGTAACGGTATACGAGCCCAAAATCGAAATCGCCAAAATAATAGGATACAGCAATTTCTCAGGAACCATTGCGATTTTTGCCCAAAATCCCGCCATGGGTAAATTCATGACCAATAGCAATAGGTTGCCAATAAACATACTTGCAATAATAGCCCAAACAAAATCCGGTTTCTCATGAAATAAAGCCGGGCCCGGTGTAAGTCCATGCATGATAAAAGCCCCTAATATAATGGCGATCGTTGGAGAACTTGGAATGCCTAGGGTGAATAATGGAATAAGGGCTGCGCCACTATAAGAATTATTGGCTGTTTCAGGACCCGCTACCCCTTCGATAGCGCCTTTGCCAAACCGGGAAGGGTCTTTGGCCACCTTCTTCTCTATAGAATAGGACAGAATGGCCGGAATAACCGAATTGGTTCCCGGAATCAAACCGATCAGAAATCCGATTCCCGTCCCCCTGCCGATGGATTTCAGCGTAGGACTCCATTCGTCCTTTCGTGGCAGAATGCCTTTCACTTTATGGGGTTTTTCGTTTTGGGAAAGCCTTTCCATGCCGAATAAGATTTCGGAAAGACCAAACAATCCCATCGCCACACATACCAGATCCAAGCCATTGAGAAGATAGGGCTCCCCAAAGGTAAACCGATCCGAGCCGGACACCGGATCGATGCCGATTAAGGAAAGGCTCAATCCGACAAAAGCCGCAATGACCCCCTTGATTAAAGATTTTCCCATTAAGCCTACGACGGTAATTAATCCCAACACCATAAGAGCAAAAAATTCCGGGGGGCCGAATCTTAACGCAAATTGAGCCAATGGGGGCCCTATAAAAACAAGCCCTAAAATAGAAATGGTACCTCCGATAAATGAACCTATGCCTGCCACACCTAGAGCCACGCCTGCTCTCCCTTGTTTGGCCAGAGGATATCCGTCAAGACAGGTAATGACAGAAGCGGCTTCACCCGGTGTGTTGATTAAGACAGAAGTGACCGTACCTCCGTACATCGAACCATAATAAATACCCGATAACATAATAATGGCTGGTACGGGATCCATACCAAAGGTGAGAGGAATGAGCAAAGCGGTTGCCGTTGTTGGGCCAAGTCCGGGCAGGACGCCCACTAACATTCCTACGGTAACGCCTATCAAGCAATAGACCAGATTCCACCAGGTAAGCGCCGTCCCAAAACCGTTCATTAATTGCACGAATGAGTCCAATACGCTCCCCCCTTACCAACCAAAAATATTAACGGGTAATGGAACTTCCATAATGGTAACAAACACAACAAACAACACGATGGAGGTGGTTAAGGAAATGCCCAAAGCTAAATTCCATTTGTATAGGCGAACTAACACCAAAAATAATAAAACGGTACACCCGACAACAAAGCCCGTTGTATTCACAATGAACATGAATATGAGAATCGAAACCGGCACAGACAAAACGTTCTTCAAATCCTTCCCTTTCGGGAAAATGTCTTTAAACAAGATGATCTCTTTTCGCAAAGAAAGCCAAATATATCCTAGCCCTAGAAGGATTAACCCTCCGTTTAACCATATCGGAAAGAACCCGGGTCCTGGACCATACGCATTGTAATAACGAAGGGAAAGAGATTCTGCAAACATTACACCTGCATAAATCAAAAGGGCAAGTCCTCCCCAAACGCCTGCATTTTGCGCTTTCACACCATCACATCCTCTTGAAAGATACTCCTGCTTGCGGTCTGCTTAGAGATTATACACATAACAAGCGCCCGGAATGCCCGGATATCGGCTTAATGCCTCCTCGTCCAGCTCAAGCCCGAGTCCCGGCCGATCATTAGGCTCGATATAGCCATCCTTGACCACCAGCGGTGACTTGATCATTTCATCCCGAAAAGGGTTCAAGAACGCCAAATCCGCTTCATAAATTAAAGCATTGGGAATAGCGCACATCAAATGAACATTCGCTGCCGTACTTAACATACTTTGGCTTGTATGCGGGGCCATCGGCAAATGCCACGCCGCCGCCATGTCCGAGATCTTCTTCACTTCCGTAATGCCGCCGGCTTTTGTGCAGTCCGCCTGCAAAATATCGATGGACCCGGCCTGTAACAGCTCCCGGAATTGATATTTGGTATAGTGGTTTTCGCCTGCAGCTACTGGAATTCGGGTACTCTTTCTTAATTCACGGTACGCTTGGATATTATCGGGAGTAAAAGGCTCTTCGAGCCAATACACTTGATTTTCCTCGCAATATTTTACAACCTCCGGCACATCCAATATGTGATATCGCGTGGCAGCGTCAACCGCTATATCCAGCCGGGGGCCAAATGTTTTGCGTATATGAGAGACACGCTCCGCATCTTTCTTCGGATTTTGGCCTACACGAAGCTTAATCGCGGTATACCCTTGTTCCACATATTTCTGCACCTCTTTTTCCAGAGATTCAAGAGGCTGATAGCCTAAACTGAGTCCGCCCGCATAAGCTCTAATCTTACGCCTTTCTCCGCCTAGCAGACGATAAACCGGCTGCTGCAGTATTTTTCCTTTGATGTCCCACAGCGCTATATCGATCCCGCTCATCGCGATGGCTACAGCCGTTCCGGCTCCGTGAGTAGCAACCTGGTGGCGATAAATCTTTTCCCAGATTCCCTCTGTATTAAACGGCGATTCGCCTATCAAAATCGGGGCCAGACTGCTTCGAATGATTTCCGCAATCGACGTAGGACTTAGCGCATGATGAGCCTCGCCATATCCGACCGTTCCATCGCTGCAGGTGATTTTCACCAGGACCAGATCTCTTTTCACCATATTGCCTACTCCAAATCGAAGAGCCACATCATCAAACTTACAAGAAAAAACCATGGCCGTCACTTGTTCGATGACAGGATTTTGTTGAGATGTCATTGGAAGGATCTCCTTTTATACGAATTTGGGCCAACCCTACTTGAACTCTATCATTCGTTATGGTTTGAATATTTTGGCAAAGGCGTCCGACAACGCTTTGATAAGCGTATTTACTTCTTGATCCAGCTCGCTGCCTGTTTTCTTAGGGGTGATAAATCCCCCGTCCTGTGCGAACTTCTGGTAGGCATCAGATTGTATGGCTTTATTAAATATTTCAGTTAAACGTTCGCGTACCGCAGGATCTATACCGGCAGGTCCGACAATAAAGCTGATTTGTTTTACGGCACCGGAAGTAAATACATCGTATCCGCTCTCTTTAAAGGTCGGAACATCAGGCAAACTGGCAACACGTTTTTCAGCATTAATTGCAATCGCTTTCAAATTGCCTTCTTTAATTTGTGACATGCTTTCACTCGGTTTAAGTACAGCTACGTCGACATGCCCGCCCAAGAGTTGTGTAATTACCAGTGCTCCTCCGTCAAAAGGAACGTGCTGGAATTGTACATTGGTGCTGCTCCCCAACATGGCTGCGACGGCGTGGTTTACGTTGTTTGTCCCCGGTGTCGCGACTTTGACTTGGTTTGGCTTCGACTTCATATGCTCAACCAATTCCTTCATATTGTTCCAAGGGGCGTCCGCTTTGGAAACTAATATAAGAGGATCCTCCGACATTAAGGCAATATTCGTTAATTTATCCGATTTTAAAGAAGCTTGCCCAAGCGCAATAACGCTCAAGGTAGAGCTCGTATTTACTCCTAAGGTGTAGCCGTCAGGCTTGGAAGTCGATACCTCGGTAATTCCGACAACGCCATTCCCGCCGGGAGCGTTTTTGACCACTACGCTGATTCCCATTTCATCCTTTAAAATCACTTGAAGCTTCCGGGCCATCAAATCATTGGCGCCCCCGGCGTTCCACGGCACAACGATGGTAATGTCCTTTTGAGGGAAATTATTGTTCGCCTGACCATTGCTTTTTCCTTTTTCATTTGGAGCAGCAGCACTCTGGCCGCCTGTACCCTGGGGATTCTGACCGCAGGCTGCCAGCACAACCATAAAAACGACGCAAAGCAGAGACAATACATTTCTCTTGTTAAACCGCATGGATAAATTCCTCCTTATGATTTTATATTGATGATCTGATCAAATGGGTCCAATCGCATCAAAATACCGGCCCCAAGAAGTAAGGCTCTAAAGGATCTGAATAGCGGATGGTCTCGCCCTTAGTGAATTCTCCGGAGGCGATGCTTTGGATTTTGTGAAACAAGGCTTCTCCCGACGCTTCAATCGTCGATTCGCCCGTGATAATCGCGCCGGACGAGAAATCGATACTTCGCCGTGCTTTACTTGCCGTACGCGGATTGCCTGTGATCATCATGAGCGGAGCCACGACACCCGTATTCGTAGCCAGCATAGGCGGATCATGGGATGGAAGGTCTTCACCCCCCAGCTGATAAATGGTGAGTTGGCAGCCTGCTGCGGCAAGGCTCATAGGAAGCGAGAAGGAAGACATCCAGCCGTCCATAAAATGCAGGCCCTTCTTTGTCGGACGCGCCGCATATTCCAGGACCTCCTGGATGGGCATCGTTCCCGTTTTTTGAATGGCTCCCAACGACTTTTCTTCGATGGTGCTAAGACCGGCTTCAATGTTGGACGGCAAAGGATTAATCGTACGGATATCTTCCCCTGTAGCTCTTGCCGCTTCCTCCACCTCACGGACCATTTCAAGCAGTCGTTTGGCATCGCGTTCGTTCACGCACCGTTCGGCAACATCCAGCTCGGCTCCAATGATTTCCACCGTTTCCGAAAATATAGCCGTACCGCCGGAGGCGATAAGAAGATCTGCAGCTTTGCCAAAAGAGGGGTTGCCGCTTATACCGCTTGTTGCATCCGACAAACCGCATTTCACGCCAATCGCCAGTTTTCCGATGGGTACGGGCTCCCGTTTCACCATCGATGCGCTATGTACGAATCGGCGGGCCAAGTCAATCCCATCCTCGACAAGACGCTCAAGGCCTCCTGATTCTTCTACCGTCAGCACTTCAACCGGCTTACCGCTTTTGGCAATTTCGTGTGCAAGGGTATACGGCTCCAATTCCGCATAGCCGAAATTTTTCCGTGCACCAAGCACAATGGTCGCAAAAACGTTTGCATTTTTAGCTAATCCGGTATAAAGACGGCTAAGTCTCTCGCGATCTTTTTTGTGCCGGCCGTTTTCTCCTCCCGTCATGATGGTCTTCGTGCCGGACACGTATTGGGTGATCCGGGCTGCCGCAATATCCACAAGACGGCTGGATGGAATCACAAGAACATAATTGCGAATCCCCGCCTCATCACCCGGGCGAATAAAGCCTACAAACTCCATTACCTCTCGCCTCCTGCAGCTATTAGATCTCCGCGTCCGCGAAGACCTTCGATATTATGGACACCCACCAGACCTCCGGTCTGAATAGGGGCTGTTGCCCTTCCGATCGGTCGGCCGTACTTGGTAATGATGTCGCCTTCATTGATTTCCTGCAGTGCGATTTTATGGCCAAACGGAACATTCCCTATCGTTATAATCGTAAAAGACGGCTGATTTGAGGCAGCCTGGACGGTTAAGCTTAAGCCCCCTTGGCAATCGATTACGGCAACGGCAACATTATCCTTTTCATGCAGCTGTAATGCTTGAAACACATTACTCTCCTCCCTCATCTACCTTTAATGGATTTACGCCAAGCTCCAATGCCACTTTATTTATTTTTTCAAGAATGGAAGGGCTCATCGGGATGCCTTTAACTTTGCGTTCCTCCGCCGTCTGGCTTGATCTTTCCCCAGGCAAGTAAATCCTTTGGTATCCTTCGGCAAGCTCTGCGCCAAGCACCATTCCGATCAATTGTTCCATTTTTTTGTTCACTTGCTCTATTCCGAAGGGTGAAATATCAATGGCGAACATAAAGGCTCCTACACCGGACGGACTTAGTGTTTTATCAAACATGCTGTGAAGATTCGTTCCTACGTTTGCTCCGGTAAGGACGCCCGAAAAAATTTCGGCAAATAATGCGAGTCCGTAGCCTTTTGGTCCGCCAACCGGAAGTTGAGAGCCCTCTAAAGCTTCTTTAGGGCTTGTCGTCGGCTTGCCGTTTTTATCAAGCGCCCATCCTTCCGGTATCGTTTCCCCCCGTTCAGCAGCAAGCAATATTTTTCCCTTGGCCACAACCGATGTAGCCATATCGACAACGATGACCTTACCATCCGGGGCTGGCGCGCCGAAACTGATAGGATTCGTGCCTAAAATAGGCTCGCTTCCACCCCATGGAGGCATATTGGGCGGTGAATTGGTCGTTACAAAACCGATGAGCCCCGCACGTGCCAGCATTCTTGCGTAGTATGAGCACGTTCCGATATGGTTCGTATTTTTGATTCCTGCCGCACCGACAAAATGCGTTTTGGCATGGGCAATCACCTCATTTACCGCCATGTAAGCGGCTGTCTGCCCCCATCCGTTATTACCGTTAACCAGTGAAACCGCTCCTTTTTGCCACTCCAGCGCCGGCTTTCCGGAAGCCTCCAGCACACCTTCACGAGCTATTCGGATGTAGGGAGGAATTCTTAACGCACCATGGGTTTCAAGGCCATGAAGATCGGCATCAATAAGCGCATCTGAAGTAATTTCGGCTTCTTCCGACGGGGTTCCGACAGCCTTAAGAAGGCTTGCATAAAAATCTCTTAAGACTTGAGCCTTGATGATCATATGCGGCCTCCTACGAAATCCGGTAACGGTTAATGATGTCTTCATTGATTGTAAAACCGAGCCCAGGGCCTTCAGGAACGCTGACATACCCTTTATGATGTACTACGGGTTCATGGACCAGGTGATCTCTAAACGGATTTTCGGTTTGCTCATATTCCATCCACATGGGTACAGGACGCCACGTATGAGGAGCTGGAGGCAGGGCTGCCATCACATGCAGCGCCGCATGCAAGCCTACGGCCGAACCCCATACATGCGGGATCACGCTAATCCCGAACGCCTCGGCAATGTGAGCTATTTTCTTGGTCTCCGTTATGCCTCCGGCGCAGCAAACGTCAGGCTGAATAATATCCATGGCGCGTTTTTCGATAATTTCTTTAAATGCATAACGGGTAAATGCATTTTCTCCTCCCGCCAACGGAATGCAAAGCTTGCTTCGAAGATCGCTATAGGCACTTAAGTCGTGCGGGGAAACCGGCTCTTCAAACCAGGCCAGACCCATTTGCTCAAACTCTTTTCCAAGAAAAAGAGCATTCGTGAGATTATAGCCGTGATTGGCATCGACCATGAGTTCAACTTCTTCACTAAGTGCCTGACGTACCCGTTCGACACGTTTGATCTCTTCCCTCGGAGGAAGGGCAATTTTCATTTTGACGCCGGTAAAGCCTTGCTCTTGATAAGCTAGCGCTTCTTCAATCGATGGGGTTGTAAAGTCGCCTTCCTCCGACATGAAGTATAATCCTGTAGCATAGGCCCGGAAGCTTTTACGGTGTGCTCCGCCCAAAAGCTCATATACCGGACGATTCAGCGCTTTGCCTATAATATCCCAGAGTGCAATATCGATTGCGCTGATTCCGGCAACACCAAATCCCTGCGGATCGTAATCCTCTACCCGCTGATACATTTTCTCCCATAATATATCGGTATCGAATGGATTGCCCCCCATCACGGTCGGCGCCAACAATGTATCGACAACCGATTTGGTAATCTCGGCGGGACCATAGGCTTCACCCCATCCTTCGATGCCTTCGTCCGTGGTGACTTTGACCAGCATGGCGTTTTTGGTCTTATACCACCAACCCCTGGCCGAAGTAAAAGGCTTATCCATCTTGGTCCGCAGAATATAGGTTGACACGCCTGTAATTTTCATTTTCGTACCTCCATTAGTGTAATCACGGTTTATCCACAGGTAAAAAGCATATAAATTCCCTTTATTATCCATATTTCGCATAAAAAAATACCCTTCGTCTGCATTTCACCCCCTTCAGTTATTACACCTAAGAAATTCAGCAAGCCAGGATTATTGTGATGTATGTATGTCGAAAACCGCTTAAAATAAAGCGGTTTCATTTTCTTGTGTCGGCTGTCTTTTACCTGAGTAAAAGGTTTAATGAAGCTTAAACCTTTTACTCGTTATTTTCTTGTTGAACCAAACGGATGATTTTATGATAGACATCGATGGTATGGTCCCTCATTAATTTCTCTACTAAGTCCGCATTTTTTTCGTTGAGCGCATCGACAATTTCTTTGTGTTCCCGAATGGAGTTTTCAATATCCTGCAAGCTGCTGAAAAAAGACGGATATCGTGTAGAGAAATCCCATAATTCACTGATCATTGTAAATAGACGCTGATTATTCGCATGCTGATATATAAAATCATGAAAGGCGCGATTAAACTCCCCGTACCCTTGTAAATTTTGATTATGCAAAAATTCCTTTGAATCTTCTATCATTTGATCTAGTGTTTTAATATGTGAATTCGACAAATGATCCACTGCCAGCCGTGATGCCAGGCTTTCCAGGTTGATTCTAATTTCAAAAATCTGGCGAATATCGTCTTCCGACATGCTGCTTACGGTCGCACCCGAGTGCGGTGTTATGGACACATACCCTTCATGTGCAAGGGCTTGGATCGCTTCTCTTACAGGGATCTCGCTTACGTTAAATTGTTTAGCCAAATTTGAAATAATTAATCTTGTTCCAGGACGGATGACTCCTTTGATGATTTCATTCTGTAAACTTAAATACACTTTTTCCTTTTTTGTTCTGTAGGTTTGGGCCATTGTACTCTCCTCATTGCGTTTTAACATCTCTCATACATCATATATAATTATTCAAATCATATATTATCACAAAACTTAATATATCATATATTTATTTTCGTAACAATATATATTTTTTATGAATTATATATTATTTTAAAAGCAATGCTCCAACGCCAAAGAAGCAGAACCGTCAACCCTCTGATTCTGCTTCTTTGTGTACAGGCTTCCCTATTCGGTCAACCGCAAAAATTCCTCCACATCGGCGATGGAGAGATCCATGGCCTGCTGCCAGAAGTCAGGCTTGCGCAGATCCACGCCAAGGTGCTTATGCGCCAGCTCTTCGACCGTCATGCGTCCGGTATCACGGAGCAGCGCAACATATTGATCCTCAAAAGCGGCTCCGCGGCGGAGCGCTTCCGCATACAAGCCGGTGCTGAACATATAACCGAACGTGTAAGGGAAATTGTAGAACGGCACTTCCGTAATGTAGAAATGCAGCTTCGAAGCCCAGAAGTGCGGGTGATACTGGTCCAGCGCTTCCCTGAATGCCGTTTTTTGCGCAGAGAGCATCAGCTCGTTCAGGCGTTCCGTGCTGACCAGCCCCTTGCGCCGTTCTTCATAGAACGCGGTTTCGAAAAGAAAGCGCGCATGAATGTTCATATAAAATGCGACGGATCGCTGAATCTTGTCTTCAAGCAAGGTCAGCCGAGCTTCTTCCGTCTGGGCCGCTTTTACCGCTGCGTCGGATACGACCATCTCCGCAAAGGTAGACGCCGTCTCGGCCACATTCATGGCGTACTCTTGGGCCAACGCAGGCAAATCGTTCATGACATGCTGATGATAGCCGTGACCCAGCTCATGGGCCAGCGTCGACACGTTAGAGGCCGTGCCCGCGTAAGTCATAAAAATGCGCGTCTGCTCACTCAGCGGGAAAGAGGTGCAAAATCCTCCGGGCCTTTTGCCCGGGCGGTCCTCCGCTTCAATCCATCCGTTCTCGAACGCCTGGACGGCAAAGTCGGCCATCTTCGGGCTAAAGCGGCGGAACTGCTCGACAATCAGCTTTGCTCCTTCGTCATAGCTATAATGGATGCTTCCCTGACCGACCGGCGCGTCGACATCGTGCCAGCTCAGCTTCTGTAAACCAAACAGCTTCGCTTTCCGTTCCAGGTAGCGGACAAAAACGTCTTTGCCGCCCTCGATGACCCCCCACATCGTATCGAGCGTATCTTTGGACATCCGGTTTATAGCCAGAGGCTCTTTATGGATCGAGTCCCATCCGCGGCGCTCATACAGTTTGATCCGGAAGCCCCCCAGATGGTTAAGCGCGTCGGCGCAGTAATCGTCATGCTCCGCCCACGTCTTCTCCCAGCTATGAAACAGCCTCTCCCTGATGGACCGGTCCGGGCTGTGCATCTTATTGGCGGCTTGACCTGCAGAAAGCTCCGTTACCGTACCGTTCTCCTCAAACGGAACCCGAAGCTTGCTGACGGTCGTATTGTACAGCTCGCCCCAGCCGTGATATCCGTCGACGGCCAAATCGTTGACCAACGCTTCCTGCTCCGGCGGAAGCTTCTCCGCCGCCAAAGCTCTGCGTTCCTCAAGCGGGTAGGCAATATCCTGAAGCTCCGGGCGCTGCAGCAGCGCTTTCCACGTATCGCTCCCGAGCTTGGTCAACAGGTCGTCAAACCGTGTACTGGCAGAAGCATACGCTGCGCCGATGGTTCTGACCTTCCCCCCCAGAATAACCGCCTGCTTGTCGTCCTGATTTTCCGCCGCCAAACAGGCCGTGAATGAATCCGCCTCACGAATTTTAAGCAGCGCCGTTTGCAGCAGTCCGATCACAGGCAGCAGGGATTCCGCCGAACGCGATACATAGTCAGCGGCAAGCTCGCCGAGCGCCTTCTCCAGAGATGCAATATCCTCGCCAAGCCCTTCCAAAAACTGCGCAAAAGCCTGAGAATGGCTTCCTCCCTCAAAAAAACGATTCAAGTCCCACGTTTGTGGCAATGGACTCCGCATGGGGTAACACCGCACCTTTCGTTTCATATGTATACCATTTCATTAAACCATAATTCAGGCTCAAGCCCAAATGTACGGACGCCCTATTTTGCACTCTATTTTTCGGTTGAATTGTAGGCCTCTAATATGATTAAATGGAGTCTGAAGATCATTAGACTGGAGGGTGCCGCTGTATGAGACCACTTCCCATTTCTCCGGAGACTGCCCAGAGACTGGCCAAGGAACTGAACGTTCCGCTGGAACATTTAATGCATATGCCCCAGCACATTTTGATGCAAAAGCTGGCCGAGCTGGCCAAGCAAAAAACGGACGAATCCGCCGCCAAGAACGATACACCGGGTAACGGCGATTCGGCCTCGGAGTAACGAATGATTCCTTTTGCCCATACCTGGCCATATGATCGGATCGGACAAGACATATACGTACAAAGCTGCCCCTTCTGCCAAGCCGCCAATGTGCTGCTGAAACTCAAGCCCAAAGACCTCTCAGATCTGCGCGCTGGGGTAAAAAAACTGCTTGTCTTCCCGTGCTGCCGAAACAAATTGACTCTGGTCGATGCCGACCAAGATTACCTGCTAGCGGACCGCCCGCTTCGCCGAAACGGCTAATCCGGCATTCCCGCTTTTATGACGGGGAGATAAGAAATGTATTCCATACCGCTCATCAACGCATGTACGTTAATTGCACTTAGCTACATCGCTCTGAAGCTGCGCAATATGCTGATTATCGAACGGTTTGAAGCTTGGGTCGTCCCCCTGCTTACGGGAGCAGCCAGCATCGTCATGATGCTGCTGCCGTTCCCCGAGAATTCTCTTCTTGGCGATCTGAGATATGCCCCCATTATTATGGCAGGGCTTCGTTTCGGTTTTGGCACTTCCCTTTTATCCACCCTGCTTCCGACAGCCTATATGTTTGTTTACGAAGAAACCGATTGGATGCTGCAAGCGCTGCAGCTGCTGCTGCCTGCTGTCATCAGCCCGCTTTATCACCGCCAGGAGTATGATACCGGTTACAGTCCCATTCGTTTTGCCGACGGCTGGAGCATCTGCGGCCTGCTTACCGCCGGTCATCTCCTCATCAACCTGCAGCATCATGATCCTCTTTGGGGGGGCTTTTGGGCTGCCCACTTGTTTATGTTTGCCGTATCCGTATTTGCCGTTACCGTACTGGTATACATGTTCAACGACGAAAACAAAAATTGGATGCTGCAGCGGCGTTTGGAATTGGAGGTGAGACAGGATCATCTCACGCGCTTGCCCAATTTGCGCGGGTTTATGGACATCGCAAAGCGCACTGTACGCGGAAGACGGATCTCCATCCTGATGATCGATATCGATAATTTCAAACAGTGTAACGATACCTACGGACACCTTTTGGGGGACGAGCTGCTGAGGGAAGTAGGACAGCTGCTGAGAACGATCATTCAGGAGCAGGATTATGTCGCAAGATACGGAGGTGAGGAATTTATCATTGTAAGCCACACGACGGATGAGCAGCAGTTAGCCCGCTACGCCGCCCGATTGTGCAAAGCAGTGGAAGAACGCCGTTTCCATGGCAAGGAGCATATCAAAACGACGATTTCGATTGGCATAACTGTCTCCAGAAGGCCCAGCGCCGACCTGCGCACAATGATTGAGGAGGCCGATGAAGCGCTCTACCACTCCAAGCAATCCGGCAAAAACTGCTATACCTTTTATCACCCTATCAGCACCATAAAACAAAAAGCTTAAGCTTCCGAGCGATAAGTCAGGCATCCGGCAAGCTTGAAGCTTTTATATTATCGTTCTCTGTTATGTTCCTTGAATTTCTTCGTCGTCAAACTCCACTTGCTCCGCCCGCATATCCTCCCGGGTAAGCACCCACTGCTCACGGCAGGCGCGAATCATAGCCGCATCCATGATGCTCTTGTCATTAATGACGCGGCCAAACCATTTTACAGCTTCCTTGTAATGCTTCAAACGCCGATTCAGTTCCCCCATCAAATACATTAATCTGGCGTTATTCATCTCTCCCGCTTCCGTCTCGAATGCACGGGTATATTCCTCCAACGCATATTGAAGGAAACGCTTCTCCTGCTCCTCATCGCCCTTCTCACGATACAGCCACGCGATGTGGTGCAGCAGCCCTGCGGTAACTCTCCCCTCCTCGCTCACGGTTTGAGCGCAAAGAAGGGCAAGCTTGAAGCTGTACAGGGCTTCGTTCCATGTTCGGTCACCGCCATAATCCTTGTAGCTCCATTGATCCGCCACCTTCTCCTTAAACGCCTTTTTCTGAACAAGCGTCAGCCGGTTTTTCGAGTTCTCTGTGCTCGCGAAGCCGCATTGAGGACATATTCGAACCACATAAAAATTCGGGTTGATGTCCTTATAACGTACGCCGAAATCCGTGTCCGTGCTTGCCACCTTCTTAAAGCTCGGACGAACGCGAGAGCTTTGAAAATTCGATTCACAGTGGGGACAGGCCACTTTCACTTGAAATAACGGTTCAATCATGGAAAAATACCCTTCCTTCAATTAACTTGAACTATTGATAAAATGATAAGCGGGACCCTTCAGCCTCTCGAGCACGGCCATCTGCAAATCCGGTTCCCATCCGGTTTCCAGAAGCGCTTTTTTCATACAGCTAAGCCAAGCCTCGGCCCGTTCGGGCGTAATGGGAAAGGGCATGTGCCTTGCCCGCATCATCGGATGACCATGCTCCGCTGAAAATAAAGGCGGTCCCCCGAAAAACTGCGTCAAAAACATATACTGCTTTTCCAGCACCGGAGTAATATCTTCCGGAAACAAAGGGGCTAACAATGGATGCTCCTGTACCTTCGGGTAGAACGCCTCCACCAGCTTCCGGATTCCTTCCGCCCCGCCCATCGCTTCGTAAAACTCAGACATTTACAGAGTCCTCCCTATCCATCCATGACTGCTTAATCCTTCACGGATGCGCCAAAATCACGGTAATTCAAATCAATGCAGCAAAAAGAGATGCTAATGCATAAGCCTTAGCATCTCTATATTGGCCAAAACCCTATACATATTGAAATGGGTACATGCTATGCATCCTCTTCACCGGAAGACATCAGCGATTCCCTTATGACGAAAACAAAAGCACATACGAGAAATCCAGCAATTACACCCGACATAAGGATCACTCCTATTCTCATATTGGTACTATTGTACCATAGGATGCCGTATAATTCAGCAACTATATCCGCTTTCTTGAACATTTCTGAAAATTCCATTTGGCCGGCGGGCATGTCTCCACCAACCCCTACATATATCAGAATGACAAGCTTTTTACTGAACAGGAGGTGGGTGCCGATGCGTCCACAATGCTCTCTAATGATCGCGGCGGCGCTGCTTGCCGCTGCGCTTGCCTGCATGATGCTGGCTTTTCCGACCGAATCCTTTCAGGCCTCGTTAAAGGGGGTATCCATCTGGTGGGATGTGCTGTTTCCGGCGCTGTTCCCTTTCTTCGTCATTTCCGAAATCATGCTGGGTGTCGGCATGGTTCATTTTTTCGGTACCCTTCTGGATCCGTTAATGCGGCCGTTGTTTCGTGTGCCGGGTATCGGCGGCTTTGTGTTGGCCATGGGCTTTGCCTCAGGTTATCCGATCGGAGCCCGTCTGACTTCCCAGCTGTGGGAACAGCAGCTGATTAACCGGGAGGAAGGCGAACGGCTGGTGGCCTTCACGACGTCGTCCGACCCGATCTTCCTCATTGGCGCCGTATCCGTCGGCTTCTTTCACAATCCGGCTCTGGCCCCCGTTCTGGCCGCCGCGCATTACGGCTCCGCCATCTTGGTCGGCCTGCTGATGCGATATCACGGCAAGTCTTCGCCGGAGAATAAAAAACAGACGGGCGCATGGAGTACGGTCACTGCTCATGAGAAATCCCAACATCATATTTTGCGCCGGGCTTTTGAAGCCATGCATCAAGCCAGGCTCAGGGACGGACGTTCTCTTGGCGTTATGCTGGAGCAAGCGGTCTATTCCGGTTTAAAGCTTATTTTTGTCGTCGGCGGCCTGGTCGTCTTTTTCTCTGTGGTCATGGAGGTGATGACTTCCTCTCATATCATGATCTTCTTTTATGCCGGAATCGACTCCATACTTCAATTATTCGGTATGCCTCTATCCCTTTCTCAAGCAGTAGCCAACGGTTTTTTCGAAGTGACTCTGGGAGCCAAATCCGCCGGTTCCGCAGAAAGCATACCGCTGATGTTTCAAACCGCCATCGCGGCATGGGTTTTATCTTGGGCAGGTCTTTCCGTTCACGCACAAATTGTCAGTATCCTGCATCATACCGACCTTCGTTACATACCTTTTATCGTTGCCCGGTTTATCCACGGCCTGCTGGCCGCCTCGCTTGTCATCATTCTCTGGAAGCCGTTGGGTCCAGACCAGGCCAACATCAGTGCTTATATCCCGATACCGGATGTTACTCGCCCGCTAACTACGCTGCTGCAGCACACGGTGCCTGCCGCGGCCTTGACGTTCACCTCGGTACTGGGCATCCTCCTTCTGCTGTCCGTCTGTTTCTTGATCGGAAAAAGAAGCATGAAGGGCATTTAATCATCGGAAATGACATGAAAAGCCCGAGCCGGGAAGGCTTGATCCTATGCAATTGCAAAAATTTTGGGTAGAGGTGAAACCATGCATACCAAGTTTCATTCGAGAAGGCTTGAGCTGCCTCCCGCCATCAATCGGTTAACGGAGCTGGCCTTCAATTTATGGTTCAGCTGGAATGACAATGCCAAAGCGCTGTTCTCTGCCATCGAGCCAAAGCTTTGGGAACAGTCCGGACACAATCCCGTGCGCTTGCTGCTGGAGCTCGAAAAATCCGTGCTCGAATCCACAGCACAAAATGATGATTTTCTGAAGCAGTACGAGACGGTGATGAAGCAATATGACGATTACTTCCAGACCAGGACATGGTTTGAGGAGCAATTCCCTGAGCATAAACACAAGGCCATCGCTTATTTATCAGCCGAATTCGGCATTCACGAGTCCCTTCCGATTTATTCAGGCGGACTCGGCATACTGGCAGGCGATCACTGCAAATCGGCCAGCGATCTCGGCATTCCGCTTGTAGGGGTCGGACTTTTATATAAAAAGGGGTATTTCACTCAAAAATTCGATTCCCAAGGCCGGCAGCTTGCCGAAAGTACGGTCTCCGATTTTGACAAGCTGCCGATCGTACCCGCCTTGGCGCCGGCGCCGTCCAATCCTTCCGGCGAACACGCGCAAGAAGAGCTCTATATCACTGTGCCCGTGGCTGACCGCATCGTACGTCTGAAAGTATGGCAGGTCCAGATAGGCCGGGTGCCTGTGTTTTTGCTTGATTCGGATTTGGAGGACAACAGCTCCTGGGACCGGGAACTGACCTCGCAATTGTACGGCGGCAACCAGGATGTTCGGATCGCACAGGAAATTCTGCTGGGCATTGGCGGCGTAAAGGCCTTGAGGGCTCTGGCGATCCCTGCGGTTATTTATCATATCAACGAAGGGCATGCCGCCTTTATGTCGTTTGAGAGACTAAGAGAAGGGCTGGATAGCGGGCTGCCGTTCCATGTTGCGCTCGAGGTCGTTCGCGCCAGCACCGTCTTTACGACGCATACTCCCGTTCCAGCCGGACATGACGCGTTTGCCTCGGCGATGCTGGAATATTACTTCAGCCGTTTGTTTTCGGACTATTCGGACGCCAAGACGGCTCTGACGGAACTCGGATGGGATGTACAAAAGCAATTATTCAACATGACCCATCTGGCTATGAACACCGCGGCTCTGCGCAACGGCGTCAGCAAGCTGCACGGCCATGTATCGCGCGATATGTTTCGTGCCTTTCACGGAAACATAGATGTGCACGAAGTGCCGATCGGGCATGTAACCAACGGCGTTCATCTCCATACCTGGCTCGCTCCCGAGCTTAAAGAACTCTACAGCCGTTATCTTCCTGGGCAATGGACGTCCTGCCAATCGAACAGGGAGGTATGGAACCCGATAGATGAAATCCCGGATGAGTCGCTGTGGTCGGTTCATCTGGGATTGAAAAAACGGTTGTTTGAACACGTGCGCTCCAACCTTTGCGAGCAGCTGCACAGAAACAGGATACCGACTGAGAACATAGAGAAGGTTCTTGGCTGCTTGTCTCCCGAAGCACTGACGATCGGATTCGCAAGACGCTTTGCCACCTACAAAAGGGCTACCCTGATCTTTACGGATTTGGACCGGCTGCACCGGCTTGTGAATCATCCGGACCGGCCTGTACAATTCCTGTTCGCGGGTAAAGCGCATCCGGCCGACCATCCCGGCCAAGAAATGATTCGTGAAATCTGCAGGATATCCCAGATGGAAGCGTTCCTCGGCAAGATTATTTTACTTGAAAACTACGATATGAACCTTGCGCGAAGCCTGGTTCAAGGCGTAGACGTCTGGCTCAATAATCCGCGCCGGCCGTATGAAGCAAGCGGTACCAGCGGCCAGAAGGCGGCGATGAACGGAGTCATCAATTTCAGTGTGCCGGATGGCTGGTGGGAGGAAGGATATGACGGCCATAACGGATGGAGCATCGGCGGTAATGATCACGCCGATCCTGCGAGTCAAGACCGGGATAACACGGAATCCATCTATCGGCTGCTGGAGCAGGAGATTGTGCCGCTTTATTACCATCAATCCCCCCTGCCTGAGCAGTGGATTGCCCGGATGAAGCGTTCCATCCGTACACTGGCTCCTGTGTACAATACGGACCGTATGGTGATGGATTACGTCAAAGAGACTTATATTCCTTCACTGAAGAGAACGCAGCTTTTTGTGGACAAAGACTATATGGAAGCGACCAAGGTGGCCGATTACAAGAAGTTCATTCACCGGAATTGGCATCATGTCCGAGTCCTTGAGGTGAACGACTCTCCCTCGCGGACCGTGAACACCTCTTCGGGCGCAGCATCCGCGGCTTTGCTCAAGGAAGTAACGGCCACGGTCCGATTCGGTCCCGTCTGGTATCAGGATACCGCTGTAGAGCTCATCCATTACGAAGAGAAGCAAGACGGCTGGCACCAGGTCGTTGTGCCTATGGAACCGGTTCGGCTGCTTAGTGACGGCGTTATGGTCTACCGGACGATGATTCCTTCGCATTTGCATCACGGTCCGCATTTCAGCATCCGCGTGCTTCCGGTCAGCGCAAACTTCGCCCGCCGCTTCGAGGTGCCGCTGGTTACCAAGTTTTAAAGCCAAAGGGGGCCTGCGCAGACGTTTTGGTAGAACGCCTGCGCAGGCCCCCTGTTCATTTGAACCACCCCTTGACTTTAAACCACCAAAACATGCCGAAGCCGATCGAGAACATAATGAATAGTATGGCAAAATATCCATAGCTCCAATCCAGTTCGGGCATATTGTGAAAGTTCATCCCGTAAATTCCGGCAATAAACGTAAGCGGCATGAAAATGGTGGTAATAACGGTCAACGTTTTCATAATGATGTTCATCCGGTAGGAGTTGATGGAAATTACGCTGTCCCTGATATCCGATGTCAGATCACGGTTGGCTTCCACCATATCGGACAGCTTCAGCAGATGATCGTGAATATCTTGGAAATAGGCGGCGTGCGGCTTCACGCCCTCGATTCTTTCCGAATAAATGATCCGATAGAGCAAATCGCGCATCGGAAAAATCGTTTTTCTCAGCTTCAGCAAATCCGATCGGATTTCAAACACCCTGTCCATTAATTTTTCAGACCATACCCCCCGCGAGCTGTCTTCCAGTTCGTTCAGGCTGTCTTCGATATGATATACACTAGGAAAATATTGGTCTACGATTTTATCTATAATCATATGGGTAGCGTATACCGGCCCATTCTCCAAATATTTAGGATCCGACAGCAATTTATTGCGGAATTCCTTCAGTTCGGATTGAGGCTTGGAATGATACGTAACGATATAGTTTCGCCCCAGAAACAGGTCTACCTCGTCCGAATCCAAAGTCACAGGATTAATCGTATGCAGGACAAAAAAATGATGATCCTCATAGTGATCGAGTTTGGGTCTTTGCAGGAATTGCATGCAATCCTCGATCGCAAGCGGGTGAAAGTGGAAAAAAGTATCCAATAACGCAGCTTCCTCTTCCGAAGGACAATCGAAATCAACCCAGTACCAGCGGATTTCAGGGCTGTACAATCTTTCCAGCTCCAAGTCTTGCTCGATTGTAGATTTCTGAGTGACGGCAAACGTATGAATCATCGGGCGGCTCCTTTCACAGCTTTCATTCCATATCATAACATAATCGTTAGCGGACTCACACTCACACCGCGATCAGCTTCGGCCTTGGCATTGTGTTATTGTTCATTATTGATTATGATGTAGATACACAGATACAAAGGGGTGTCGGAAACCATTTTCCGGTAGGTGTCGCATATGCATTGGAACCAAGCTTTGGCATGCGGGACGGTCGTTACCCCTGCTTGCTGCCGCCTTATCATTGTCGGCGAAACCAAGGAAGGCATGCCCTTTTGCTATGAAGACAGCTTCACACTCGAGAAAGCGGACGGCGGGCAGATCACCGTCACTCTAGAAACGATGTCGATCCATCCCTTGGAGAAGCTGCATCACGTTTATTTTATTGAATTTTCATTCTTGAAGCAGGGTATTCTGTATTATGCCCTTATCGACTTACTCCATTTGGAAACCAAACGATGCCTCTGTACGTTGACGCTTACCGCTCCGCAGCTGCTCTTACAAGCCGAGCGGCGCCATTATAAGCGAACCGTACCGCAGGTGCGTACGCCGCTAACCTGTCGGATCTTAGGCGTGCGGGGCCAGACAGCACATCAAGGAAATGCATTTTTCACCGGGCAAATCCTGGATCTGTCTGCGGGCGGCGTGTCATTCATGACTTCAACCCGTGTGTTTTCCCCATTGGATTTAGAGCTGTCTTTTGTGTTTCCCGGACTTGCTCAGAAATTCACTCTCCATGCCGAAGTCATACGTGTCGCTCCTTTCGGTAGCGATGCATACCGGGTGGCCGCCCGGTTTAAACAAATGCCGGAAAGCATGGCCGGTTTGATTGAAGCGTATTGTACCGCTTCAGGCACTTGAGAATGACGAAGCGCACAGATATAGGAGGACAACCGTTTGAAATACAATGTGGTTCACCGCGGCGATGAAATATCGATCCAATTGATGCAATCGTTTCATGAACTGATTCAGCAGTACGGCCTCGTTCATGAAGAGACAGCTCCCGACATTGTTCTGTCCATCGGAGGAGACGGAACACTGCTGCAAGCCTTTCACCGCTACAAGGATCAGCTGGATCACATTTCCTTTGTCGGAATTCATACCGGACGGCTCGGATTCTTCGCCGATTGGAAGCCGGATGAAGTGGAGCTGCTTGCGCAGCTGATGGGTGAAAGCTGCAGGCAGAATGACCTCAGGGTAGTCAAATATCCGCTCGTTGAGATCCAAATTACGACGCCGCACGGTATTGAAACCCAACTGGCGCTCAATGAATTCACGCTGAAGGGCGTCGATGCCACGCTCGTCGCACAGCTGCACATCAATGATGAGCTGCTCGAGACGTTCCGCGGCGACGGCATCTGTATATCGACGCCTTCCGGAAGCACGGCATACAACAAAAGCTTGGGCGGCGCCATTGTTCATCCCTCACTGGACGCCATCCAAATTGCGGAGATCGCATCCATCAACAACCGTGTATATCGTACACTGGGTTCTCCGATTCTCCTCCCGAAGCATCACCATTGCGATATTTATCCGCGGGCGAATCAGAACATTTTGCTTTCTCTTGATCACGTGTACATGCAGCGCAACGACATCCTGTCGATTCGCAGCATGGTAGCGGCAGGCAAAAAAGTAAAGTTTGCCAGATTCCGCCCATTCCCGTTTTGGAGCCGCGTTCGCGAAGCGTTTATCGGTTATGAGATGATTTAAGCAGCCGGACCAGTCGGACTAAGAAAGCCCTGCACTCTTACACAAAGAGTACAGGGCTTTTGGGTCTGCGCCGCTCTATTCATTAGCGGCAGGCTGGATCTGATCGTTGAATGAAGAAAGATCCCGTTTGACGTCCGATACGATCATTTGGTAAACCAGATTCGTCATAAGCGGCGGCATCTTTTCCGCTCCCGAATCGAACATGATCGCGGAGTAACCATTGGATATCCGGTTTAACGCTCTCATCCAGGTGTCCTCGGTCTGATACATATCTATAGTAACCGGATTGAATTTCGGATAGGAGGCTTCCAATTGCCGCTGTGAAGCATCCAGTTCTTGTCTCACTTTTTCCCGAAGATTGACCGGGTACCCGAGATGATATTCGGAATGATGAAGGGTATAGCTGAACAAATTTACAAGCTGTCCGTTTACAGGTACGCCTGTCGTTTTTCGGGAAGTCAACAATCCTTCTTTGATGATTCTCCAGGTGAGGATGCCGGAAACATAAATGCATGGAATCCGCAGCTGCTTTGCCAGTCTTTGGGCATGGGCTCCGTCCGCCAATTCTCCCCGAAAATCAAGCAAATCACAAATAACGGCCATCCCGGGCTTGCCGGACAACGCCGCTAATTCAAGAGCCGCCTCCACCACGGATGTAGTCCCGAACAGACGATCTGGATGGCTAACCACAGGAAAAATATGTCCCGGCTTCTTAAAGCCGCGGGAAGTTCCAGTAGAAGCCAATTTCTTTATCGAAAAAGATCGCTCAAACGCGGAAATCCCCGTCGTTGTTTCATCCGCATCAATAGAAATCGTATAGTGACGATAGTTCGTGTCATGACCGAACCCGCTATGTTGCCTCTGTAATTCGGCCCGCAGCGCCATATCCGGAGTCATGGCTACCGAAACGATTCCTCCGGCGTGCTTAATCATTTGATTAATCACTTCCGGCTCGGCAAGCTCAGCCAGACAGACCATAGCTGCATGCTCCTTCTCCTTGCTGTCGTCAATGACAATCCACGGTAGTCCCGCTGCGAATTCAGCCGGTAATGTATTCATCATACCCTTCCACCTCACCATTTCGGCGCCCGTGAACGCTTTCAGTTTCTTGGTTCGTTTACTGCATTAAGCTCTTCTTCACTTAATGCCATCGAAGCATATACCTGATTGTCTAATTTTTTTGCCGCCTCCAGGTTATAGGTTTTCTTATATACCGGTTCTTGAGAGATTTCTGCTCCGTAAAACATAATATCGTGAAGTTCATCAGTGGATAGTTCAATAAGCGTTAAAGGAAACGGAACGCCCGGCATCTTTTTGGTTATGATCCTAGCCTTGTTTTGAAAGGATACGATCGATTTATTATAAAAAAAGGAGAAATTGACATTGCTGTTCGCTTCGATGTTGCTGACAATGTCCGATTTGGTGGAAACGGCTGCGCGAAGAACATGCGGTTTGCAGCCATGTATCCATGAAACGGCATTTTTTTGTATAGCTCCCGTTTCGTTATGGATCGTCGATAGAAACGCCATGCGCTCTTCAGCAAAGATCTGAGTGAAATCAAATTCTGTCGTTGTCATCGTGTCATCCCCTATCCAACTTTTTTAACTTGCATAATCGGGTATGTTTAGCTTGAACGACAGCCATACCGATCCGGCCATTACGCCTGCCAGAATGAGACATGCAAGTTTGAAGCTGTCGATTCGAATCAGATACGGGCCGAAGCTGGCGCCAAGAAATAAAATAAACGTATACAGCGTAACGGCGGAATTGCGAATTTCACCGCCCATGAGCCCGATGGCCTGTATAATTACGGGAATAATGACAGAAATGCCTGCAACAAAAAGGATCGTGGCAAGGACAAGAGCTGCCAGGTTCGATAAAAGCCCCTCCAAAAGGAGGCCCAGATCAGCCGCAATTAATCCCAAGATAAGACTCTTCTTCAATCCCAGCCGTTTGGCTAATCGTCCGGACAAAGGAGACAGCAGCATGCCGAAGATGCCTAACGAACGAACGGCCAGGATCTGGTCGTCTCTCAATCCATAATTTTGCGCTAAATACCCTCCTAACGAGGCGTACATGCCTACGAAACAAAAAAACAGTGAAAAAGCGATAAGATATCCTTTCAACAAGTTATGATCAAAAAGAGCCTGAACCATTTGCTTGACGATCAGCCGAAATCGCACATTCGTGGCAGGAGGAGAAGGCTTGGGAAGCACTCTCCAGGCCGCCAGGAAGCTTACAAAATAGATCATCGAAAAGAATATAAAAACATATCTCCAGCCCAATGTTTGTGTAATCCAAGAGCTAAAAACCTGTCCCATAATTCCCGACGTCAAAAATCCGGTGCTGATCCATGCGATGGCCGCAGCTCTTTTTTCTTGCGGAAAAATATCGAATACGAAGGACAGCGCAACCGGCGCAAAGGATCCGGCCGCAAATCCTTGCAGAGCTCGTAAGGCAATCAGGGCTTGAACGCTATCCGCAAAGCTGATGGCTAATGTGGCTAGCGATAATGAGCCTATTCCGTAAACCATGATCTTAAATCTTCCAACCCAGTCCGATAACGGTCCGAAAACAAGAAATCCTGCGGCATAGCAGATGGTGAACGAACTGGTTGTCCAGCTTGCCATCATCTTACTTGTATGAAAGAAGTGAGATAGCTCTTCGATGATGGGGATCATGGTATACACATTACAAACAATAATGAAGCCGCAAAAGGAAAGAACCATTGTGACCAAAGAAAAATTGATGGTTGATTCCTTAGCGTGAATCTCCTCTTTTTGGACTGCACCTGGCATTCATCCATTCCTCCGGAGCAAAAAACAAATTGACCTGAACACTAAAAACGAATCTTACGGATGTTCATTGAAAATGGAAGGCCCAGCCTCTAAACCTGCATCCTATAAGCATAATTTTCCCAGTAACTTGTTAAACATGAGGTCAAGCCGCCATGGCCGAATTTCAGTCTTCCTTGTTCAATCGGACGATAAGTGCAATCAAGAAAATGGATAATCCGTTTTCTTCGATCTGCGATATCCGTAGCTCCCTTATGATAAAACCAAGAATCTACCGCATTATATACGCCGCGATTCAAACCGTAGGTTTCTTGACAAAATTGAACAAAGTTCAAATCAGGCAAGTGAACTGCCTTCTGAGCATCTAATGTCAATTCCATGATTCAACCCTTCTCTTTAGCTCCTCCGGTCCATGAACAATCGGGATGTTAAACATGACTAAACTTTTTTTGATAACCCAGCATATTAGACAAGGATAAGCATTGTTCCTTTATGGCCGGAATCGCTTCGGAATTCTCCGAAACATCCAGCATATCGATTAATCCGACGACGGTTATAGCGGCTATGATTTCGCCGTTTTGGCCAAATACAGGACAGCTGATCGCGGAAATTCCCGGAATTAACGTTCCCTGTGTGACGGCATAACCTTTTCTCTTGATTTCTTCCAGCTTGCTGTAAAAATCCGCTTGCTCCGGTTCGCCGGTTTGCAGCTCCCGTTTAACCAACTCCAGCGTTCGTGACTTAGGCAAATAGGCGGCAAATAATTTGCCAGGCGCGCTTCTCGTTACACTGACTTGAGAACCGGCGCGAATCCCAAGATTAACCGCTCGGTTGCTCGCCTCCCACCGGAGAAAGAAAGGTCCGTTCTCCCCCCAGATCGCAAGCGCGACCGTCTCATTCAATCTTTCTCTAAGCGCTGACAAGTATGGTCCGGCGATTTCCTTAACATCCAATTTTTCAGAGGTTTTTAATCCTAACAATATCAACTCGGTTCCAAGGGAGTAGCGCAAATCATCCTGCTTTTCCAAGAACCCGCATCTGCAAAAGCTGGTGAGATACCGATGCAGCTTACTTTTGGACATTCCGCATAAATGAGCTATTTCTGTAATCGTGAGCGGCTTATCCTGGTCCGCAATTTTTTTTAAGATATCCAATCCCAATTCAAGGGATTGGATACCGTGTCCTTTAAGATCGTTTACCGTCATCTTGTTTAAACCTTCCCTCTAGCTTCATTTATCTGAATCATATCACTCTTGTGGAAATGATATCAACAAATAGAGGGAGGAGGATTCGATTTAAGCCTTCACTAAACTTGGATTAAAATGAGGAAGCACATGCTTCGCAAAGCGTTCCATCGCCTTCATGGTTTCTTCGTGAGACAGACCTCCGAAATCAAAGTACAGGATAACTTCTTCAAGACCCGCCGCTTCACATTTCTTCAGGCACTCCGTCACATATTCCGGATCCCCTACAATAATGCTCTTGTCGCTCAGGTCATCTACCTTCATATTCTTCAGCTTCTCTACAATATCCACAAAATAACGGATATGAGGAGGCGCCGTGGTCGGATCGGATGGGAAAGCAGGTACCAGACCCGTGAAGTATTTCAGCATACGCTGTTTTGTCTTCTCTGTCTCTTCCTTCGATTCGGTCACGTTGACGAAATACGAGCAGCGGGCTCCTTTGCCTTTAAATCCATGCTTTTCCGAGAGCTCCTTAAAGGATGAAACCGCTCCTTCCAGGCTTCCGAATACCATATTGGCCGCAAACGGCGCAAAGATCACATTTTCTCCCATCTCGGCCGCTTTTTCCAAAGAAGGACGGCTGAAGGCCGCTACGTAGATCGGCGGATGCGGATCCTGCACGGGTCTTGGCGTCAGCTCCACTTCAGGGAACGAGTAGAACTTCCCTTCGTAAGAAAACGCTTTCTCCGTCCACGCTTTTTTAATGATATCCAGGCCTTCAAAGAAGATATCCCGGCTTTGGTTGAAATCGGCGCCGAACACATCATATTCCCTCTTGTCGTATCCTCTTCCTGCAGAGAAGATCGCTCTTCCGTCGCTCAAAAGATCGAGCAAAGCATATTCTTCTGCCATACGGATCGGGTGACTCGCCGGCAAAAGCACCGTAGCAGGGGCCAAGCTGATTTTTTTTGTTCTGGCCGCGATGTTGGCCAAGAACATGGATGGCGAAGGCAGAACGCCCAGCACACTAAAGTGGTGCTCCGGAACCCAAACCGAATTAAATCCCAATTCCTCCGCATATACGCATTGCTCGGCCAAATCTTTAATCATCTGGTTCGCATCTTTCCTTGTGCTGCCATACTCCATCGGGTTGTCAGTCAGAGTAAAATAACCTAATTTCATGATTTGTACCTCCCGTTGTTCACCATTAGTGAATTTAATTTATTTATTGTTTACGATTTTATATTACCAACAGATCAATCATTTGTAAATACTGATATTCTTAAATTTCTTCATAATTTGATTATCCAGATTAAAAATAGCCGAAAAATACAACTATTCGTTGATTTTCGGCTATTATCTCTTATTATTTCGCCATAGCATCCATATTCTTCGTTTGTGGACTGGCATGCACTTCAAGCTCTGCCGGTCTATATATGTCGGCATATTTTTCTTGAACAAACCAAATGGCAAGCGCCGCAATGAGTCCGGGAGCCGCAAAGGCCATGAAATTTTGCATTAACGGCAAATCCATCGATAATAAGACGCCCCCCAACATCGGACCGACAATGGCTCCTAATCGGCCTATGCCTAATGCCCAACCGATACCGGTGGATCTCATATGGACCGGATAATATTGGGAAACATAAGCATTGGCAATAATTTGTGTCCCGATCGTAGCCGCACCGGCAATGGCCACAAGAACAAACAGCACAAACATATTTGCTTTAAAGCCAAGCAATGTCAGTGAGATCGCTGCCATCAAATAGAACACCATCAATACTTTTTTGGAACCCCAACGGTCGGCTGCCCACCCTCCGAAGATCGCGCCAAAAATGGCTCCGAAATTGAGTATGAATAAAAACATGAGACTTGAACCCAAAGGATAATCCGCTTTATCCATGAGCTTTGGCAGCCAAGTATTCAATCCATAGATCATCAGCAGGCACATGAAGAAGGATATCCAGAACATGATCGTGCTTAAGCTGCGACGATTCTCAAACAACGTGATAACGGGCATTCCCGTTTTTTTCGGGATGACGATTTCATACTTATCGTCCTTCTGCGGGGTAAACTCCGGATTAATTTTCGATAGGATTTGTCCAAGCTTTTCCGTCTGATTTTTGGCTATTAAAAAGCTGGGCGAATCGGGCAGCGTCTTATACATCAACGGCAGGGCCAATAATGGGAGAGCTCCGACAAAGAACACGGACTCCCAGCCGAAGCGGGAAATTAACAATATACCGAGACCTGCAGAAAGCATCCCTCCGACGGAATACCCGCTAAACATAATCGAAACGAGGGTGCTTTTCAGCTTTTTGGGTGAATATTCCGTCATGAGTGCAACCGTATTGGGCATAACCCCGCCCAGACCTAAACCGGCAATAAATCGATAGATCCCAAATTCTGCAGGCGTCTTAGCCCATCCGATAATTCCTGTAAATATGCTAAATAGCGCAATGCAGAACATGATCACATTTTTACGTCCGATCTTATCTGCCAAAGGACCAAAAAATAAAGCCCCCAATAGCATTCCAAACAAAGCATAGCTTCCCAGTGTGCCTGCTTGAATCGGTGTTAACTGCCATTCCCTCATAAGTACTGGGACAACGGAACCGTATACGACGAGGTCATACCCGTCAAAAACAATAATAAAGCCGCACCAAAACAAAACAAGAGCATGAAAGCGGTTAAATTTTGATTCATCAATCATCCGATTGATATCAATGGAACGCAATGGATTCTCCCCCTTGTTAGCTAGATGAACTTCAATGCCTAACGGATGCTTCTATGCCCTTATCCAAATGAAGCAGTACATAATGATCCGCACAGTGACGGATACGAGGCTGCTTCATCACCGAAGGGACAGAAATGAATCTCCCAAAAGAAGGTAAGCGCTTTCTTTGTACCGCTTTTTAAAATAACCTAATTGCATCATTTCACCTCCCGCTTGTTCACTATTAGTAAATCCTGTTTAATATTATTCATTCCAACACTGTTAATATACATAAAAAGATTTTTTTTGTAAATGCTTTCTTTTTCAATGCCTACACATTTTTTTTGCGATGAAATTAACTTTACAACAAGGAAGCACATTTGATATATTTTCTTTGTACGCAATTAATAAATATCATTCACAATTAGTGAATGAGAAAGAGGTGGATCATGCGTTTAGTCCATTATCGTTTTCATGGAGAAAGCCGACTCGGATGTATGGAAGACGGCAAGGTCATTGATTTAAATACCGCATATGAACTCATGCTTCAAGCCAACGGTACGATTCGATCCAAGCAAATTGCCGAGGCATTTATTCCATCCAATATGGTTGAATTTCTTCAAGGAGGAAATGAAAGCCTTTCCTTGGCGAAAAAAGCGGTTCGATTTGTTCTCGCATCCCCTCGTCCTTTCGAACAAAAAGTCATACATGAATACACGGATGTAAAAATCGAGGCTCCTGTTTTGAATGCAGGAAAAATTATTTGTGTTGGTCACAACTATCGCGAGCATATTTTAGAAATGGGCCGCGAGCTTCCCCCGTTCCCTGTTGTCTTTGCCAAATTCAGCAACACCATTATCGGTCCTCAAGACGATATTCCGTTCTTTCCGGTCTCCGAACAGTTGGATTATGAAGCTGAATTTGCCTTTGTGATCGGCAAACGTGCGAGAAATGTCTCCCAAGCGGAAGCTTTAGATTATGTCGCCGGCTATACCGTGGCCAACGATGTCACCTATCGGGATATTCAAAGAAGAACGCTTCAATGGCTGCAGGGTAAAACCGTCGAAGGGAGTCTGCCGCTGGGTCCATGGCTGATCACAGCCGATGAATTGGGCGATCCCGCGGGACTTGAGGTGGTATTAACCGTCAATGGAGAAGAGCGCCAGCGTTCGAACACCGCTAACCTGGTATTTACCGTCCCCTATTTGGTGGAGTTTTTGTCAAACCTCATGACGCTTGAACCCGGCGATATCATCCTTACCGGTACTCCGGGGGGTGTAGGCGTTGCGCGCGAGCCTCAAGTCTTCCTCCAAGACGGTGATGTGGTGCGCGTGGAAATCGATCGCATCGGAGCTCTCGAAAACCGTGTAAAAAAGGTACAGGAGGGATAATCCATGAGTAAAATGGAGGATCAAATTCATTCGATCACCCAATCCATCGATCAAATCGTTGAAATATCTAATGACCTTGACGAAGAAGTCCTGCGCTTTAAGCCTTCCGAAGACGCTTGGTCGATCATGGAGGTTCTCTGTCACGTGGAAGAAGCGACTCCTTATTGGCTGAATGAGCTGACGCAAGTCATGGCATCCCCCGGAATCGAATGGGGACGAGGCTTGCAGCATGAAGGAAGACTCAACGCCGTCGCTCAAGCCGATCAATGTACAAGGGACGGAGTATTGGAGGGCATTGCCGCTTCAAAGCAAAAGGTAAGGGATGTGCTCGGTCCGCTGACAGCTGAAGATCTGGCTGTCGAAGCCCCAAGCCGGAACCCGAGATTCGGAACGAAGCCGATGTCCTTCATCGTAGATCACCTGCTGGTCGAACACTTACAGAAGCATGTACATCAAATCCAACGAAATCTGCGGCAATACGAAGACACACATCGAAAGTGAGGGTCAAAGTATGGCAGAAAAAAATGAGTTTTTTCAAAGCGAGACCGTACAAAACTTTAACAAAGAAATTGAGAAATATCACCTTGGGCCGCTATGGAATGCGATTCCCGATTTAATGCATAAGCAGCCTGCGCCTCATGCGGAAGCCTACCTGTGGAAATGGGAAACGCTCCACAAGAAATTGATGGAAGCCAAAGATATTTTTACGCCGGACCGCGGCGGCGAACGGCGGGCGATTTATTTGCAAAATCCCGGACTGACCAACCGCCGGCCATGGGGATGGGCTTCCACGACACAAACGCTTTATGCGGCTGTTCAGCTTATTCTCCCCGGGGAGACGGCTCCTTCGCATCGGCATACGCAAAGCGCGCTCCGATTCATCATCGAAGGCGAAGGCGCTTATTCCATCGTACAGGGCGAACGGATTTTCATGGAGGAAGGAGACTTCCTGACCACACCTCAAACGTTATGGCACGGACACTCCCATCCTGGCGACAAGCCGATGATCTGGATGGATTGTCTGGATATCCCGACGATCTATGCCCTCGGCGGCACCTTTTTCGAGCCTTATCCGGAGAAAATCGAACAACCGTCCGTTCCGGATAACTACAGCGCCTCACGGTATGCAGGCGGAATGGTCCGCCCGATTTCCGATCGCAGCTCCAAAATCGCGCCTTTGGGATCGTTCAAATGGCCGCAAACCTTTGCCGCATTAAACGGACTGAGCAAGTTCGAGCCTGACCACTATGACGGGTATGCCATTGAATTTATCAATCCATCCAATGGTTTAACGGCAAACCCGACGATAGCCGCTTGGATGCAAATGCTTCCCGGGGGGTTCCGGTCCAAGGCCCATCGCCATACCCACTCAACCATCTATCAGGTATTTAAAGGATCCGGCTATACCGTAATCAACGGCGAACAGTTCCATTGGTCCAAAGGCGATTTCTTCGTCGTACCGAATTGGGCTTGGCATGAGCATGCAGTTACCTCTTCCGAGGACGCATACTTATTCTCCTGCAGCGACCTTCCGATTATGGAAAAGTTTAATCTTGAAAGAGAAGAAGCATACGGGGAGAACCAGGGGCATCAGGAAATCGTTAAAGCGTTTGTTCCTTTGCTGCCTTAGTGCGTAACTTTATTGATTAGAGGCTCATGCCCGGTGTAAAATCCTCTCCTCCGCCGTTTACTCCAACCCAAAAAGCCGATCAGCGTTCACCGCTCATCGGCTTTTATCCTCTACTCCTTCTCTTCCCACACAAATACGGCACCACTGGTAGGAAGCACCCACTCATTCAATTCAATCCGGATCATATCGTTGGGCAAATTCGTAATCACTTCATCGTGATCGAAGAAAGGAATGGCAGTCACCTTCACATTCTTCAGCTGATTGGAGTATAGAATGTCCACTCCGTAGGTAGGCTCCGATAAAATCACGCTGAACTGCTTTTTCCAAACCAGCTGCGGCATACGGAAGCCCAGCTTGACTTTGTTGTACTCGTCAGCTTGACCAGTCGCTCAGCCACACCCTGCCGTGCATAAGCCCCGTTGAGTGCAGTGGGAATCTTCATCTCGTAATAGAATGGCCGAAGAATGATTCGTTCTGACAATGCTTGCAAGGAGACAAGCTGTTCATGATTTTCCTCAATCGGTATACTTTGCCACCCGTTGATCCCCAGGCTTACAGGTATCGGAGAAAGGTCCCTCATGAATGCAACCTCCTTAACGCGTTATTTTTTAGTACCCAGCTTGCCGCCGCCTTTGCCCTGCAGCGCCAGCAGGTTGGTATCGTAAGAGAAGGTGAGCTGCGCACGTTCCCGACTCCGCTTGAGCGCAAGCTGGATCAGATCGTCGGTCAGCTGCTTGAAATCCTTGCCTTTAGGCTGCCATAGGTAGAAGGAAAGCGAGCCCGGAATGGTGTTGATTTCATTAATATATACGTTGTCCGTGTTTTGATCGATCAAAAAGTCAATCCGCGACACCCCGCCGCACCCAAGCTCCAGGAAGGTTTGCTTGGCCAGCTCCTGCACCTGCCGCGTGGTCTCCTCCCCGATGTTCGCCGGGATGATCCGGCTCGTTCCGCTCATGCCTTTGGAGGCCTGATTCATATATTTATCCTGATAGCTCAGGATTTCGTCCGATTTCAGCACTTCTTCACACTCGGAGGCCTCCACATGCTCATAATCTCCGATGACCGAACAGTTCACTTCCTTTAGGTTGGTGACCATTTTCTCCACTATAATTCTTGGCGAATAGGACGCCGCGGACTCGATCGCTTCGATCAGCTCTTCTCTGCCGTCGGCTTTCTGTATGCCCACACTGGACCCGAGGTTGGCCGGTTTGACGATCACGGGATATCCCAGCTTTTGCTCTACCAGCTCCACGCATTCCTGCTGGGCGTCAAACCAACGCTTGCTGTAAAACCACACGAAATCGATGACCGGCAGACCGGCTCCGCGGACAATCGTTTTCATCACGATTTTGTCCATACCCACTGCGGAGGAGAGCACATCGCAGCCTACGTAAGGGATTTTGTTCAAATCTAGCCAGCCCTGCAAGGAACCGTCCTCTCCATAGGTCCCGTGCGTCACCGGAAAGGCGACATGGATTTCTTCGATGATTTTTTTGCGGAACAGTCCGGAGGCGGCATTGAGAAGAAGGTGCTTTCCTTCCTGGTTCGTATGCAAAATGACCTGCTCGCTTCTTTTCAACAGCTCCGGAAGCTGCTTGTAATTCTCAATATCGGTTAATCCTTCGCCGGTATACCAGCTTCCTTGCTTATCGATGTAGATCGGTACGGGCTCATACTTATCCTGGTCCAATGCATGAAGCGCCTGCAGAGCGGAAATAATGGACACCTCATGCTCTACCGACATGCCTCCGAACAAAACTCCTACTTTTATTTTCATGGTGAGTCCCCCATCATTCATTATAATTATCGGGCAGATCATTCTCGAGCAGCACGATGCTGCCCTCTTCCGCTGCAAGATGCATTTGCCGGAGCGCATCCTGAAGATCCTTGGCGATATACAGCCGATCTTCCGGGTAGCCCGCTTCGCGTAAGCCGTCCTGAATCGGCTTCGTTTGCTTCTGTCCGACCAGCACAATATAATCGCAGGCTCCCGCCGCATGAATACCGAACCTGCGGTTCAGCTCATATTCCTGCTCACCGAGCTCGATCATCCCCGGCGTAATCAGAATTCGTTTGCCCGGCATTTGGGCCAGTACATCCAGAGCCGCCTTTGAGCCGACCGGGTTCGAATTGAAGCTGTCGTCGAGTATCGTGATTTTATCGGATAATTTCTTAAGCTCCAGCCTGTGTTTTACCGGCTTAATGCGCTTTACGAGCAGCGCCAGCTTTTCCGGGGGAACGCCGAGTTCCAAACTAACGGCAATGCTCAGAAGGAGGTTATAAATATTATGCTCGCCAAGCAGACTCGTCTCGAAGGAGAGAGTCGAGCCGTCCTTCCTTATGAGGTCAAATGCTGCGCCTTTGCTGCTATATTGAATATTCTGGGCACGATAATCGACATCCTGCCGGTGTATTCCGATACTTACCGTTCTCGCCACGATGTTTCCGCGATACGAAGCGATATTCTCGTCGTCCATATTCAAAAACAAGATGCCGTCCGGCGGCAGGCTTTCGCCAAGCTCGAATTTGGTCCGCTGGACGTTCTCCAGTGTCTTGAATGTTTCCAGATGCTGAGGCCCAACGGCAGTCAAAATGCCGATCTTGGGGCTGACCAGCTCGCACAGCTCACGGATATCTCCGGTTTGCTTCGCCCCCATCTCGGTAATAAGGAACCGGTGGGTAGGACGCAGCATCGACCGTACCGTCTTGGTTACGCCCATCGGCGTATTGTAGCTTTCCGGCGTCACCAGCACCTCGTGCACTTGGCTGAGCAGGGTATTCAGAAAATGCTTCACGCTTGTTTTCCCGTACGAGCCGGTAATCCCGATCACTGTCAGCTGCTTCATCTGCCGGACAATCCGTTCGGCGTCATTCAAATAGTAGCGGTTGATCCGGTTCTCGATAGGCAGGTTGATCGTATTGGCCGCCAGAACCACCATGTCGGACAGCAGCGCAACGGCGAACAATAAAATGAACGGTCCGAAGCGGTCGCCAGCGGCTGCAAGCGTCAGGGAAACCGCCAAGGCTGCCACAACCAGAACGCCGATCGTCACGAGCAGCCGCTTCACCCTAGCCGTGTAGACGAGCTTCTTTTTCTCCTGCTTCTTGGGCCGCAGCCATACCAAAATCGCATAAAAGAGCGTCCAAAGGATTAGACCAAGCATCGGCGCTTGAAACAGCAGCGCGGCAAAAGCCAATAACGGGATCCACTCTCTTAAGGATAGCCGGTCCTTCACATGACCTTTAAACCATCCCATAAACCGCTCATTGCGGTAAGAATTCAATTGAAGCATATGTACGCCGTTGAGAAGGCGCAGGACAGCATGCCCCAGCCAAAACAGCGAAGCTAACACAAGAACTAGCTCAAACATGACTGCCTCCCTTATCCTTTGCCAAAAAATGGTCTACGATGACGATAAACTCCCGGCCCTTTTCCAAATAACAAAAATGGCCGGAGTTCTTCAGCACAACCAGACCGGCATCCGGTATCATTTGTTCCATCAATTTACCATCCGAGACAGGGGTAGCCGTATCGTTCTCGCCCCAGATTAATAAGGTTGATGCTTTAATATGAGGAAGATGGTGCCGCAGATCCTCGTTGACGACTTTCGTCAGCGTTTGCTGCATCACTCCTGATGCATTCTTGTAATCGCTGGAGCCGAACTTGGCCCGCATCCGGTTCAATATACGCTCCGAAAATCGGTTTAAGCCCGGAAGCTTGAGCAAATTTTTGGCCGTTTTGAACGAATATACCTTCACATAATAATTCAGGCTGCGTTTTGGCTTGATTCCCGCGCTTCCGGTCAAAATCATCTTCTTCACAGGATTCGAAGCGGCATATTTAATTGAGACCCTACCGCCGAAGGAATGACCGATCAGAATCGGATTTGTAATCCCCAGCGACTCAATGAAGGAAGCCAGCAGATTCGTATATTCGGTAACCCCCCACGGTTCAGGTGGCGTGTCGCTTTCGCCAAACCCAGGGAAATCAATGGCATACACTTTAAAATGCGGCGATAAATGCTGCTGAATCGCATGAAAGGTTTGCAGGTTGGTGCCCCAGCCATGCAGCATCACCACCTCATGTCCTGTGCCGACAACGGAATAATGGATGTCAAGCCCATTTATGTTTACTTTAGTCAACTCCATCAACATCCTTATATCTCAATGTCTCAAATAAAATAATCATAACACTCCCGGACATTTGTTATCAAGCTTCGAATGGCATCTATACCGTTTAGAAATGCTTATATGGCAATCGTCTTTCCGTATATTGTATATGCACAGACAAGCTTGACTTATGTCAGACGTTCAAAACGAATCGGTTCCGAACCCCTTTACCTTTTACCCTGAGCTCGGCCGTTTGAAGCTGGTCTGCATAATAAAACCCAGAGGAAAGTTCCTCTGGATTCAAAGGTTTGCCGTAAGTCCTATTTTTGTTATTTATCCGCTTTGTAAATCTACATAATATCGAATCGCTGCGGCAGCCCCGCTAGCCGAATCGGCTCTTTTTCACAGGATTGTTTTCATTCTTATGAAAATTGCATGGAGTTCAACGCATCCGTCAACCGTTTCCACTGCGCCTCGGTCTTGACGGCATCATTAATGCGAATCGTTACGGTATAGATGATTCCGTTTTTCTCAAATACGTATTCGTTTAAGACATACGGGACATTCCGGCTTTTATAATGAGTGCTGAATTTTTTGACGGCCGTACCAAAAAGCGTCTCCTCGGAAACCGTATATTTATAGTTCGCATCGATTCCGGCATTTTTCTTGTGATCCTGCTCTATCCTGGCTGCGGCTTCAGCGAAATCGGATTGATCGTCGGCGTCGATCGTCAGACTGCCTCCCTCGAAACTAAACGAGTTAAAGCCATGATCCTGCTCGCTTTCATAGCCGTTGAACCATAGCTCCGGGATTTGAATAGAATATTTGTACTTTTCGCTTACAAATGTTGCGGCCTTGTTCGGATCAAGCAGATCGTTCATATCCTCAATCACCCCAAGAGAGCGGTTTATAGTGTCCTTGGAAAATTGAACGGATTCGAGCAATTCCGTCAGCAGCTCTTCCATCTCGGCGCTTTCGTTTTTCGGATATGAAGCCTGCAGCTCGTATTTATATTTATCTTTGATGATATAAACGACATGGGCCTGCTCCCATTTATCTCCCATTGTATAGGCATACACGTTTTCTATCGCAGCTGTTCCCCCTGCTGTCGTTTCCTTCGCTCCCCGAACCTCGCGATATCCCTCCGAGTAGCTTTCAACAAACCGGCGCTCCTGACGTGCTGACCATTGCTCAAGCGTATCGCCCGATGCCGCGGAAGTGATATTCACCGACAGGTTTTTTTTGCCGTCCTCACTCGAGAAGTGCAGTCCACTTCCCCATCCATGCTTGCTCCAATCCGAAGGGACGTCAAAGGCCAGGCCATATTCCGTAGTTATCGTATTTTGACCCTGATATGCCGAGATATCCTTCAGCGTAGTATCCGCAGCATCGAATGAAAGCACAAAGGTATCGAGAAGATCGGTATAGCTGTTTCGTTTCATGCCGTTTAGGTAATTATCCTCCTTTTCTACGACCAAAGTCAGGTAGAAGATTTTGTCTTCTTTCTGGTAGGCTCTGGCTTCATAATATTCGCCGTAATCCCCTTTGGATATGAGCTTGGCGTAGGCGTGAGGTTTTTCATTCATATACCGTTTCTCCAATATCGTATCTCCTGTATGCTGGGTCAGCTTGCGAAGCAGCCCCTGCGGAGACAGATCCTTGCTTTGCTTTTCATCAATGGAAATGTTGATCGCAAATTCCCCTTTGGCATCCCCAAAGACAACGTTGTTTCCGTTATCGGATTGACTAAACTTGATTAAGCCGGCCGGATATTTCAAAGACCAGCCAAAGTGACTGTCGCCGATCCAGGTTTTTCCTTGGTCCGCATCAATCGAAGCGCCCCCGGCATCCTGCACCAGCTTGGTCACTGCGGAAAGATCTTCCTCTAGTTTCACTTCGATATTCTTTGTTTGGCTGCCCGATAGAAGGGTCAAAACAATGCTTTGATCAGGCAAATATTTCTTTAACGCTTCATTATATTCCACTAAATTGCTGGTTTTGACGGAATTGATGGATTGAAGCACATCCCCCTGCTTCACCCCTGCTTGCGCCGCGGGTGAATCGGGATCGACGTAGGTCACTTCAAGACCGGCCGATGACGGCAGACCGACGACCGCCTCCCAGCTTTCGCCCAGTTCAAGCCCAAGATAAGGCCGCTTCACTTTCCCGTACTTGAAAAAATGATCGAGAACATACTGAACCGTATCTACCGGAATTGCAAAACCCAAGCTATCCACGCCGAACTCCACATACTTTAACGTATTGATTCCGATAACCTCGCCCTTCATATTTACCAGTGCTCCGCCGCTGTTGCCCGGATTGATCGCCGCATCGGTCTGGATCAGCTGGTATTTGGATTGGACCGAACGTTCCATTCCGCTGACGATGCCGGAGGTAACGGAGTTCCTGAGGGCAAAGGACAACGGTGTACCGATCGCCATGACCGATTCGCCGACCCGGATATTTTTCGGGTCGGCAAACTTTGCGGCGGTTAATCCGGAAGCAACGATTTTGACCAAAGCCAGATCGCTTTCCTCATCGTAATGCGTTGTTTTCCCCGGGTATGATTTGCCGTCGGAGGTAACCACGATGATATTGCTCATATCCTTTACGACATGCGCATTCGTTAATATGTATCCTTCGCTGCGTACAATGACTCCGGTTCCATGAGCCAGGTTATAACGGCTTTGCTCCCATGCCCTTTTGCTCTCGCTCGGTTTGCCGATGATCGCTACGACTGAGGATGTCGTTTGCTGTACGACAGCCGGAATCGAATCTTGACCCTGCGCCCCTGCCGGAGACGTACCGGAAACGAACAGTGCTCCAATCAGCAGAAATGCGGCGGATACCTTCAGTACCCTTCTCTTTAAATGCTTGACCTGCTTCATTATCCCCTTCCCCCCACCATTCATTTCCATGTCCACTAAAATCTATCACATCCTATAGATGCCAGCAATAAAAATTTAAGTTTTCAGATTCTGAAGGAACGCCAAAAAAGACCGTCCAATGTGACGGTCTTTCGTTCATATTTCTATTAGTTTTTAATAAACTCCTGTACCCACACGCCATTGACATAAGCCACTCCAATTTTGTTGAAGTTGGGGCTCAGAATGTTTTGACGGTGTCCTTGGCTGTTCATCCATGCGTTCATGACTTCTTGTGGAGTTCTTTGTCCCTTGGCTATATTCTCGCCTGCATAAGAAAACCGAATACCGTAGGATTGCATCATATCGAATGGAGACCCGTAGGTCGGAGAAGTGTGGTCAAAATAACCTTTCTCATACATATCCTTCGCTTTGTCCAAAGCTACCTTGGTCAATGCGCTGTCACTGGCAAGCGGCTGCAAACCGGCTTTGGCACGTTCTTGGTTCACCAGGCTTACCACTTGGCTGGCGTAAGAAGACTGTGTCGTGCTGCCTGTCCCCTGCTGCGAACCGTTGCCCGATCCTGTACCTGCTGCCTTACCAGGTATATTCAGTGCCATTCCGGGCCATATTATATTTGGGTTAGCCACTTGAGGATTCGCGGCAATAAGCGACTTCAGACTGACTCCGTATTTTTGCGAGATCGTCCACATCGTATCTTTACCGGATACCGTATACGACGGAGCAGCGGAAACCACGCCTGCGCCGATGATCGGGCCAAGTGCCAAAACGCCTGTCAAAACCAATTTTTTGAAACCTTTCACTGCATTCCTCTCCTTTGTGCGGCCTGCGAGGTTAGCTGTCGGATTCGGGTCAAAGAGCAATCACCCGGCCACTGCTGTGGCTTCACCCCAAGTTCATGGGTTCCCCCGTGCTTAGAATAAGCTTCGGCCTTTTATGATGTCGCGTTCCCAAGAAGGAACGGAAACCATTGTAACACGGATACCGTGTGTATTTCATGACACAAAGTTTACCAACGCCGTCTAAGCAAGCGATTCCTTGAGCTTCACTCCAGAGGGAAGCACAGCTTCCACATGGGTTCGCAGCATGGGCTGCTCCTGTAGTTCCGGGCTTAGAATGGCCACAATTCCCCGATCCTCACGGGAACGAATCAAACGCCCCATCCCTTGCCGTAGTCGCAAAAGCATATAAGGCAAATCCACCTCTTCAAAAGGAGAAGCCGACGCGCGTCGTTTGGCCATAAAGACCGGATCCTGAGGCGGAAAAGGCAGTGACCATATTATGACATTAGACAACGAAGGTCCCGGCACATCAAGCCCTTCCCACAAGCTGACGGCACAAAGAACACTCTGTTCATCATGCTGGAAGGAAGCGATAAGATGGCTGATTTCCTGATCGCCTTCAAACAAGAAGCGCATTGTGCCGATGAAATCCGGATACAGCGTGATCTCCTGTTTAAACCGCTGCAATTCCCCTTTCGTCGGGAACAGAAGCAAAGCTCTGCCTTCCGTCCGTTTAAGCAGCGAGACAGCAGCCTCCATCTTCTCTGCAAAGGTCCCGCCGGCGGCCCATGAGGGCGCGATCACTTCCATTTGGTGTTCGTAATCGTAAGGAGAAGCCACGGAAAAGGATAAATACTGCTCAATTCCGAGACTATCCGTCACATATCGGAAGGAGCCGTCGACGGATAAGGTAGCCGATGAAAATACGATCGGCATTTTGGTACTAAACACTTGCTCTCGAAGCACTTCCATGACCGTTCTTGGCATAATCACCAGTGTCAGCCCGCTCTCGCTTTCCGTCAGCCAGCATACGAAGGACTCCGGGCGCTGAAACAGACTCAATGCTTTCTGCATCATTTCCAGATGCTCCTCGACAATGCGGAGCTGATATTCATTTAATGTATGAAGACCGCTTTCAAACACGAGCTCTTCTTCTATTGCCGTAAGCAGCGCCCGGAACCGGTGAATCTCTTGAAGCAGCTGATCGTCGAGCAGCAGCTCCTTCCGGTCCGAACCGGGAATTTCCTTGCTTTTGCGCCCGAACAAATCAAACATCGTCTCGCTTTGCGCAATCGCCTCATCAATAAGCACAGCCAAAGATTCCCGAATTTCCCCTTGCAGCAGCCGGGTGATCAGCTCTTCAAACACGGCATGCTTTAATTTATAGGTTAGCGCCTTCTGCGCGGCGGATTCCAGTAAATGCCCTTCATCAAATACGACCGCACAGTGGTCCGGCAGCAGCGGCAGCTGCCCTTCCCGCTTCCTGCCCTCATACGTCCACACATGCTCCATGTAAAAATCGTGCGAGCAAATGATCAGATCGGCGGACCGGCGGTAATGCTCGCGGGAGAGCGTCTGCCCGCACCGGTGCCTTTTGTCGCATACGAAGCAATCCTGAAAAGCGTCCCAATTGATCTTGTTCCATTGATCGTCATTCAGATCCGGATATTGCTTCCGATCGCCGTAAGCATAAAATGATTGCAGCGTTTCATGAGAATGGACAAACCCGGGCAGCTCTTCATAGATTTGCTCGAAATGTTCCGCATCCTCATCCCTGAATCTCGCTTTATCCAGCTTGACCAGACAAAGATACTGGTCCGGGGACTTTCCCAATCTGGCGTCAACAGCCAAGTCCAGGTGCTGCGCCAGCTTGGCAATATCCCCTTCCGGCTTGACCAGCTGTTCTATTAATGATTCGTCCGCACAGGCAATCACAGCCGGCTTTCGCATATAACGGGCATAACAAATCGCATATAATAAGTAAACCAGTGTTTTTCCCGTCCCCACTCCCGCTTCTGCGAAAATGGTTTGCTTCTCGGCAAATGCCCGTTCCAATTGGAATGCCATATAAATCTGTTCATCGCGCACTTCAAAGCCGGATTCGGGCAGGATATCGTAAAACACATCAGAAATCCATTCCCCAGCCTGCTGGATGAAGGATTGGGAATGATCATAAGCAAAAGGGTAGCGCTCCACTATGATTTTTGCCTCCATAATAGTAATGATTCGATAAAATCCCAGCACTAGTGTTCCATATGCCAAACATTTATTATCACACGATCCTAACAGATATGCAACAAAAACAAAAGCAGTCCAAACCTTCCATAATAAAGGTTTGAACTGCCGGGATGAGCTCGGAATCTTCAAAGCTCAAATTCGGTCTTTCTTGTCATTGGGCCGCAAGCTTATTGTATTTTGCCATTTTGGTCAGCAGCACCGCCAGCCGCTCTTTCGTTAAAACTTCTTCCGGGTGAAGCTTGGACGTTTGCTTCGGATCAAGCCATTGAAACTGAATAAACAAACGAACGGCCCCATCCGTTATTCCTTCCATTTTAAATCCAACAAAAAGATCCCTTGACATGAACCCATGTCAAAGGATCGGATTGACGGAATTTTCACTTCGTAAATCTCCTTTGTTATTCACCTATAAGCGAGCAAACGCCGCGAACGATCAATGTGCCTGCAAAAACGATCATGGCTAAAGTACCGACGACATCAAGGATGGTATTTAAACCGGATAATACTGTAATACCTTCGACTGGAGCTTCAATAAGCGCATAACCGCCTATCAACCCGCCTGCATAGGTCAGAAATTTATCCATCTCTCCCACCTCCTAATGTTTTATAGAAACATCATATGAGAAGAAGATTTATATGGTTCTAGACCTGTGTATGCATTACAGCGGCAGGTTGTAAAAGCTCCGTGTATTTTCAAATAATATCATCCCTGCTTCTTGTTCCGGCACCCCTTTAAGCTGAGAGATTTGCCTGATGGATTCGCGAATCATGCGCGGATGGGTCGTTTGCCCTTCGAATGTACCTTCAAAAGGCCATGGACCGTCGGTTTCCACCATCAGCAGCTCAAGCGGGTATGCTTGAACGATCTCTTGGATTTTCGGCTTATATACCACATCTGGCGTCACCGAAACCCGGTAGCCATTCTTTATCATTCTTTCCATTGTCTGCGCGCTTCCCTTGAACCAATGAAAATGAGCTCTCCCTACTCCTTGCTTCTCAAGCAAATCGCATACCCTGTCCGCATCCTCATATACGGCATGCAGCACCACCGGCTTATTCAGCCGGGCGGCCAGCTGAACAAATCGTTCCAACAGAAGAAAGTAGGGCTCATCGTCAAATCGCTCGCCTCTTTCTTCAGCCTCTTTTCGCATATAATAAGGAAGTCCGACCTCGCCGATCGCCACCATTTCATCCTGATGCCGGTCAATCCATTCGAATAAACCTTTCTCTTCTTCGCCTGAATGCAGAACCTGCTCGGGATGGTAGCCGAATGCCGGAAAAACCGCATGGGGAAACAGACGCTTCAACCGGAGATTGCGCAGGCAGGATCCCGCATTCATCGAGACCGTTATAAGGCCTTGAATCCGATAGATATGACTAGATTCCAGCAGTCTCTCCTGTTCCGTCTCTTCATATAAATCCAAGTGAATATGCGCATCAATGATAGGATACATGGTTCAACCCACTTTCATCATCAATTGAAGCAAGCGGCAATTATAGGTTATTCTTGTCTGCAGGGAATTGAAGTCCGATTTGGCGTCTGGCCTCATCCATAATTTCCAAAGCAGTCACGGAATTGGCATAAGAATTTGTTGCCGATTCGACTTTCCCGGCTTTCAACAATTCAATAAATTCCTTGACCTCGTAATACATCGATTGGCTTTTTTGAGGCTTTGTTAGCTCTTCCACCCTGCCGTCTCTATAGCGGATTTCGACTTTTTCCGGCTGGTTGATTTTGTCGATAATCATGGTGCCATGCTCCCCTTGAATTTCGGACGGCAAATAAGAGCTTGAGATTTTGGAATGCATAATGACGGCATCCATCTCCTTGTACTTCAATAGAATACTTCCTTCTCCGTCCACCCCGGACTCAAGCATCATGGCGAAAGCCTTGACCTGCTCCGGCTTTCCGAACAACACCGCCATGGGATAGATGCAATAGACCCCTAAATCCATTAAAGATCCGTTGGAAAATACAGGATTAAAGGCATTCAATACGGTACCCTGTTTGTAGGCGTCGTAGCGTGAAGAATATTGACAATATCCCGCAAAATAACGGCGTATCGGTCCTATTTTATGCAAGTTCTCCCGGATGGCCTGAAAATTCGGCAGCATCGTGGATTTTAAGGCTTCCATAAGCAGTACGTTATTTTTTTGCGCCGCCGCGATCATGGCCTTCAATTCGTCGGAATTGGAAGCTATCGGCTTTTCACACAATACATGCTTGCCGTGATTCATTAAGAGGATCGCCTGCTGCGCATGAAATGAATTCGGACTGGCGATATAAACCGCATCGATCACATCGCTTTGCGCCATTTTTTCCAAGTCCGTAAATCGATGGGGAATGTCATGCTTGGCCGCAAATTCCTCTGCCTTCTCTTCCGTGCGGGAGTACACGGCCGTCAAGGCAAATTCCTCCATCTCCCGCGCCGCCTTGATCAGCTCCTCCGTAATCCAGTTGGTTCCGATAACAGCAAAACGTATCATATAAACTCCCTTTCCTATGTCGACTGTTCGTATTATGGCATCTTTAGATCGACGCCTTATAGGCTTCAGGCTAATCACACTTTCATTCTATATTTCTTTAAGAGCATAGTCCACTCCGCTTTAAAAGCATTCCAGCTTTACATTACTCCGGATTGCGGTTATACGAAGTCTATGATAAATTTGTTCTATATACAAGATTAATGTTCTGTTATATGAAACTATAGAGCAGCACCAAAGGAGAGACCGCTCCATGGATCATTCGAACAATAACGATTATGTCCTTTCGTCCGTCAAAAATGCTCTTCGGATTTTAAACAGCTTTTCCCTGGATGAGCCGGAGAAAAAAGTAACCGATTTGGCAAGAACCTTGGGGTTGGGAAAAAGCACGGTCAGCCGGCTGCTGAGTACGCTTGCCAGCGAGGGATTCGTCACCAAAGATCAGGAAACGCAGAAGTATCGTCTGGGCTTATCCATTTTGAATTTAAATACCATTGTCACCACCAATCTGGAGATTGAAAGGGAATCGCTTCCGGTACTGCAAAAACTCGTGGATGACATTCAGGAAACGTGTCACATTGCGGTATTAGAGGGCATGGACGTCATCTATATTAAGAAGGTGGAGTGCAAACACCCAGTTCAAATTTTGACCCATATCGGCAGAAGGAACCCCGCGTACTGCACCAGCTCAGGAAGGGTCCTGCTTGCCTATCAGGATGAACAGGTCGTTCAGAGGGCTCTTGAAGGAGAACTGAAAGCCTACACTAAAAAAACGAATACCGATCCCGAATCGATCCTCAGCCTAATCCAAAAGGCTAAAGAGCAAGGGTACACCATATCGGTTGAAGAGCTGAGAGAAGGAGTCGTATCGATTTCAGCGCCCATTCGGGATTATACAAGCCAGGTTGTCAATACGCTGACCGTCATCGGCCCTACTCAACGAATGAATCCCTCCAACCTGAAAGGCTACATTCACAAAATCATTAGCGCTGCCAACGAAATCTCTGCAAGATTAGGCTACAGAAAACGGTGATGGGCTGGAAATGGTTCATCTAAAAGCTGCAAAGATACAAAGGAGACTGCCGAAGCAGTCTCCTCCATCCGGGAATATGAACATACTTTACGGTTCCGTCACGCTAAACTCCCAAATATTGATGCTGAATTTCCTCGTCTGCCAACAGCTCCTTTGGTGTACCCTTCCATACGATTTGCCCTTTGTTCATCACCAGCACCTCATCGGCCACATCGCACGCCAAATAAAAATGTTGTTCTACCAACAGAATGGATAGTCCGGTTTGCTTCAATTTTTTGATGATATCCCCCACCTGCTCAATAATGACGGGTGCTAACCCTTCCGACGGCTCATCCATCAGAATAAATTGAGGATTGGTCATCAATGCTCTTCCGATCGCCAGCATTTGCTGCTGGCCTCCTGACAGTTGGGTTCCCATGTTGTTTTCACGTTCCTTGAGAACAGGAAACAGTTCATAAACTCCCTCTAAATCCCAACCCTTTTGCCCCTTCTGCCGGTTATCCTTGGCCGGAACCGTCAAGTTTTCCCGGATCGTCAGCGAAGGGAATATGCGTCTGCCTTGCGGCACCAATCCGATGCCAAGGCGTGCGATTTTGTAAGACGGCAGCCCGGAAACCGGTTGGCCCATATACGTAATGGTCCCCTTGCGCGGAGGCGTCAAGCCGGCGATGGAATGAATCGTGGTCGTTTTGCCTGCACCATTCCGGCCGAGAAGAGCCACGCACCTGCCTTGGGGCACTTTGAATGAGAGGCCCTGCAAAATATGACTGTTTCCGTAATAGGTATGAACCTCATCAAGCGTCAGCATGTTGAAGCTTACCTCCCCCGAAGTAGATCTCTGTGACCCGAGCGTCGCCGCGGATTTCCTCCGGTGCGCCGCTTAAGAACACTTCACCGTGGTGCAGTACGGTAATGCGATCGGCAATGGAAAACACCACTTCCATATCATGCTCAATGACCAGCAGGGTTATGGAATGAGGCATACTTTGAATGAGCCTGGTGGTTTGCATCGTTTCCGCGGGAGACATGCCCGAGGTCGGCTCATCCAGGAGCAGAATTTGCGGTTTACAGGCCAGGGCGAGCAGCACCTCCAGAAGCCTTTGTTCGCCGTAAGAAAGTTCATTCACGATACGGCTGCGGCGTTCCCAAAGATTCCACTGCTTCAACAGCTCTTCGGCTTCCGTTAACATTTCATCATATTTATAGTAGGGCTTAAAAAAACTAAACCGGTAGGGCTTGCAGGCGATAATGGCCAGATGCAGGTTTTCCTCGACGGTCAAGCTGCCGAACAGATTATTTTTTTGAAAGGTTCTCGACATCCCGACACGGACAGCCGTAAATGCCGGAAGGCCGCTGATGGGCTTGCCGTTCACCTCTACGACTCCTTCATCGATCGGCAAAGTCCCGGTAATACAATTAAAAAGCGTCGTTTTACCGGCCCCATTCGGTCCGATAAGGACATGGCGCTCTCCAGCCTGCACTTCCAGAGATACATCCTTTAACACCTGCAAGCCTTTAAACGATTTGTGCAGACGCTCAACCCTCAGCAGACTCAAGACCATTCTCCTCCTTATGAAGCATGTGGCTGTCCCGCCCGTTACTCCGTTTCGGCCTGATTTTGTTCCATACCAAATCTGCGATATGAAGGACCCCTCCTCGTCCATAAAGAACGATGGCGACAAAAATCAATCCCATCACAATCGGCCAACGGTCCGTGTAAGAGCTGATATAATTTTGCAAAATGACGAAAAAGCCTGCTCCGATCGCCGGTCCGATCAGGGTGCCGACGCCGCCCACGATAACCATGATCAGAGCTTGGCCGGAGTATCCCCAATGCAGCAAATCGGGCGAAATGTATTCATTAAAGTAGGCGTAAAGCCCGCCCGCGAAGCCGGCCATCATGCCGGACAAGGAATACACGATCAGCTTATACTTCCGCGTATCGTATCCGAGTGCCGTCATGCGCGATTCGTTCTCCTTGATTCCTCTGATGCCTTTTCCTAGAGGGGATGAAATAAACACGCGAAGCAAAAAATAACTCGCCAAAAATGCGGCTGCGGCTGCATAATAAAATCCCAGCCGGCTGTGGATTTCACCTAAACCCAGGTTGAAGCTCACAGCAACCGATTTGCCGTCAACTCCCCCGGTCCAATCCTCCATTTTATAAGCAATGGCATACAGCATTTGTCCGAAGGCCAATGTAATCATTAAAAAGTAAGCTCCCGACGAACGGATAAACAGCAAGCCGGAAACAAAAGCGGCGATACCCGATAAAACAACGGCTGCGATGAGCAGTACATAGGTATTATCCAAGTGTTCTCCAATCAGCGTTACCGAATAAGCGCCTATTCCAAAAAAAGCGGCGTGACCAAGCGATACTAATCCCGCAAAACCGATGATCAGTCCGAGACTCATGACAAAAATGGCCATAATCAGCACTTCGCTTGTCAATTTCAAGCCATACGATGAAAGAACGAGGGGCAGCAGCAGGATAAAGACGACAAGGGCGGCGCTAAGCGATAGCGTACTTTTTTTCAAGCGTGGGCCCCCCTTCCAAACAGGCCGTTAGGCTTCAACAGCAGTACAATAATCATAATGGCAAAGACCATTGCCATCGTAAACGAAGGAAACCATACACGTCCTAGCGTATCGACGACACCGATTAAAATCGCCCCTATAAAGGCCCCTTTCCATGTTCCGAGACCGCCGACTACTACGATAACGAGGGATGAAATCAATATTTCCGAATCGATGCCCACGTACATTCCCATGATCGGCCCGCCCAGTACACCGCTTAGTCCCGCTAACGCGGCACCCACCGCGAATATGGAGGTAAACACGACCTTAATATGAATGCCAAGCGCGGACAGCATCTCCCGGTCATCCACCCCGGCCCGGATAACCGCGCCGATGCGCGTTTTATTTTCCATATACCACAGCAGCACCGCAAGAAGACAGCCGACGAGGATAACGAAAATCCGGTATGCCGGAAACGAAATCACTCCTAAATCCATGGAAGCATCCAATAATGCGGGAACCGGCAGCGTCAAAGGACTTGTTCCCCAAATCCACTTCACCAGGTCGGCAAAGATAAAGGCAAGCCCGAACGTCAGCAGCACCTGCTCAAGCTCCTTGCCGTACACCCGTTCGAGCATAAGTTTCTCCATAAGGATACCAAGTATGGCGACAATGATGATCGACAGGAGCAAGGAAGGCCAGAATCCCATGTCCTGCTTCATAAAGGTGTAGGCGATATACACCCCCGCCAAGTAAAAAGCACCGTGTGCCAAATTGACGATATGCATTAATCCGAAAATAATGGACAACCCCGCGGCGATCATAAACAAAAGCATGCCATAGGCCAATCCGTTTAAAACATGCATCAACAGTGTTGTACCCGCCATGGTATCCTCCTCTTTCCTAACACATAGGTGGTGAAACGGGAGGGCATGCCCTCCCGTTTGCATTACGGCTATTTTGTCTTAGCAGGCGGAGTTTCCGGTATTTTCAATCCTTTTGCCGCTATTCCCATCATTTCCTGTTCGATCTTTCCATCTTTCCATACGTTTTTGGCCAAATACATATCCAATGCCAAATTGTGCGTTTTCGGATCCATAGCCAGTTCGCCGCGAGGACTGCTGAAGGTAATATCTTTCAAGACCTTGATCAGATCTTCCGATTTTGTGCTGCCTGCCTTCTCAATGGCTTTGCTGATGACCTGCGCCGTATCATACCCTTGGACATTAAAGTAGTTTGGTGTTTTGTTATATTTTTTCTTAAACTCTTCAACAAACTTTTTATTAATCGGGTTATCCAGCGAGGCGGTATACATCGTGGCCCCGACAATTCCTTCCGCCGCTTTTCCGGCCGGGTCAGTAACTAACGGGTCCAGGAACTCCTGCGTTCCGGTTAATGGAATCTTGTCTTTCACGCCGAATTGTTCGTATTGCTGTACAAAACGGATGGCGTCGGTCCCGGCTAGGAACGAGAAAACAAGATCAGGCTTCGTATTTAAAATGTCCGTCAGGTAAGTGGCGTAATCATTCGTTCCCAGCTTGGGCCAGGCTTCCTTAACAATTTCACCGCCCGCTTTGATGAAGGCCGCATTAAAGGCTTCAATCGTTTCGTGGCCGGCCGGGTAGTCCGGGGCTATAACAAAGGCCTTTTTCCCGACGTTTTTGAAGATATATTCCGCTCCCGGAGTACCGTCCTGCCAATTTGAGATCGAAACGCGGTAGATATAATCGCTTTTCTTATCCCATGAAATATCGTTGGCCGCCGCATTGGCATCGATCAGCACCACCTTATCCTTCTCGATCACATCCCGCAGCGCATAAACGACGGCAGAGGAAATAGGGCCTGCAAGGATATCGACTTTTTCGCTTTCCACCAGCTGCCGGTATTTACGAAGAGCGACTTGAGGATTGGCCTCATCATCCTCGTATTTGATGGTTACGGGACGGCTGCCGATTTTATTGCCGTTCAGCTCAAAATAAAGCTCCATTCCTTGTTTGATACTTTCTGACAACGGGGCAAAATTTCCGGAGAAGGATAGAATGGCCCCTATTTTGATAGGCTGATCCCCGCCGCCGGATGAGGACGTATTGCTGCCGCTGCCACTGTTGCCGCCACTTCCGCTGCCGCTATTGCTGTTATTCGTATTGCCGCCGCAAGCCGTAAGAAACATCAGCATCAGAACCAGCATAGTCACAACTTTTGTTTGAGTTTTTCTTTTCAAAGCCATCGAACATGCCCCCAATCAAGATTAAGATCAACTCTTCTTTAATGTAAGCGCTTTATTTTGTTCCTGCAGCTTTGGTTTGCAGCATTATCCTTTATCGGAGCTGTCCGTTGATTTCAAGCAAAATGGAAGCCAATTCTTCAGGAGTCGAGTAAAAAGGCGAATGATCCGTATCCAATGTGAACACCTTTTCACAGGGTGAGGCGGAATACATGCTTTGTTGACATGAATGGGTGATGGCCTGGTCGCGTAAACATTCGATGTAGTATCGGGGAATCCGGCCATAACGGTCTTGGGTCAGGTTTAATTTGGTCGCTAGAACCTGCAAGGCCTGCGGCCTCAAGAGAGACACGGCAAGCTCTGCATCCTTTGGATTGGAGCAGCCGTAAAATATATCTTTGACATGCTCATTGTTTACCGTTGCATAGATGCCGTCACTGGATACAATCAAGTTGGGTGCTACCCTGGCCTCCGTATCCGCTTGAATGATGTCCACCATGCATTCGTTGTCTTTAAGCAAAAAAGCCGTAACATATACCAACGATGTTATTTTTTCTGGACGTTCTTCAGCGCTCTGTGAAATGGCAATTCCACCCATGCTGTGTCCGACGAGGATGACCGGTTCTTCGATTTCATCAAGAACAGCGCATACTCGATCCGTGTATGCTTTCAAATTCACTTGTTCGACCGGGGTTCGGTCAGCTCCGTGTCCCGGTAAATCAAGGGCATGAACCTTATGCCCCTGTGCTTTTAATAAAGGAGTAATCTTCTCCCAACACCACGCACCGTGCCAAGCTCCATGAACAAATACATAGGTTGACATCTTCATCATCTCCCCGTTTATGATAAAGGGACTCCTATAAGAACATGCTTAAATTCATCACGCTTAATACGGTCTGATCGGGATAAATCGTTCTTGAAGCGATTTTCCATTGACCATTTACTTGCCGGAGCGTGTCGAGACGCTCTCCAAAGATTTCTTCGGTCGCTATATCTCCCGCTCTGCTGCGCTTGAATAAAAAATAGCTTCTGACCTTTAACTCATGGTCATCCGAACCCGGGTCAACAAAAATATTCGACACAAAATGACGGGTTCTTGGAGCCGGGTTTTCCGCCCAAGCCGATGCGGTTCCCAGCCTGTTTACGCGCGTGGTCAATGATTTTTTGGTTTCTTCAAAAAATGTCATCTCTTCTACAATAGTGGAGCCCTCTTTGTTCTCCAGCGTGGCCCGAAGCGGCATTCGATAAATGATATCGTCCGCAAGTAAATCCAGCCATTCTCCAAACCTCCTGCTGTCCAGCAGGAAGGCTTCTTCGTGAAGGAAACGGGTGATTTGAATTTGCTGCAGCTCATTATTCATCGTGATGGCCTCCCGCATGTTCCTTTCGATTCCTTTCTCGTTCATTGCCCGTCTCTTCTCCGGCAATCAGCTCCAGCCAATACTCATGGGTTGCTCTGGATAATGCATCCAAATAACAAGTCGGATAGGCGGTGCCGGGTCCGGGCCACGTTTCATCCGGCAATACCCGGTCGAGGCCCATTAAATAATTGAGCAGATTGTTATAGCTGTGGTCCTTGCTTCTGGCCATAATCCCTTTGCTTGTTTGGATCACCCGGGTCCAAATCTCCGTATCGTCCTGCTCCAACGTGCCCGAAGGGCCGAAGGAGCTGATATAGCCTTTATAGGCGTCTTCTTTATATTCGTCCGATGCGGCCTTATCGATCATAAACCAGGACCAGATCTCTATTTTTTCGGGCCCCAGCGGACGCCATACACGGAAATTCAGGTAATTGTGCAAATGCCCTTCACTTCCATGCACCGGACTGACGAAAGACAAATTCGGAAAGATGGAGCCTACAAAAACGGTCGCTTTCGAAAACACCTTTAATTGATCCTCATTCAGGTTTCTTTCAAACATCGGCCACATCTCTTGCGGCAAGCCTTGATACGGGGGCCTCTGCGGCTTGCCCGGAGCGGAGGCAGTGATCACGTTCACCCCGTGTCCATGCTGCAGCACCACTTGATGCCCGTAACCGGCATACAGCGGGTCCTGAGGGCTGATCCCCATTTCAACCGTCGAACGGTGCGTCGTTTGGACATGATAGGGATCTCCCGAGAAGTTTTCCAATACCAGCTTCCAATTGGTATTCACTACCCACCGTTGAGGGATTCCCCTGACCTCCATTCCTCCGTCACTGCGGCCCAGCATAATGTCCATATACCATTTCATATCCCCAAGATCATCTTCCAACGGCATGGCATGCGGATCCAAATTGCCAAAAATCATCCCTTGATACACGCCGACTTGAGGAATGGGACGCAGCCCCCATTCGTCCTTTTTCATTTCCTCGCCATATACCTTGTCGCCGGCTACGACGCCAATGAGGTCGCCGTCCAGGTTAAAGCTCCAACCGTGATACGGACAGGAAAGCGTTTTCTTTTTTCCGAAATCCGCCGTGCATAATTGTGTCCCCCGGTGCGGGCAGGAATTGAGGAAAGCCTTCAGCTCTCCGCTGTTGGTTCTCACCAGCAGCACCGGATCATTGACCATCCATCTGGTCACAAAGCTTCCGGGTTCCTTCAATTCCGTTTCATGCGCCAAAAATTGCCATGTATGAGCAAATATTTTTTGGATTTCCATCTCGTAAATGTGAGGATCCGTTAAGATCCACTGGGGAAGTAAGCCTTGCTTCATCTTTTCTTTTAGTTCCTGAAATACCTGTTTATCTATACTCGGTCTCAGCATCATTCCCGCTCCTCCTTGCCGTCTGCAGACAAATGCATGAACCTATCGCTTGGCCGCGCTGTTCGTTAGCTCCCCGATCTTCTCGCTATCTCTAATCGTGCGGATGAACTCATAAGAACCGGAACCCGCTCTGCAGCTCTTAGGCTGTGATATGGGAGGATTCTGCTGACCCGGGTCGGAAGGTCATCACTACATTGGCGCTTGCCGAGGATTGCCCGTATCCGTAATATTTGCTTGTATAGCCGCCTTCCAGTACGCCGAGCAGCATGGCCAGATGGCGGCCCCCGGCCTCAACGGATGCCACTTTGGCATATTGGGGAAGCATCTTCCATGCGGATTGCATATCATTGTGATTTAAATAGTCCAGAAATTGTTTATCCAGAGCCTGCTCGGATATGGACGGCATAGCCTCAGGCCCCCTCACAAGATTATGGGAAAGAGCTCCGCTGCTTACAAAAACGGCACGTTTATCCGTTTCCCGCAATACCTTTCCTACTTGCTGACCCCAGAGATAGGTTTCTTCCAGATTCGCCGCCCATGTCACGGAAAGATCAATGACCGGGATATCTCCCTTAGGAACAAGATAACGCAGAGGAACAACCGTCCCATAATCCCACACATACGTGGGATCATTTACTTTCACGATCGATAGTCCGGCCCTTTGGCCCGCCTCTACCATCCGGGTGGCCAGCTGTTCATCTCCGGGATATTCATAAAAAACATCGGAAATCAATTCAGGACATTCATACGCCGTAAGTATACCTTTGTGATGCGGTGTAGCATCCACAAGATGATGAAAGCTTGACATCCAGTGACAGGAAATAAGAACGATGACATCCGGTTTCAGGCTGGCAATCACATTGGCGGCTTCATGCATGCATCGAACCAATTCTTTTTGAAACTCCGGAACCTGCTCCTCATGGCACATACGAGGCGAATGAGGCACCAGCAAACCCAATTCAATGGACATGTACATTTCCTCCTCCATGCTGATTCACAATTTATCTGTTATTCCGTTACCCGAAAGCCTACCTGCCCCAACCCGTCAAACTTGGCCGATATCGTATCACCGGCATTCAACATCAGGGCGCCTGTTATGCCTCCGGTCAAAATGATATCTCCGGCTTTTATTTTGCCGCCTTTCCTGGCCAGCATGCGGGCCAGCATAGCAGCCGAGTTAGCCGGATGCCCCAGGACGGCGGCTCCCGCCCCCAAATCCTTGATTTCTCCATTGATCGAAAGGGTGACGCCGACTAACTCCAGCTCAAAGCTATCGGGCCGTTGAAGCTGAGTTCCAAAAATCACCCTGGAAGAGGAAGCGTTGTCCGCAATGACATCCGGTAAGGTGAATTTAAAGTTCTCATAACGGCTATCGATGATCTCCAGCGCCGGCACCACATACTCCGTAGCGGCAAGCACCTGGGCTCCCGTAACGGCCGGGCCCTCCACATCTTTTCCCATCACAAGGGCGATCTCGGCCTCCACTTTCGGATGGATCAAATCCTGCATAGCTATCGATCCGCCTTCGGGAACAACCATATAGTCGAATATATATCCGTAAATCGGCTCCTCCACGTTCATTTGCTTCATTTTGGCCTGACTGGTCAGCCCCATTTTCGGTCCGACGATCCGGTGACCCAGCGCGCGTTTGATCGCAACCAATTCGTCGAGTACTGTATAGGCATCCTCTATGGACATATCCGGATGATCAGCCGTAATTCGAATCACTTCACGTTTATCCATTTCAGCCTGGTGCAGAAACCCGGCTGTGGATTTAACATCTAAAGCGCACATCTTTTAGCCTCCCCTACCGAACAACGAATTTTTGCTTGGACTTTGCGATTTCCGCTGCCACATCCACAATCATATCTTCCTGACCGCCAACCACTTGCTCCCAAACAGCGGACGCTGCCGTCGATCCGGGTAGCCCCTTCTTCTATAGCCACTAAGGTATTAGCCATGGCAAGCGATAAATTGTTGTGTGCGTGGAATCCGATATGGATGCCCAGATGCTGCCGAAGGGCCCGAATCCGCTCTTTGACTTCATGAGGGAGAAGCGCTCCCGCCGAGTCGACGACATAGACGGTATCCGCTCCGTTGCTCTCCATCAATTTGGCCTGTTCCACAAGCTTTTCAACCGGAGCCATGTGGGACATCATCAGAAAACCAACTGCTTCCAATCCAAGCTCCCTGGTTAAAGCGATATGTTGAGCCGACACATCCGCCTCCGTCACATGGGTGGCGATACGCGCCATTTTGACGCCAAGGTTTGCGGCCTGCCTCAACTCTTCCATCGTACCGGTACCGGGCAAAAGCAATACGGCTGTTCGGGCCTGTCGGCATACCGATACCGCCGCCTCAATCAATTCCAGCTCATGGGTACGGGATAGGAGCCCACTCCCTTCAAATCTTATCTCCCCTATATGATTCCTTGCTAAAATCGAACCTTAACTTCGCCTAAATGGGCAAATCTTGCCTGGAAAGCATCTCCCGGCTTGGCATTTACAGCTGCAGAAAGAGCGCCTGAGAGAATCACTTCTTCTGCTTTCAGCACTATGCCAAACTCAGACAATTTATTGGCAAGCCAAGCCACGCATGCAGCCGGGTGTCCTAAAGCGGCTGCGCCCACCCCTGTGTTCATGATCTCGCCGTTCTTATAAAGAACCACGCCGATCTGCGCAAGATCGACCTGATCTACGGAATGAGGCGTGCCTCCTAACACATAAAGACCGGAGGAAGCGTTATCGGCTATCGTATCCTGCAGCTTGATTTTCCAATCGGCTACCCTGCTGTCCACAATCTCCAAAGCAGGAACAATATAGTCGGTGGCTTTCAAGACATCCATTACCGTAATCCCCGGCCCTGCCAAGTCCTGTTTCAATACAAAAGCAATCTCGGCTTCGACTTTCGGCTGCAGCACCCGGTCAAAAGTGATTTGGCCTCCGTTCTCTACAACCATACTATCCAGCAGATGACCGTAATCGGGCTGGTCCACACCTAACAATTTTTGCATGGCAAGGGAAGTCAGGCCGATTTTCTTTCCGACGATTCGCTGACCGGCGTCCACTTTTTTTTGAATGCCATGAAGCTGAACTTGATATGCCTGCTCCATCGTCAAATCCGGATCAAGCTCCGTAAGGGGCGAAACCCCTTGGCGTTCAGTTACCGCTTGCTCCAAATGTTCAGAATATTTTATCGTTATTCTATCAAACTTAGAACTCAACGTTGTTCCCTCCTATAATTTGATACAGACATTCGTCAATTCGGTATAGAACTCAAAGCTGTGTATACCGCCTTCACGTCCGATGCCGCTTTGCTTCATACCGCCGAACGGAGTCCGTAAATCACGTAAAAACCACGTGTTCACCCAAACGATCCCCGCTTCGATCCGGCCTGCTACCCTGTGGGCCCGGCGCAGATCATTGGTCCATATCGAAGCGCTCAAGCCATAATGCGTATCGTTAGCCTGTGCAATGACTTCCTCTTCTTCATCAAACGGCATCACCGTGACCACCGGCCCGAAAATCTCTTCGCGAACGGTACGGCAGTTGCGGTTTAATCCTGTGATGATCGTCGGCTCAAGAAAATACCCTTTCTCCAAGCCTTCGGGACGCTTGCCGCCGATCACAATTTGTCCTCCTTCTTCCTGAGCCAGCTGAATATAGCCGGTTACTCGTTCATAGTGCTCCGCCCCTACAAGCGCCCCTACCTTTGAATTCTTGTCAAACGGGTCACCGACAACCAGCTCTTTGGCTTTGGACGCAAATTTTTCCAGAAACTTTTCATACACCGGCCGCTCTACATAAATGCGAGATCCGCACAAGCACACTTCACCTTGGTTAATAAAGCTCGATTTCAACGTGGTTTCAATGACTTCATCCAGATCCGAATCGGCAAAGATGATATTCGGATTTTTGCCGCCAAGCTCGTAAGAAAGCTTTTTGAGCGACTGCGAGGCCGCCTTCATAATGATTTTGCCGGTTGCCGTTTCGCCGGTGAAGGATATGGCGTCTACATCAGGATGCTCCGATAACGCCGAGCCTGCAGAATCGGGACCGAAGCCGTGGACAATGTTCACAACACCATCGGGTACACCCGCTTCACGGCAGATTTCACCGAGCACCGTAGCCGTCATCGGGGTTAATTCAGCCGGTTTAATGACGCATGTATTCCCGGCGGCCAAACAGGGAGCCAGCTTCCAGGTCAACAATAGCAGGGGCAGGTTCCACGGATTAATCAAGCCGACAACTCCCACAGGACGACGAATGGAATAGTTAAGAGCAACGTCATCCGTTTGATAAGCTTCGTTACCGACAGAACGCAAATAGTCGGCAAAGAAATGGAAGTTAAAGGCCGAGCGCGGAATATCGACCGAGCTTGAAAGCCAAAGCGGTTTGCCGGTATCCAGAGATTCCAGCTTGGCCAGCTCATCCTTTCTTTGCAAAATGAGGTCTCCGATCCGGCGAATCACGGCAATCCGGTCATTGAGCGTCATGGTTTTCCACGGTCCGTTTAATGCTCTTCTTGCCGCTCCCACAGCGAGATCGATTTCTTCTTTTCCCCCCTCGGAAACCTTGCCCAGCACCTCTTCTGTTGCGGGATTTATATTATCAAAGGTCCTCCCGTTAAAGGACGGAATATATTGTCCGTTTATAAAATGCTTGCAATCCATTGGTTTTGCTTGTTCGCGTTCAACTGTCATAAGATGAGCCTCCTTGATTTTGGTAAGGAATTAAAATACAGCGCTTACATATGTTTTCTTATTAGCTTAACCGAAGGCTTTTTTATATACAACACCAATGTTCCTCTATATGCAACTAATAAATTTATTTTTCAAGGTGTTTTTTTGCTGTATCGGGTGTGCTAAAATGAATACATTTCCTTATACAAGACTATTGTTCTTTTATATGGAACACTTTAAAGCGTTAGTCTTATATGGTATATGAAACAGAGGATGCAAGGAGCGTGGTTTGATGTTTGATGTACACACCCACTTTATTCCTCCGGATGTGATGTCCTGGCTGAAGGATCACCGGCACACCGTCCATGCCAAGTGGGAAAGAAAAGCGCCGGAGCAAGAAGATTTTCTAACGGTGAACGGCAAATGGAGCTTTGAGCTGAAGACGGCCTTTGTCCAACCCCATCGGTACCTGCAGGAACAGGAGGCGGCCGGAGTTACACATTCCCTGATTTCGCCTATCCCCCAGCTTTTTATGTATGACTTCAAGGACGACATTACGGGCGAACTCTCTTCCGTCTATAATCGTTCGCTGGCCGATTGGGCACGGGCTCATCCCGGCCGGATTTCGGCGCTGGCTACCGTTCCGCTGAATAACCCTGTCCTTGCGGCAAGGGAGTTAAGGCAGGCGATGGAGCTCGGGTTAAAAGGGGCGATCATCGGTCCCGGCTTACCCCATCGAATGCTGACGGACGATTTCTTTACCCCGTTCTGGGAGGAAGCCGATGCGCAACGGGCGATTGTTTTTATCCATCCGTTACTGTGTGAAGACCCCCGCCTAAAGCAAAGAATGATGCCCAATCTCATCGGCGTTCCCTGGGAGACCACGGTCTGTGCAACAGATATATTATTAAGCGGAATGCTCGATAAATATCAAAGCGTCAAAATATTACTGGCCCATGGAGGTGGATTTCTCCCCTACCAAATCGGCCGTTTAAATGAAGGCTATACCAAATGGAAGGCGGTTTCCTCCGCGTTGAAAAGTCCACCCATGGATGCTTTGCGCCGATTTTGGTTTGACACGGTACTATGGAACGAAGCCAGCTTGCGCTCTCTTATTGAAATCGCAGGTGCGGATAAAGTGGTTCCGGGCTCTGATTTTCCATTCGATCTTTGTTCATGGCCCCCTGAATTCGATCACGAAGACGGCATTAAGGGACTTCTAGGAGAATAGCTCCGTTCCGACATTTTCAGTTATGATGAAAGCGTTTGCTTTTCGAGGTATTGATCTTCATTGCAAAGATTTCAGCCCATGACATAAGGAGGTCTCCAATATGCGTACACAGGTTGGCATTATCGGGGCCGGCCCGGCAGGACTCATGCTCTCTCACCTTCTGCATTTTCAGGGAATCGAGTCCATCATCATCGAAACCCGTACCCGTGAAGAAATCGAGGGAACGATCCGTGCAGGCGTGCTCGAGCAGGGCACCGTCGATCTCATGAAAGCCGCGGGAGTAGGCGGCCGGCTCATGCGGGAAGGGCATTTTCACCATGGGGTAGAGCTTCGCTTCAACCGCAAGGGCCATCGGATTAACATGCATGAGCTTACCGGCGGCAAAAATGTGACGGTATATGCCCAGCATGAGGTCATCAAGGATTTGGTTGCCGCCCGGCTCCAAGCCGGCGGGGAGCTTATTTTCAATGTTGGCGAGGTCAGCTTGCACGATCTGGAAACCACCGCCCCGAAAATTCGTTACCGCAAGGACAAAAATGGAGAGCTGCTGGAAATTACATGCGACTATATCGCCGGCTGTGACGGTTTCCACGGCCCATGCCGAGCAACGATCCCGGACTTCGTCCGCACGACGTACGAGAAAAAATATCCGCTCGGCTGGCTCGGCATCCTCATCGAGGCGCCTCCTTCAGCGTCCGAGCTGATATACGCCCATCACGAGCGCGGTTTCGCCCTGCTAAGTACACGTTCACCGGAGATTCAGCGCCTATACATCCAGGTCGACCCCAAGGATGATATCGCCAACTGGTCCGACGACCGCATATGGACGGAGCTGCATGCAAGGCTGGAGACCGATGACGGGTGGAAGCTGACTGAGGGCCCGATCATTCAGAAGGGCATCATCGCGATGCGCAGCTTTGTGTGCGATCCGATGCAGTACGGCAGGCTCTTCTTGGCCGGCGACGCAGCGCACATTGTACCGCCGACCGGCGCCAAAGGGCTTAACTTGGCTGTTGCAGATGTTCAAGTCCTGGCACGCGGTCTTGACGCTTTCTACAAAACCGGAAAAACGGAGCTGCTTGAGCGTTATTCCGCGACCTGCCTGCGCCGTATCTGGAAGGCGGAGCGCTTCTCCTTCTTCATGACCTCACTGCTGCATGTGAACCCTGACCATACCCCGTTCGAGCGGAGAATCCAGCTTGCCGAACTGGATTATATTACGTCTTCCCGGGCAGCCTCGACCAGCCTTGCCGAAAACTATGTCGGGCTTCCCATGGAATGGTAATTCAACGGGCGCACACCGGTCAGGTGATGCGCCCGTTGAGCGTGGTCTGCCATAGGCTCCATAAAAAAGCAGCAGCCGACTCCCGCCATATTGCCGGATTGCGGCCGCTGCACTGAATTCCTGATTTTATGTTCAGCTCTTTCCGCTAGACTGTGAAAAATCCAGGATTCCTGATGGGTCAGAACGGAAAATGACGGTATTGATGCTGGATCGACACCCATTTGGTGATGGTGAATTCTTCAACAATCCATGGATTCCCAAATCGGCCGCTGCCGCTTGCCTTATTTCCCCCAAAGGGAATCGTAGGACTATCATTCACCGTCTGGTCGTTAATATGCGTCATTCCGCTATCGATTTGCAGCGCAAGCTCCTCTCCTCTTTCCAAATCAGAGGTAAAGATAGCGGAGCTTAAACCATATTCCGTCTCGCTTGCCATGGCGATAGCTTCCTCGTCCGTATCCGCTTTGATGATGGTCGCAATAGGCGCGAACAGCTCGGTTTGTGCCAGCTTGCTGGAATTATCCACATCAATGAATACATAAGGAGTTATTACGTTACCGATACGCTCGCCTTCTAACGCGACTTTCACGCCGTCACGTTTGGCTTGTTCGATAGCGTTCACCGCTTTTTCAAGCTGACGTTCGTTGACCAGGGGGCCGATCACGGTCTTTGGATCTCTTGGATCGCCATAAGAAAGGGCTTTTGCTCTTTCAACAAATTTTTGTACAAATTCATCGTATTTATCCTTATGGACAATCAGTCGATTAATAATCATGCAAATTTGCCCTTGGTGAATGAATTTCCCAAATACCGCAGCGTCAACGGCCCGGTCTACATCCGCGTCCGATAACACAACGAACGGGCTATTGCCTCCAAGCTCCAGTATGACCCGCTTTAAGTTCTGACCCGCTATAGCGCCGATATGTCTTCCCACCGCCGTCGAACCGGTAAAGCTGATCAGATTGGAATGCGGATTCGTCAGCATTTCATCTCCGATTTCCGTTATATCCGTCAAAATCATATTGAACACACCCTTGGGCAGACCGGCATGCTCGAACGCTTTGGCGATAATGGAGCCGCCTGTTAAGCCTACCTGAATATCGGGCTTATGGACTATGCTGTTCCCCAAAGCAATGGCGGGCGCAATGGTTCTCATCGATAAGTTCATAGGGAAGTTGAATGGCGAGATGGAGGCCACAACCCCTAGCGGAAGACGACGGATATGATTGACCTTTCCTTCGATAGGGGAAGGCACTTCTTTAACTTTATCCACTTCATCCGCATAATGAAGCGCTTCCTCTAAAAGCTCTAAAGTAAGATGCACTTCGACATTGGCTTTTAGAACGGTTCCTCCCGTTTCACGCACAATCACATCCACAATCGCTTCACGATTCGCTTTTAAATATTCCGCCGCCTTGTGAAGCACGTCTTTCCTTTCTTCCACAGTAGACCTCGCCCATTGCCGTTGGGCTTGCTTCGCCGTTTCAAAGGCTTCCCGAAGCTGGTCCGCCGTCGCTAAACGAACAGAGGTCACCACCGAATTGTCGTAAGGATTTAAAATATCGTAGGTTCGATCGCTTAACCCTTCCGTCCAGCTACCCTGGATATAACTTTTGTTAAACTCCTCATAACGTGTCATGTGCAGCACTCCTTTACAATTTGTTATGTAAGTGCTTACAAAAGTGACTTTTAAACTGCTTTTTTAAGCTTACTTTAAGGATATTTGATATACAACACCGATGTTCCTTTATATGCAACATGATATATATATTTTTCAGAAGTCATAAAATGCACCAGGGGAGACGCTATATGACCCTGAAGAAATTGTCGCTAACTCATACCGAAATCTTTGAAGCGAGCCTTCAAGATTTTCTGGACGATGCCGCGCATCTATTGATCCTATCCAATAAAAAAGCAGCATCCCTGTCAGGGATGCCCGGCCTATCTAGCCTTCCATATTACGCATATCCAATTCCTTTGGCTTCCATATAGACATCCAGCGCAGCCTGGACGGCGCGACCGGCGTCGATTTTGGCGCGGTGCCGGACCAGCACGGCCTCAAGCGCTCCCAGCACATGAAGCACATTTCTTTGATTGCTGCTGTAGCCCATGGAGCCGATTCTCCATATTTTCCCTTTGAGCGGGCCAAAGGAGCTGGCGATCTCCACGCTAAACTCGCGAAGCAGCATCTGCATCACCGAATCCCCGGTTATCCCCTCGGGGATTTGAATGCAGGTCACCACGGGAAGCTTGCAGCCCGGATCGCCGAACAGCTTCAAGCCCATCGCCTCCAGCCCCGCAACCAAAGCCATTTCCTGCAGCTTATGGCGGGCAAAACGCTCCTTTAACCCCTCCTCCAGCACAAGGCGCAAGCCTTCCCTGAGCGCGTACAGCATGGAGGTCGCTTCCGTATGATGGTTCAGGCGGCGAGGGCCCCAATAGTCCTGCAGCTGGCTTAAGTCAAAATAATTGCTGCGGATCGTTCTTCCCGAATAGCCCGAATCCAGCTTCGGATCACGGAGCCCGCGCTCAACCTGTTTGCGTCCGGCAATTTTCGCTTCCGCTCTTTTGTTATAGGTGATCGGGGCCATGCCGGACGGAACCGACAAGCATTTTTGCGTACCGCCTATCGCCGCATCAATCATCCATTCGTCAACCCGTACGTCCGTACCTCCAATCGTAGCCACCGCGTCCACAATGAACAGCATATCCAGCTCCCGGCATGCCCGTCCGATTTCCTTAAGAGGCTGCATCAGGCCTGTAGACGTCTCACCATGCACCATAGCCACCACGTCCGGTCGCTCCCGCTTCATCGTGGCGATCACCTGCTCGGGATCAAATACTTTCCCCCACTCCTGCTCCATGGTGGTCACCTCGGCTCCACACCGATCGGCGATTTCTGTCAAAAGATGCCCGAACCGGCCGTAAACGGGAACCAACACCTTATCTCCCGGTTCAATGAGACTGACCATAACGGCCTCAATACCGGAACGGGAAGTACCGTCGATAGGAAAGGCATACTCATTCCCGGTTTGAAACACTTCACGCAGCATGCCCATCGTTTCATTCATAATATCGGTAAGTTCCGGATCGAACTGCCCCAGAATCGGAGTGGCCATCGCCCGCAGCACACGCGGATCGACCTCCACGGGACCGGGGGTCATGATGGTGCGCAATGACGGAGCCAGATCTTTGTACTTTTTCATCGCAATTCCTCCTTATAGCCGTACAAATACAACCATTCCACGAGCGTGACGATCCCGTTGGCCATATCCTGAGGATCGCTGTATTCATCCGGAGAATGACTGATTCCGTCTTTGCTCGGGACAAACAGCATGGCCGTCGGGCAGACCGCCTGAAACATCTGCGCATCATGTCCCGCTCCGCTGAACATGGGACGGTAGGCAAAGCCGCGTCCTTCACAGATCGATGCCAGGCTGCGGTTCATATCCTCATTCATCCGGACCGGCTGCATACTCATCCACTCATGAAAATCAACGGATAGCTGCCTCCGTTCGGCAATCTCTGCAAAAACGGTTTTGAATTGCCGGCAAAACCGTTCGAGCTTTTCCGAATCGGCATCGCGAACATCTACGGAAAAAACAGCCTGTCCGGGGATGACGTTGGCCAAATTAGGCTGTACCTGCATCTGCCCCGCCGTAGCAACAAAAGGCTCGCCTTGCGACAAAGCCGTTTCCTCCAGAAACGCTATCATTTCGCACGCTCCGGCCAATGCATCCCGGCGCAGCTTCATCGGCGTGGTCCCTGCATGATTAGCCGTTCCATCCACCCGCACCATAAACCGCTTTTGTCCGACAATCCCGTTTACGATTCCGATGGACAGCCGCTCCCGCTCGAGGACCAAGCCCTGCTCGATATGCAGTTCGATGAAGCCGGCCAGACCGCTGCGGCGCGGCGATGGATACCTGCCGAGCCCGAAGCCTGCGGCTTCCATTGCTTCCTGCAGGCTGATTCCGTCGATATCCCGAATCGGCGGGACCGCATCCAGATCATATTTCCCTGTCATATTGCCCGATCCCCAATACGTCAGCGGAAAACGGCTGCCCTCTTCTTCACACAATGAAACAACCTCCAGTGTTCTCCGCGGAGCTCCAAACCGTTCATGCAAATACTTCAGCGCAATCATGCCGGCCAATATTCCGTAAGCGCCGTCGTACCCGCCTCCACACCTGACGGTGTCAAGATGGGAACCCGTCAGCAGGACCGGCTCATGAGCATAAGTACCCTCCAGCCGTCCGAACAAATTGCCGCAATCATCGTAATACGATTGCAGTCCCGCCTCTGTCATCCGCCGGGCCAGCGCCTTCTGCGCCAGGCTCCAGGCATCACTGTATAAGAAGCGGGTAACCCCTCCCGATGCATCCCTCCCGTAGTCTGCCAACCATTCAATCGCCTGCTGTATATCTGCTGCAAATCGTGAACGGTCGCTATCAGATACTTGAAGTTCTGTCACGTATTCATCTGCCATCTTGAAGCACCCTTTCACGAAAATCGCTCCGATTTTTACCTTCATTGGTTCAAGAACGCAGCCATTGTCCCACTTTCGGATTTGTAATCCCCGATTGCGATTCATAAACGAGCCGCCCCCGAACCAACGTATATTTAACCCTGCATTCCATTGGTTTGCCTACATAAGGATTGTGCTTATGCCGATCGTACAAATGCTCTTTTTGCAAAGTGTAAGGTGCGGAAAAATCGACGACCGCCAAATCCGCATCCGCTCCTATTCTGATTTCTCCCTTTGTCCCGTGCAGCCCGAAGCGTCGGGCCGGATGAGTCGACAGCATGCGGCATAGCAAGGGAAGCGGAATGTCCCGCCGGACATAGCCTTCGCCAAGAAACAGCTCCAAAGAGCTCTGCGCCCCGGAAATGCGCCCCAGATTTCGAACCAATTGTCCGAGACCTTCAGCTCCGGCGGGCAGGGAGAATGATCCGAGCTGATCATGTCGATGTCACCTTGTCTGACGGCCTCCCACAAGCCTTCCAGTTCCTCATCCGTGCGCAGCGGAGGCGCGCACTTGGCCAACGCCCCGATCTCTTCCATATCCTTGCCGGTGAGCATCAAGTAATGCGGGCACGTTTCGAGTGTGACATTCAGGCCTGCCCGCTTGGCCATTCGGATTTCCATTACCGCCGCCGGACTGCTGATATGCACAAAATGCAGCGCGCATCCCGTTAGTTCGGCATAATATAAAGCTCTGCGGACGGCTTCCAGCTCAGCGTAAATCGGCCTGGACTGCAAATAGTCCCTTGCGCCGACCTGCCCCTTGCTTTGTTTGTCGGCAGCCAGCGTGCTGACGATCAGCTCGCTTTCCGCATGCAGAGCGAGAATTTTGCCCAGTCCGGCAATCTCTTGCATTCCCCGGTAAAGCGTCAGGTCGTCGACTTCGCGAAATGCCCCCTCCTGCTTCCCTCCGGCAGCGGACAAAAATGCTTTATACCCGATCACTCCGGCTTCCGCCAGCGGCTCAAGCTGATCTTCATTCCCGGGAACGAGTCCGCCCCAAAGCGCATAATCGACGCAGGAACGCTGTTCGGCCAGCTCCAGCTTATCCTTCAAGGCCGCTACCGTCGTCGTGGGCGGAAGACAGTTGAGCGGCATATCGAAGTATGTCGTACATCCCCCGGCGGCCAGTGCGGCCGAACCGCTCGGAATCCCCTCCCAATCGCCCAAGCCCGGCTCATTCAAATGAACATGGACATCGATCATCCCCGGAACGATCACTTGATCCTTCGCGTCAATCTCCATGCGGGCAGACTCGTCAATGGTCTCCTGGATGCAGGTAATCACACCTCCGGCAATTCCGATATCCATCCGTTCCATCCGGTCATATCCGACAATATGCCCGCCCTTGATCACTACATCGAATTCCGCCGCCATGACGTTTCCTCCCAGTCCGTTTACAAAATCAGTCCTCAAGATCGGAAGCGATCTTTAGTACTGATATGAATTCTTATTTCAATTCCGCTTTGATCAATTCAGGCGCCACTTCTTTGAGCAAGCTCAAATCGTGATAGCTTTTCGGATCCTGCAGCTCCTTGATATTTCCTACGCTTTTCAAGTAGTTGCCCACCGCTTCTCCGTTACTGTCATTTAAGTAGTTATCGTTAACTTCCATGCTGTACACGTTGCGGTTCATAATTTCGGTCAGCTCGGCTTCCGTTAAGCGAAGTTCAGGCGACAGAATTTTGATCGCTTCCTCGCGGTTATCGTTAATAAAATCGGTCGCCTTGTTCAATGCACGCAGCACAGCTTTGATCGTATTCGGATTATCCTTCAGGAAGCCGTCCGTAACCTGGATCGTCGTATGCACGCTCATCCAATTCACATCGCCCTTTTTCTCCGGCAGTTCACTTTTCGTTCCGCTGAATAAGAATTTGCCTCCGCCCTGGATTGCCTTCGTAATAAAAGGCTCCCATGCAGCCATGGCATCGATATCGCCTCTTTCCAGCGCAGTAACGGCATCGCTAGGGGCAAGGTTTACGTACTTGATTTTCTTCGCATCGACGCCAAGCTCCTTGGCCATATTATCGATGGCAATGACGACGTCCGCACCGTTCGGCACGCCGATCGTCTTTCCTTCCAGATCCTTTGCGCTCTTAAGCTCGAGGTTTTTACCTCCGACAACTGCCTGAGTACCGGCAGTTTGCGCCAGCGGGGCTACGATTTTCACACCTACGTTGTTGGATTTCAGAATAATATCCATGAAGTTCGTTTGAATGCTGATCGGCGCGCTGCCTCCGGCAACCATCGGACCGATGTCCGGACCGCTTTCAATCAACTGGCTCGTAACCTCCAGGCCCTCTTCCTTAAAATAACCCTTCTTGTCGGCAATGATTTGCTGTGAAGAGATTTGCGCATCGCGAACACCTACGAGCGTAAACTGCTTCAATTCGATGCCGTCGCTTTTCGCTTCAGAGGCGTTGGGCGTACTTCCGCCCGGGGCTGCCGCAGGTGCCGGTGATCCGCCCGAACCGCAAGCCGCCAAATGAAATGCCATCGCCAATACGACCATCGTGCTTCCCAAAAGCTTCAAACGTTTTTTCATCGTTAACCCCTCCAAGTGTGTATTTTTATTTCTCTACAGCGCTGCGCATGCCGTTTTTCCGCCATGTCACCATTCTTCTCTCCAAGCGCTTTAAGAGATACGAGAAGAAACTGAATTCCAATCCTATCAATACAATCGCAACAAACATGTTGGACATCTTGAAGTAGTTGCGGGCGTCAACGATAATGTAGCCCAGTCCGGATTTGGCGCCCATCATCTCCGATACGATCAGGGCCGAAAAGCCAAGCCCCAAGCTGACCTGCGCACCGACAAAGATGCTCGGAACGGCTGAAGGAAAGATGACCTTGAAAAAGATGTGACGCTCATTGGCTCCAAGGCTCAGTGCAGATCGGATCAGTGTAGGATTGACCGACCTTAGTCCGTCCAGTGTATTGGTCAATACCGGGATGAACGTCGTCCATGCAATCAGAAGTATTTTGGGAAATTCGCCGATACCGAACCAGATAATGAAAATCGGCAAAAGCGCGAGCGCGGGGATCGGTCCAAGCAAATTCAAAATCGGACTGAGCCAATAGTCCACCTTGCTGTATTTATTCATCAGCACGCCAACCGCTATGGCGCAAACCAGCCCGATGACAAACCCGACTAGGATGCGTGCGGTGCTTGCCGCAATACTGCTGGCGATAAGTCCCGTTTGTGCCAGGTACCACGCTTCCTTCACAATTTCCGAGGGCGCCGGAAGGAAAACCGGATTGAAAAAGGCGAATTTTCCGTTCAGCGTACTGATGACTTCCCACAGCAGAAAGAAGATGACGATCGGCGCCAGCCCGTTCTCGGCCCAGGCTTTCTTTTTCCGTAAAACCTTACCGTCCTTGGCCGAAACCAGCGGTTTGGCAGATACGAGGGAATCCGACATTTTACTCATGGCTTACTCTCCTCACTCATCAGTCAATAATTTCTGAATCTCTTGCAGCAGCTCGATAAACTCCGGATGCTTGTTGGATCTCGGACGATCCATGGTGATCCGGAACTCTCCGGCTACATCTCCGTCTTTCATCACCATAATGCGATCCGCCAAGTGTATAGCTTCACTCAGGCTGTGCGTAATAAACAAAACCGACGGGCGCAGCTCAAGCCAGATGCGGAGCAGCTCCTTTTGCATCATTTCCCGTGTAAGCACGTCCAGCGCACCAAACGGTTCATCCATGAGCAGGATGTCGGGGTCGCTGGCCAGCGCCCTCGCAATCCCTACACGCTGTTTCATCCCGCCCGACAATTGATCCGGAAGATGCTCGGCATAGTCCTCAAGCCCGACCAGCCTTAAATATTTATGAGCGATATCTCTGGCCTCCGCTTTGCTTTTGCCCTGCACCTCAGGTCCAAAAGCGATAACGACACGATATAATGTTATGTTTCATAACAAATTAATGGGGTGTTTCATTTGAAGCTAACGGATCTGTTTCAGCTGCCTATATATCAGAATATCCGTATTTTAGCCGGCCACGCAGGTTTGCAGAGGCAGGTCAAGTCCATCAACATGATGGACGCTCCGGATATCATGGATTATTTGAAGTCCGACGAATTGCTGCTTACAACAGCATACGCCATCCGTGACTGCCCCGAGGAGCTGCTTCGTCTTGTGGGTCATATGGCGGAAAGCCAATGCGCCGGGCTGGGAATCAAAACTAAGCGGTTCCTTGACGAGATTCCCCAGAGCGTCCTGGATCTCGCAGACGAGATTCATTTCCCCATCATTGAGCTTCCGCTTCATCCTCCGCTCGGAGAGCTGCTGCAGGAATCGCTCAGCTACATTATGGAAAAACGCAATGAAGAGCTTCGCTACGCTTTAAAAATGCACCGTGAGTTTTCACGCCTGGTGATGCAGGGACAAGGCATCCCCTCCATCATTACCGCTTTGTCTCCGCTAGTCGGAGGGACGGTCCTGTTGATCAACCGGCTGCAAATTGAAGCCGGCTCCGGTCCGGTTTCCGAACCGTTCAGAAGCCGGCTGCTGAATCAAGCCCAGGAGCTTCTTACCAGGCGCGGGGACACACAAGCCCGCCATGTCTCTTTATGTTTCATTCAAGGAGGAGGATTTCATGGGCAAATGGAGGTTTTATTCCATCCGATCGAGCTGACCCATCAGCCGTGCTTCCTGGTCTTGGTGAACGCGCAAATGGATGATTCGCCTCTGCCCAAGCTTGCCCTCGAGCAGGCCGCCAATGTGATCGGGTTCGAGCTTATGAAGCGGCAAGCGGTAAAAGAAAGGTCTCGCCGCTTTAAAAACGAATTTTTCGAGGACTTGGTGGAGGGGAGGTTTCGCTCTGTTGTCGAAATGCTTCATCAGGGCAAACGATACGGACTTCAGGAATCATACCCTTGTTTATGTGTTGTGGGAAAAGTGGACGACCCGCCCAATTCACCGGACGATCATTTGTACAGCAATAGGGATCACATCTATGAGCATCTGAAAACGATGCTTACCGAGCACCAGCAGCCCTATATCCTTTTTAACAAAAAGGAACTGTTCGTTGTCCTGCTGAAGTGGGAACGAAGTCTGCAGCAGCACGAATTTCAGTTGGTGGAACGGTTCACGGAGTTTCAGGAAAAGCTGTTTCAGACGGAACACATTGCGCTGTCCTTTGGCATCGGCAATCCTGTAGAGCATCTGACGCTTATCCCGTCCACTTACAAGGAGGCGCTAAACGCGCTCCATTCGGGTTACCAATCCAAGCAGTTCCGGTTTGTCCAGTCCTACCGGGCTAAAGAGGTTGCGGAGCTGCTCAAGATGATACCCCAAGAAGCGCTAAGCGATTTTTACAAGGATTCCTTTCATTCCCTGCTCGAAATTGACTCCCGCGAGCGCGAGGAGCTCATGAATACGGCGCGCGTAGGCCAAATCGCGGAGACCGCCAAGCGGCTGTTTATTCATCGCAATACGGTCGCCTATCGCCTTAATAAATATGAACAGCTGACTCACCGCAGTCTCCGCGACCCGAACGACTCCCTGCGCTTTCGCTTGGCCTTCCTCATCGACAAGGTGCTGGAGGATTTTACAGCCCGCGTACCGGCAAAGGAGTTCTAACAGCAAAAGCCCGTTCGTTTCTCCTGGAGAAACGAACGGGCTTTTGAATTTAAGGCTGGAGGAGATTACCAACCGACAGCTGCGCCATCGCCTCGAGAGTCCGAACCGCCGCTGATAAACCCTTCCTCATCGATTTTTATCGCATGGGCATGACCCATGATGCTATCAAAGTCCTTCACCTTGCGTACGGTGTGCCCCGCCTTGGCCAAGGCTTCCATCGCTTCCGGGGAAATCCGTCCTTCGACTCTCAAATCCTGCGTCGACTCTCCCCATGTTCTTCCCCAGACCCACCGGGGCTCATCGACCGCCTGCTGGGGATTCATTCCGAAATCAACCATTCGGGTAAAAATTGCCGTTTGGGTCTGCGGCTGCCCCTCTCCTCCTTGCGTTCCGTAAAGAATGACAGGCTTTCCATCCCGGCAGGCCATCGCCGGCATCAAGGTATGGAAGGTTCTTTTGCGGGGCTGAAGGCAGTTGATATGCGCAGGGTCCAGTGAGAAGAACGACCCGCGGTTTTGCAGCATAATGCCGGTATTCCCCGCCGTAATACCTGAGCCGAATTCAAAGTACAGGCTCTGTATAAACGAAACGGCGTTGCCCTCCTGATCGACCACGGCAGCATAAGCCGTATCGCTGCCCATTTGTTCAGCCTCCAGGCTCAGGGCCTGCTCCAGCCGGATGGAGGATGCAAGCTTGCGTGCATACTCTTTGCTCAACAGATGCTTAAGCGGAATATCGGCAAAATCGGGGTCCGTCAAATATTGGTTGCGGTCGCAAAACCCAAGCTTCAATGCTTCGATCATCAAATGATAATATTCAAATGATCCATGCTCCATACCGCCGAGGTCGAAGTTCTCCAGGGTATGAAGCGCCATCAAGCCCACAAAGCCTTGTGAATTCGGCGGCATTTGAAACACGGAGTAGCCCCTGTAAGACCCCTGTAATGGAGTGACCCAATCCCCCTCATGATCGGCAAAGTCATCCATAGTCAGCAGCCCTCCCTGGTCCTGCAAATTGGAGGTTATCTTCTCCGCTATGGCACCCTTGTAGAAAACATCCCTTCCATGCTGCGCCAGCTCTCGCAGCGTCCGCGCCAGGTCAGCCTGTACGAAACGCTTGCCCGGCTTCACGATCTGTCCTTCCGGCAAATAAATGGCTGATGTCGCTGCCGTCTGTCTGAGCATCGCCTCATTCTTCACCGTGTACTCGTATTGATCCCGAGACATCGCAAATCCCTTAGATGCATACTCGATAGCCGGCTCAAGCACTTGCCCCAGGGTTAACCGTCCGTATTCACGGACCATCGCATCCCAGCCGTCCACCATCCCCGGAACCGTCACGGCGCTAAGGACACCGCGGTTTGGGATCTCGGTCCGGCCCGCATACACCTCTTGATTCACCCGATACCCGGACCGGCCGCTGGCGTTGTATGCCCGCACCTCTCCCTCACTATGATGATAGGTCAGCCAGAAGGAATCTCCGCCAAGACCGGTCATATGAGGATAGACTACAGCCAGGCAGGCGCTGACCGCTACAGCCGCATCAAATGCATTTCCGCCTTGATCCAGCATCCGGGCTCCGGCGGCCGAAGCCAAATGGTGCGGACTCACCACCATCGTTTTTGTTCCCACAACCGCTTTCCTCATCTGCACTCCCCCTATGACACATTACCTGACATTTATTATTATAAAAAATAGCACGATCCTGACCGCTTAGCAACTAAAATATTAAAAATGCAATCTTTTTTTGAAATTTGTATTGAAAATGAAAGTAATTGAATATATATTTATCCATAAAGTAATGCATTTCGAATATAAACTTTCATTTTGTAATTTAACATTTTCCTGCAAGGAGTCGGTCAGTATGCAATCCAAAACCTCCGGTGACATTCCCCCGGGCCCTATCGATGAAATCGACCGCAAAATCATTGCCGCCCTCCATCATAACGGGAGGATTTCTTACACGGAATTAGCCAAAGAAATCGGATTATCCCGTGTAGCTGTTCAAGCCCGGATTAACGCTCTCATGGATTCCGGTGTCATTGAAAGGTTTACGGCGGTCATCAATCCCGGGAAAATCGGAATCCACGTATCCGCTTTTTTCAACGTAGAGGTCGAACCGAAGCATTTGCACGAGGTGGCCGAGCAGTTGGCCTCGGAGCCGGTCGTTACAAGCCTTTATCACATGACCGGGCCCAGTAAGCTTCACATGCACGGCCTGTTTACAAATAACGTAGAGATGGAAACGTTTTTGAAGGAAAAGCTGTATAAGCTGCCCGGCATCATGAGCGTCGATTGCCAGGTGCTGATCACGCGTTACAAAAGCCGTATGGGAATGAGGTTATAACCAAATGAGCCAATCAAATGAATCCCATCCTTATCGTGAGCTGATATGGGGGATGGGCAGAACCGGGATTCTAGGCTTTGGCGGAGGCCCCTCCGTCATCCCGTTAATCCGCTACGAAGCAGTGACCCGCTACCGCTGGGTGGAGGATGATGAGTTCGGCGAAATTCTCGCTTTAGCCAATGCGCTGCCTGGTCCGATCGCCACCAAAATGGCCGCTTACCTTGGCTACAGGCAAAGGGGAGTTCTAGGCGCAATCACCTCTGTTCTGGCTCACATCATGCCTTCCGCGGCGGCCATGATCGCTCTGCTTTCGGCCGCTCAGCTTTTGAGCAGCTCCCCCGTCGTACAGGGCATGATTGCGGCGGTAACCCCGGTCATTGCGGTTATGCTGGGGGTTATGGCTTACGAATTTGCCGAACGCGCCGTCAAAGGACTCGGCAAGCCTCTCGGCTTCGCCTTATTTCTTGTCTGCTTCGCCCTTTTACAAATCATCGATATTCATCCGGCTTTCGTTGTCCTTGCATTTTTAGGCTATGGAGCTTTTCATTTCAGAACATCCGCATGGTTTAAAAAGAAGAAAACCAGAAAAGAGGATTACTCGACATGGAGTGGATAAATCTCTTGATCGGCTTTTTCATAGCCAACGTACTCGGTTACGGCGGGGGGCCTGCTTCCATTCCGCTGATGTACCAGGAAATCGTCGTTCGCCATCAATGGGCGACCGATACGGAATTTTCCAATATTTTGGCTCTGGGCAACGCTTTGCCTGGTCCGATCGCCACCAAGATCGCCGCATTCGTCGGTTATGACGCTTTAGGGTGGCTTGGCTTGGCAATCGCTTTAGCCGCAACCGTGGTTCCGACAGCGGCTGCGCTTATTCTGATGCTGAGAATACTCAACAAGCACCGCCAGTCGCCCGTCGTCAAAGGAATGACGCTGCTTGTCCAACCCGTTATTGCCGTCATGATGGTCATCCTGACTTGGCAAATGGCATCGGCAAGCTGGCAATCGCTCGGCCTTTGGCAATCGCTTGCCATTGCCGCCATTGCCTACTGGGCTATGGAACGGCGCAAAATCCACCCCGCCCTCGTCATTATCGGCGCCTTTGCTTACGGAGGGTTAATTCTGCCCTATATTTAAATTATTGAGGCCGTTCGCGCAAGCATTCCCGTATCCTCCTCATCCGGCTTACCCCGATTGTAAGGATACTTCGTGTATCCTGAAATCGGGGTACTCGCGTTGTACTTCTTTTAAAAAAATACCGAGTAGTTACTATATTTTATTTAGTCCAAATATTGTACAATCAGGAAATAGAAGCTGTAGACCAACCAAAGGGCAACGAGCTTTTCGTTATACTTTGAAACCGCTCTCCATGCTTGTCAATACGCCCGGCAGAATGAGAGTGAAGCCATGCTTCGAGGAGGGTTTTCTTTGTATTATGGATGGATTGTAGTATCGATTACCTTTATTGCCATACTGGTTGTGGCAGGAATTCGTTCCGTCACAGGAGTTCTCATCATTCCTTTGGAGCAAGAATTTGAATGGAGCCGTTCAGCCATCTCGCTCGCCTTTGCAATAAATCTGACGCTATACGGATTCTCCGGTCCCTTTGTTGCGGCTGGATTGGAACGGTTCGGAGTCCGCAAGATGATGGTGTACGGCATGATCCTATTGGTTTCCAGCATCGCTGCAAGCCTTGTCATGACACACATCTGGCAGCTTCACCTGATCTGGGGAATCATCATTAGTATAGGCTCCGGCGTATTTCTCACCGTCCTCTCGGCAACGGTGGCCAACCGCTGGTTCGAACAAAAGCGGGGAATGGTGCTGGGGCTCCTGATGGCAAGCACGGCCGCGGGGCAAATGGTGTTTCTTCCCCTGCTCACCTACTTGATTCAAGCCTATTCCTGGCGGATCGCTTTATCCATATTTCTCGGCTTGGGCATTTTGATGATTCCTTTAATCGTATTATGGATGAGGGACCGCCCTTCGGATAAAGGCCTTTTACCCTACGGAGCCGCAAACACCGAGTCCAAACCATCGGACACCGGCAGGAAAGATCCCCTATCGGCAGCTTTTGAAGGATTATGGGTGGGCGTTCGCTCCGTCACCTTCTGGCTGCTCGCGGCAAGCTTTTTTATTTGCGGCGCATCGTCAACCGGACTCATCGGCACTCATTTTATACCGGCTTCCTCCCATCACGGAATTCCCGAGGTGCAAGCTGCAGGCTTGTTTGCTTTTATGGGGATTTTCAATATCATCGGCACGATCTTTTCCGGATGGCTGTCCGACCGGTTTGACAACCGTTGGCTTCTGTTTTGGTTTTATGGATTAAGAGGCTTGTCCCTGCTTTTCCTGCCCTACCTTTTTGATCTGAAATCTTATTTTCTTTTCATTGTTTTCGCGGTATTTTACGGCCTGGATTGGATTGCCACCGTTCCCCCCACCGTGCGTTTGGCTGCGGATCATTTCGGCAAAGAACGGGGGATTGTCATTTACGGCTGGCTGTTTGCCGCACATCAATTGGGCTCCGGAGTCGCCGCTTTTCTCGGAGGCTATATCTACGAACAGTACCATAGCTATACAATTTCCTTTATCTTTGCCGGACTCCTGTGTATTGTAGCCACTCTGTTTGTGTTCAGCGTAAAGAAGCGTCAATCGGCGGTTGCCTAATGTATCTCCTACATATCCTGTAATTGAGCAACGAAAAGGCACATTCACCACAACGTGAATGTGCCTTTCCTTGGATATAACCAATGATTCCTCAATTTAGCGTTCTATATTTGGCTATCTCCTGCTCGTAGAGGTCCCCTCCGTGGGCATCGTAAACCACCAATACCGGAAAATCCTCCACGGTGAGCTTACGGATCGCTTCCGGACCAAGGTCCTCATAAGCGACAATCTCAGCCGATTTGACCCGCTGGGCCAACAATGCGGATAAACCGCCGATCGCCGCAAAGCACAAGGCTTCTTCCTTCACGCAGGCCTCCTTGACCTCCGGGCTTCGCGGGCCCTTCCCGATGGTGCCTTTGACTCCGTACTTATACATAGCAGGTGTGTAGGGATCCATACGCGAGGCTGTCGTCGGAGCGATCGACCCTATAATCTGACCCGGTTTAGGAGGGGTCGGGCCGGCATAAAATACAATTTCATTTTTTAAATCGACCGGAAAATCACGGTGTTGATCGAGCAATTCCAACAGACGCTTATGAGCCGCATCCCGAGCCACATAAATCGTCCCGTTGAGGAACACCTCGTCCCCCGCTTTAAGCTGCAATACCGCCTCTCGAGTCAGAGGAGTTTCCAGGTGAGCTTTAGCCATTAACAATCACCTTCCCGACATAATTTAGATGACACAGGATTTTTTGCGAGCGGCATGGCATTGAAGATTCACGGCCACCGGAAGAGCGGTGATATGGCAGCCGTAGGTTTCCACAGCAACCCACAGAGCCGTACTCGTACCTCCCAATCCTTGAGGACCGATGCCTGTCTTATTGATTTCCTCCAGCAGCTCCTTCTCCAACTGAGCGATATGCGGCTCATGGTGATAAGTCCCCACTTCACGCAGAACGGCTTCCTTGGCGATTTCAGTGACTTTATCGAAGCTTCCGCCAATCCCTACACCTACGACCAAGGGAGGACATGCTCTTCCTCCGGCAGCCTGGATCGTATCCATGACGAACTTTTTCACGCCTGCGGCACCGTCACCGGGAAGCAGGAACTTCATGGCGCTCATGTTCTCGCTGCCGCCGCCTTTCGGAAGAACGGTGAATTTGATTTGATCGCCGGGAACAATTTTCGTATGGATCACGCCTGGCGTATTGTCATTCGTGTTATTCCGCAGTAACGGATCGCCCACAATCGAATTGCGCAGGTACCCTTCTTTGTACCCTTTTCGAATGCCTTCATGAATCGCGTCGGAGAAATTACCGCCTTGAATATGAACATCCTGGCCCACTTCGGCAAAAACCACCGTAAGACCCGTATCATGACAATAAGGCCTATTTTCTTCAGCAGCCAATTGAGCGTTTTCAATCAACTGGTCTAAAATACTTTTGCCCAGAGGCGATTGTTCCGTTTCACTCGCCTTATGAAAGCCCGCGAGAATGTCATCGGGCAAATAATAACAAGCCTCCCAGCATAAAACGGCGATGGAATCACGAATTTGATCGACATGAACGGTTCTCACGGTCATCTATCCTTTCTCTTTGGGTTTGCTTCAAAATCACATGGGGCAGGGATGCCGATTCATTCTTCCCCGAAAAAGCGCTTTCTTGCCGGGGAAATCCATTGATCCATTTCTTCCCGCTTGTCTTCTGTGACTAACCGGTTCACCAGCACGTCGTGCCAAATATAATCTTCCAGCAAATAGATATGAACCGGATCGTCGGTGTAGAATGCGCTGCCGCTCCGTTCGGGAGAATGGCCGTAGAACAGCTCTTTGCCGTCTATGGAAAGAATAAACCACGGATGATCCAAATGCTCCACATAATGGGTTTTGCGGTGAACCTCCAGACCCGGCAGCGGATCGTTGACCTGGAACAGAAGTCCGCTTAGCAGACACTCGTCCTGCTTCGCCTCCAAATCTCCCTTAAGTCTCCGATACATGGGCTCCCACATCGAAAGCAGAATTCGTTTCTCCGCGCGCCGAATCAGCACCCGGCAAAAGGATAAGATGTTATCCTCCCCTTTAATCGTCGTCACATAGACCTCCGATTCGGGGCTCTGTCGCTCCAGAGACTTCAGCTCGGTTTCCAGGCTGCTGTAGGTGGCTTCCCATTTCGTTTTCATCGACTCCAGGAAAACCTCGACCGGCAAGGAAGAATAATGCGCTCCTCCGTCTACGTCTTCTTTCATCACTAATCCATGCTGCACCAAACCATCCAGCACTTCATACACACGCGCCCGCGGCACACCCGAAGCTTTGCTGACCTGATAGGCATTCGAGGGTCCGCGGGAGACCAGCGTCAGGTAAACCTTGGCCTCATACTGGGTCAATCCCATCGCTTGAATATTTTGCAGCAGAACGTCCATCCGGCTTCCTCATTTCAACATTGAACATTAGTAACTACTGAAGTAGTGTATATAATTCTTAATGTCATCATAACCAGTTGAAACGCTTTTGACAACCATTTTTTTGCAAAATAAAACCGCCCGGAGCCATTTCCGGACGGCTGCATTACTCAAATATTAAAAGAAGCGTTGGAGCTGTTCCGCCACTTCCTGCTTGGAGTTCTCGACCACCTTCATATGCTGAGGCTTGTCGAACAGCGCTTGAATTTCAGCAGGAAACGTCTGCGGGATATCGACAAGCTGGACGGATTCGTCAAACTTCGCCGGATGAGCGGTAGCCAGTGTCACGCACACCTCATCCTTGTCGCAGCATGCCTCATAAGCCGCAATACCGCAGGCCGTGTGAGGATCAGCCAAATAATCGTATTCACCGGAATATTTGCTGATCATTTGTAGGCATTCCTCGTTCTTTACCCCATGGGCCGAAAAATCCGACTGCACTTTTTTCAGCAGCTGCGGGTCAATGACGATTTTGCCTTCCGACTGGAACTGCTGCATGAGCGAGGTAACCTTCTCCTGATCCTGATCCAGCAGATAATACAAATATCTTTCGAAATTGCTGGCAATTTGAATATCCATCGACGGGCTGTGCGTGCTCCGGAAATCTCCCGGGCTGTACACACCCTCTTTAACAAAACGCTCTAAAATATTGTTTTCGTTGGTAGCCAGCACCAGGCGGTGAATCGGAAGACCCATACGCTTGGCCAGATAAGCCGAGAAAATATTGCCGAAATTACCGGTAGGAACACTGAAGCTGATTTTCTTCGTTTGGTTCTTCTTGGAAATTTGGAAATAGGCATAAAAGTAATATACCGTCTGCGACAATATACGTACGAAATTAATCGAATTAATCGCGCGCAGATGATATTTGTTTTTGTACTCGATATCGGCGAACAGCTCTTTAATGATGCGCTGGCAATCGTCGAAATTGCCATGAACCGATAAGTTGAGGACATTCTCGTCGTCGACCGTGGTCATTTGCAGCTCCTGCACCTTGCTTACCTTCTGATGCGGGTGCAAAATGCAGATGCGGATGCCTTCTTTCCCTCTGACCCCTTGAATGGCCGCCGCCCCCGTATCGCCGGAGGTGGCTCCCAGGATGTTAATGATTTCATTCTCCTTACGGGATACGTACGAGTACAAGTTGCCCATAAATTGCAGGGCGATATCCTTAAATGCGAAAGTCGGTCCGTGGAACAGCTCCAGCACATACAGTGAATCATGAATTTGCTTCACCGGCGTCACTTCAGGGCTGCGGAAGCCCGCATAGCTTTCGTCAATTAATTGTTTCAGCTCTTCCTTAGGAATTTCACCATTCGTGAAATAGGAGAAAATTTCGAGCATCAGCTGCTGATAGCTTAGCTGCTCCCATGCCTTTAACGTTTCTTGCGGAATGGCCGGAATATCCGTCGGAAGCATAAGGCCTCCGTCATCTCCAAGCCCCATTAAAAAGGTGCGGATAAAGCCCGTTTTTTCCACTTTGCCTCGTGTGCTTATAAAGTCCATAGTCGTCCCCTCACGTCATAATTGCCCTTATTATAACATATTTTTTCACAAAGCGGAAAAGCCCTGAATCACATTCAGGGATCTTGTTCGTTTATTGCTGTTTATTTACGGCATTCAGCTTTTCTGTCACGCGTTTGGCCCGTTCATAAATATGCTCTTTATGCAAAGCCTCATAAATCGCATGATGAAGCTCGCTCATTTCCTGATAGATCTCTTTCATCTCGCGGTTCGCCGTTTTCATTCTCTGCATGTCGAGCTTGCCCATCCTCTTATGCGCTTCATTCAGGTCGGAGAATAAACCTAAAGCGGTGAATGCGATCATGGCGGCCCCGAGGGAAGTCGCCTGCTCGGTTTGATCAGGAATGACGACCATTCCGTAAATATCGGCCTGAATTTGATTGAACAAGTCCAATCGGGCCAATCCTCCGCTGACATGGACCGCCGAGAGCCGGATATGGTTCGCCTCCTGATCCGCCGAAAGCAGGGAATCCATGATATTCAGATTCTTTTTGATTTCAAAGCAGATGCCTTCCAGATAGGCGCGAACGACGTCGCTCCTTTGGGTACCCAGCGACAAATTGAATAATAGACCCGCCGCGCTCGCATTCCAATACGGTGCGGCACTGCCTGCATAATGCGGAATATGAAGCAAACCGTTCGCGCCGGGCGCGGACATTTCCGCCTGCTGATTCAGAGCGTCGTAAGATCCTTCCGTTGCGAGGAAATCTCTCAGCCAGCGATAAGTGGAGCCGGTGGTGAAGATGCCCGCCTCCACGATCCATTGGCCCGAAACCGCGGATGCGCTGCATACGACCTTCTGATCGGCGCTTCGTATCGGCCGGGTTACCGGGGCTACGACAAAAGATCCGGTACCCGTCGTCACTTTCACGATGCCGGGACGGATCGCTCCAAGGCCGACCGCCGCACACTGCTGATCCCCGCCCGCCATCACAACCGGCGTGCCCGCCCGCAGGCCGAACCGGTCCGCCGCCGCGTTCGTTACATTACCGGCAACGGTACCCGTAGGATAGGCTTCCGGCAGCTTGGCCAGATCCACATTCATCGTTTCGGCAATGCTGCGGTCCCAGGCAAACTCGTGAATATTGAACAGCATCGTGCGGGACGCCTGGGTCCAATCCGTCTTAAATTCGCCGGTTAAAGCGTGGACAAGATAATCATGGACAGTAAGGAAGCAGGCCGTCCGGGCGTAGAGCTCCGGTTTATGGTTCCGAAACCACATCATTTTGGGCAGCGAAAAATACGGATCGATCTTCAGTCCCGTCCGCTCATAAATCAACTCATGTCCCAACCGTTCTTCAATTTGCTTGCTTTCCAGGATTGGCCGCTTATCCTGCCACAGGATCGCATGGGTCAAGGGAATGCCGTTCTCATCTACCGGAACGATCGTCGCCCGCTGTGTGGCGATGGAGACGGCCCGAACCCTGCTCCATAGCTCCGCTCTCGTTTGCCGCAGTTCTGCAATCCCCTGTTCGACCGCCAGCAGCCAAGTGGCAGGATCATGGTCGATCACGGTCGGACCATGAAACACACTCTGATATTCACGATAAGCCAACCCCAAGGATTCACCGGCAGAATCGATAAGAATGACGCGTCCGCCGGTTGTTCCGATATCCAAGACGAGCACCAATGGACCGTCGGTCATGTGATTCGTCATACGGGTCTCCTCCGCTTATGCTATAGTTCAACGTGCAGATATTTTCGGAAACGATGGCTATAAAGATGAACCGGTAATCCAATTCTTCTTCATCCGCCGGAAAGCAGTTGAAAAACGATCATGATAAGATCTCTGCTCCCCGGCTTCTTGAACACAAAAAGCGATTTAGGAGTTCAGGGAGGCAAGCCATTCTTTCACTTTAGGATGCCCCAACACCTCCGGGTTTTTGATCCAGTTGGCTTTCTCGCCGTTAAGCACCTTTTTTACTTCTTCCGCCAATAAATAAGGTGATTGGGTTAATGCGTCCGAAGTCGTGCCTGCAATATGTGTGGTCAGCGTGATGTTATCGAGCGAAAGCAGCGGATGATCCGCAGGAATCGGCTCGATATCGAATACATCGAGTCCGGCGCCGGCAATCCTCTTTGCGGACAGCGCCTGAACCAGAGCATCCGTATCGATCAGCCCGGACCGGGCGCAATTGATTAAGTATGCCGTAGGCTTCATCATGGACAGCTCGGCATGGCTGACAAAATGATGGTTTTCCTCGGTCAATCTCGCATGGATGGAGATAAAATCGGATTCGGCAAACAGCGTATCCTTGCTGACTAAAGTCACACCCGGCATATCGATCGATTCCGCTTTGACGAATGGATCGTACACCAGAATTTGGACATCGAATCCGGCAAGCTTCTTGGCTACCAAGCGGCCGATATAACCGAAGCCGACGATACCGATTTTTTTGCCTTTCAGCTCCGGAATATAATCCGAATTGCTGAAAACCTTCCGCCACTCCCCGTTCTTAATCGACATGTGAGCACGGGCGATGTTTCTCGACTCGGAAAGCATCAAGCCTATGGTGAAATCCGAAACGGCCTGTGCATTTCTTCCCATCACATGAACCACAATGATCCCGCGTTCCGTAGCCGCTTTCACATCCACGTTCTCCGTTCCTGCCCGCGCTACGCCGATCAGCTTTAAATGATTAAAGGTATCCATCCCCGCTGCGGAGAAAGGGCCGAATAATCCAAGCACCATATCGGCGTCCTTGTGCTCATGAAACATCGCGGGGACTTCTTCTACCGCCGGGCCCTGCTGCTCGATGACAAGCCGTCTGTTCTGCAGCCGCCCCCAATCAGACTCCCAATCCGTCGTAACGATGTCGTGGTTCCCCAATAAGCGTGCCGCCTCCGTAAACTGCTTACCGCTGATCATCGCATCTCCAAAAGTAAGTATCTTCATGATGTACCCCTCCATCAAGTTTTTAATTTGGCTACCGCAAGGCGGGAAAGGTTCACGGCTTCAATCGCATGATTTCCTTTATGCAGTACCGTAATTACGTATAGGCAATCGATTATGGTCATTTGTACGATTCGGCTTACCATAGCGTCCGGCCGGTAATTGGTCTCATTCGCGCTGGTTACCAGCAGCTCGTCAGCGACCTGGGCGATCGACGATTTGCTGAAGCCCGTAATGACGATAATTCTGGCTTGTTTTTCTTTAGCCAGCTGGAGAACCTTGAGCAGTCCTTCGCTTTCTCCGGAGTGGGATATGGCAACAATGACATCACCCTCGCTCATATGGGATGCCGCAATAGCTTCCATATGAAGATCGGTAATGGGCATCACCGTCTCCCCGAGCCTTAGAAATTTATGAGCCGCATCGCTGGCCATAAACCCCGATACCCCTTGTCCGAAAAAGTACAGCCGTTTGGCCGCTGCCATCAAGGCTCCTGCACGTTCAATAGCTTCGTAGTTAATCAATTCCTTGGTCGTATGTAGAGCAACCATCGTTTGATCGATGATTTTATAGAAAATTTGATCGGCCGAATCCGACAAACCGATCTCTTCATAAATGCTGCTGGCTGCATTATCGGTTGCATTCTCCTGAACCAGCGCTACCTTCAGCTCCTGATAACTGGCATATCCGAGTCTTCTGTAAAAACGGACCACGCTGGGCTCGCTGACCTCGCTTAATTTGGATAGCTCGCTCATGGAAAGCAAAAAAGGCTTCTCCGTTTGAGACAATATGCTGTAAATTTTTTTCTCGGAATTGGTCATCTCCTTTTCAATAGCTCTGACGCGATTTTGAAAAGTAGCCATACGTGCAGTCCTCTCTTTCAATATATTGTAGTTTTACTACATTTTCGAATAAACATCAATATATTTTTTTTACAGAGCAAACAACCTGGTTAGTTCTGTAATCTATTGCCACTACGGTGTATCCCCCTGTTTTATCCTTCGTCCGCTCGCGGGACCGACACATCCACAATGTTGAGTAGTGCATAATCTCCTAAAACAACAAAAAAGACTTCCCCGCCATATCGGCGGAAAAGTCTGCTTATCCTGATGAGGCCGCAAATGCGATCGTCTACTCGAACACCCGGAAACAGATCGATTCGGTTATGTTCCTACAATCAAGGATACCACCTTGCCTGAGTTTACATCGATCAAGCCCAGATCAGTGATCTTCAAATCCGGGCTGACGGGCAGCGAATGCGTGCTGATCGACATAATCGGATTATAATGACGGTATCCGATCGCTTCCATCGCCCGGCACAGCCGCTCCACTTCCTGAGCAACTTGCTCCAGCGGAGCCTCGGTCAGGATCCCGCCGACGGGCAATCGGAGATGGGCCAGGACACGGCCGTCCTCCACGACACAGAAGCCTCCGTGATGGCGGATCACCTCATTGGCCGCGAGCATCATATCCTGCGGATGATGGCCGACCACAAGCAGATTGTGGTTATCGTGGGAGTAAGTCGTCGCCACCGCGCCGCGTTTAATGGTGTCGCCGCCGATCAAGCCGTACGCCCGATTGCCGGTCTTGCCGTAACGCTCAAAGGTTGCGATCAGTCCATAGGGGCTTTCCTGCCACAGGAGCTCCCCGCTGCGGATCTCCACCTCGCCACGGTGCTCTTCGGTGAACGTCGAGCCGTTCTTGACCATCATCACCCGGCAGGCATACCGGCCGTCGGCCTCCTTCATGCCGACAGTGAAATCCGCTTCTGTGAGAAGAGGCAGCCTGACGCTTTCGTAATAATGGGCCGGGAATGCCGGCGGAAGCTCCTGCTGCCGATAGTCTTCCCGTACATCAAAAGCTTTCCGTCCATTCTTATACACCTGATCGACAACGAACTCCCGAAGATCGGATACAATCAGGAAATCTGCGATCTTGCCGGGGGCGATTGCGCCGCGATCGTAAAGCCGCATTCTCCTCGACGGGGTAAAGGTGCTCGCGTAAATAGCCCGCTCCGGGCTCATGCCCATGCGGATTGCTTTGCGCAAGAGATGGTTCAAATGGCCCCGCTGCTGAAGGGAATCCGCCATGACGTCATCGGTTACAAAGCAAAAGTGCTCCGAGACATCGGCCGCGATCAAGTAGTCCATAACCTCTTCGGTCATTGATTTTTCCTGAATTTCGATAAACATCCCGGCACCGATACGCGCTTTCATCCCTTCCACGGTCTGATGCGTATGATCCGAGTCGACTCCGGCATAGATGACGCGCTGCAGATCCAGATCCAGCAGCTTCGGGCAGTGCCCCTCAATGATCAAATCCGGATAATGGCTGCGGATATGCTTTAGAATCCGATTCGTCTTGCAGTCGGGATCGGTAATGACTTCAACGTAATTCATGATTTCGCCCAAGCAAATGATGTTCTCCGATTGCAGCAGCTCATCCAATTCGGGTATGTCCAAAGAGCCTCCTGTCGTTTCCAGAGATGTCGCGGGAACCGAGCTGGGGATAGCATAGAACATATCTACCACACAGCCCTCGCTCGCCCGGATCATCTGCTTCACACCGTCCATACCAAATACATTGGCCATCTCATGAGGCTCTGGCACAATGGTCGTGACCCCGTTGCGGATGAGTCCGTAGGAGAACGTCTGAGGCGTTACCATTGTGCTTTCGATATGAAGATGAATGTCGACCAGCCCCGGAACCAGATAGCGTCCGCTTCCGTCAATGACTTCATCACCTTCAAAATCCTCCGCACCGCGGGGACCGATATACAAAAATCTGCCGTCTGCGACAGCGGCGTTTCCCTGGACGAATGTTTTAAAATAACTGTTGTAAATATGAATGTTTTCGATCAGTAAATCCGCGCGCATGCTTGGCACCTCCAAGATGATTACTTAACCAATACCAGCTTGTCCTTCGGGAACTGCAGATGAACCTGCCGCCCGTTGACATAAGGTAGATCCATTTCTTTGTTGACCGTAAATTCTCCGAGCGCCGTTTCAACGATATATTGGTAGCTTCTCCCTAAGAACGTATTCACCTTAACGATTCCCATCAGGCTGTTTTCACCGGGTGAGGAGACCTCGCCAACCCCGAAAAGGACAATATCGTCAGGACGTATAGCGCCTTTTTGGCCCGCAGGAAGGGCATTCAGCGGATTTGGAGCGATCGTGAACGTATGGCCCCGGCGCTTCAACTCAATCTCATTGCCGCGGTCGCTGCGCTCTTCGAAGTCGATAAAGTTGGTAAAGCCGGTAAATCTGGCGACAAACTCGCTCTTAGGATTCTTATATATGGCTGCCGGTGTATCGAGCTGCTCGATCAAGCCTTTGTTCATAATGGCGACCTGATCCGAAATCGAAAAGCACTCCTCCTGATCATGAGAAACATAGACGGTCGTAATGCCGAGCTCCTGTTGAATACGGCGGATTTCCACCCTCATGTTGATCCGGAGGTTGGCATCGAGGTTACTAAGCGGCTCATCAAACAGAAGCAGGTCCGGCTCAATCACCAGCGCACGGGCGATCGCTACCCTCTGCTTCTGCCCTCCTGACAAAGCTTTGGGCATTCGTTTATCGAAGCCGCTGAGACTCACAACGTCCAATATTCTCTTGACCCGGCGGTCGATTTCTTCCTTGGGGAACTTGCGCATCCGCAAACCGAAAGCAACATTGTCATAAACATTCAGATGCGGAAATAAAGCATAGCTTTGAAACACAAAGCCAAAATTCCGTTTGCTCACCGGCACCCGGGTGTAGTCTTTTCCGTCAAACAGAAATCTCCCGTCTCTGGCTTCCAGAAACCCGGCGATCAATCTCAAGGTCGTCGTTTTCCCGCAGCCGCTCGGACCGAGCAGCGACACAAATTGCCCCTTGTCTATGTTCAAGGTGAAATTTTGCAATATATTTTGCTGCTCATAGGCGACCGATACATTGTCCAGCGTAAGCAATGCCATAGCTAATAGCCTCCGTTATTTTTTGGTAAAATAAGATAATCCCATCACGCGCTCGATCACAAACATCAATATGGCCGTAAAGATCATCAGCAGCACAGATATCGCCGCGATCGTAGGGTCAAAGTTATTTTCCACATAAGTCAGCATCTGGATTGGCAGCGTGCTGACACCCGGTCCTGTCATAAAGACGGAGATGTCCACATTGTTAAACGACTCCAAAAACGCTATGATTACGGCCGCGATAATGCCCGACTTGATATTAGGCAGCACAACGGTGAAGAAGGTGCGCAGCTGTCCTGCCCCAAGGCTGTGCGCCGCTTCCTCGACGGAAAAATCGAAATTGGACAGGCTGGATGCAATGACGCGGATAATAAACGGAAGCATAATCACGGTATGCCCTACGAACAATGCCGTATAAACCGGCAGCTGATAAGCGACGATCAAATACTTCAGCATCATAAAGCCAAGCACAATGCCCGGTATGAGCACCGGCGAAATAAAGATCGCGTTCCAGACGTCCTTGCCTTTGAAGCTAAACCGGCTTAACGCGTACGCCGCCGGAATGCCCAGCAGAAGCGCCATGAAGTTGCCGACGAACGAAACAAGTACGGACGTTTGGAAGGTTTTCATGAACATCTCGACTTCAAAAATATTTTGATACCATTTGAATGAAAACCCCTCAGGAGGAAATTTCAGAATAGTGCCCGGTTCAAACGAAGCCACCCCGATAATCAGCAGGGGCCCGAGTAGAAAGACATAGACCAGCAGCGTAAATAAACCCAGTCCGCGATGGTTTTCCCGCATTTCAAGTTACCCCTTCGGATTCAATTTATTGGCGATGACATTCATCAGGGCGATGACAGCAAAAGTCACGACAATCATGATCGCAGCGATCACGGATGCCGCATTCCAATCATTTAACGTAATCGCATTTTGATACAAAAAGGTGGAGACGACAAGCTGCTTTCCTCCGAGCAGAGCCGGCGTCGTATAAGCCGTCAGGCTGCCTACGAACACCAGAATGCTCCCTACGATCAGACCCGGCACGCTCAGCGGCACGATGACTTTGAAAAAGGCCTTCAGCCTGGATGCGCCCAAACTCTCCGCGGCCTTAAGCAAATCGGGATCGATGTTCTCCAGCACGCCAACCAGGGTAATCAGAATTAACGGCAGAAACAGATGAACCATGCCGATCATCATGGCCACCGGGGTATACAGAATATCAAGCGGCTGATCGACAATGCCCAGAGCCAGCAGAGAACGATTGAGAAGCCCATTTTTTCCGAGGATGATCATCCAACTGAACGAACGGACAACCGGACTCGTCAGCAGCGGGAAGATCGCTAAAGCCAACAACACCCCTTTTGTCCTGGGGGACTGCTTGGAAATATAATAAGCCACCGGGAATCCCAAAATGACACATATAGCTGTAGTCACCAGACTCACCTGCAGCGTCGTCAGCAATATTTTGAGAAAATAAGGGTCCTTGAAAAACTGCATATACCCGCCGGGCGTAAAGCTCCCTCCCGGAAAGAAGGTCGAGCCGATCGTCAGCAGAATAGGTATGAGCATAAATACCGCCAAAAACAAAAAGCCGGGCAGCAGCAGCAGATAAATATACGTTTTTTTCATGTAAAGCAATCTCCTGTTCCGTTCCTTGTTTCGCCGGTACTAGGTGCGAAGAGCGCCGATAAACAGCTGGAAGAAAGCTTCGGCGTCGACTTCCAGACATACATGGACGTTCGGCTGCCGTTGAAGCCGGTTCTGAAAATCACAGACCGTCTGTCCGTCGCACAAGTCGCTTCGGGTCTCCACATCCACGTAATAATGTCCGGTTGTCACTAAGCTTCGGTTTAACGCTACACCAACGGCGAGAGGATCGTGCATCGCGCAAGCCTGCACCCCGTTCCTCTCAAAGTAACGCTTCATATAATCGGCCGTGCTTTGACGAATATAAGGGCCGAAGGGAGAATCGGCCAACTGCCCAATGTGATCTTCGGTCAGCAGTACGCGGCGTGTCACATCCAGCCCAACCAGCGTTATCGAACGAAAGCCCGCATGCATGACGATCTTCGCCGCTTCCGGATCAACGTACATGTTGTATTCGGCGGTGGGCGTCACATTGCCGAAGCTTTGAACAACCCCTCCCATGAAGATGACTTCCTTCACACGATGAACCAGCCCCGGATCCTTCCTGACGGCAAGGGCCAGATTGGTGAGAGGGCCTGTCATGACCAGCGTAACCTCTCCAGGGAACTGCGCCGCCCGCTCGATCATAAAATCGGGGGCGAAGCCGTCCGCAGCCGTTCTCTCGGGCTGCATAGCGAATAACGCTCCGCCAAGTCCGTCTTCTCCATGCACTCTGTGTTCAAACACAGGGGGACGTAACAATGGGCGGTCCGCTCCCCGGATGACGGGAATCCGCTCCGCCGCATCCAGCAGCTTTACTATTTTGCATGTATTTTCAGTCGCTTTGTCTACAGAAACGTTCCCGTTCACTGTGGTAATCCCCAGAATATCGAACGATTTGCTGCGAACCGCAAGCAGGATCCCGAGCGCGTCATCAATACCCGTGTCCACATCAAGAATAACTTTCCTTTGCAATTTCAGCCCATTCCTTTCGTTTGAGCTCTCGTTCAGAAAAAAACAAGGATATACCTAAAAAGCATGCATATCCTTGTTTGTTCCCTTCACAGCATTTCATTATTGCGTGATTTCGCGGTTCCAGCGGTCAGTCCAGGCTTTCAAATGTTCATTAACGAACTTCATATCCAGCATGCGCAGCTTGTCCACAACGTCCGTGCCATATGTAATCCCTTGTGCTTCCTCCGGCTTCAGGTCCAGTGTCTTATTCACCGGAGAATCGACAGCCGCTCTAGCCGCCTTCTCTTGAACTTCCTTACTCAGATGCCAGTTAATGAACTCTTCGGCCAACTGCTTGTTCTTGCTGCCCTTCACCACATTCACGGTGTTCATTACAGCATAAGCCCCCTCCTGAGGAGTGATGAACTTCGCGTCCGGTACAGCGGCTTTCAAATCTTTCATGTACATCTCCATAATCGGTCCCGCGGCGATTTCCCCTTGGGCGAACATGTTAACGAATTCAGACGTCCTGTTATAATATTTGACCACATGGGGATTCAGCTCTTTGAGCTTGGCAAAAGCCTGTTCTTCATTGAAAGAGGCAGCTCCGGCTACATGCGAAGCGGCATCAAGAACCATGGGGCCGGTTGTGGAGGTGATCGTTGGCAGCGTCAGCTTCTTGGCCAGCTCCGGATTCCAGAGATCGCTCCAGGAGCTCAAATCCTTGCCTACCGCTTTCGGGTTGTATGCAATGCCGAATTGGCCTATCGTATACGCCGGACCATACTCCTCGCCCAGCGGGGCTTTGGCTATATCGTATATCTGCTCAATATTAGGGATCTTGCTCCGGTCGATCTGCTCGAACAAGCCGGCTTCAATCCCCTGCTGCGCATAGTAATCCGACAAATAAATGAGGTCCACTTGAGAGCTGCCCTGCTTTACCTTGCTTAGACGTTCTGCATTATTGCCGATTTCAACAACAATTTGGGCATTATGCTGTTTTTCGAACGGCTCGTATACTTCTTTCTTGAAAAAATCCTCAGAAAAGCCCCAGGTGGAGATAACGAGCTTGGTCGGCTCTCCGCCGCTCTCTGCCGCTGTCCCGTTTTGCTCTTGATTTTCTGTTCCGCACCCGGCTAGAGCCAGTCCCAAAAGAGATACGGAAAGCAGGCTGCCAATCCACTTTGTCTTCACAATGATTTTCCTCCCCATGTATCTGTTGATTATTAAAAAGGAAAAGCGCTCCAGGTAGAAAGAATCTTCTAACCAGAGCGCTTTCCTTTGTAAACAAAGTCGGGCGTAATCCGTTGGTTTTGTGTGGTAGTTCCCCTTAAGATAAATCAAAAAGGAAACGTACCGGATATTCGTCAGGATTCGGATAAAATAACGTTCGTGATGGCCCATTGGGTGGAAGGGTCATAATCCCTTAGCACCGCTTCAATGCCCAACTCGTATACTTCCTCCAACCGCTCCCTGATTTTCTTCTTGTAAATGTTGGACATGTAAAAGTCAACTTCATACTTCAAGTTGGGTGCTTCTCCCTCCAAAGCTTCCGAACGCGGAGACCGTCGATGCTTGGCTTTGAAGGTGATCATGTTGCCGTCAATCGATACTTTCAGCGAAATCGTGCCGAATCCGAACAAACTCTTGGATAATTCGTTATAAAGATGGGCAAGCTTCTTCTTGCTTTCGTTCGATTCTAACGGAAGCACGCTATCACCTTCTACAACAACATACAATCATATTACCTAATTGATTAAGGTTTGGCAAGTCATCGTTCGGTTTTTTTGTTTGTTTTTTTCCATTTTAACCATTTCAGTGAAGACAAATTATCAATTTCCGAATAAGCCTTTTTTAATACATGGCCCAAACCCTTGACCCAAGACATTCATACACTACATTAGATAAATAGGAAGGAGGCTATCATCAATGAGCTGCGTAAAAGGGTATGGTTATGGCTTTACTTCTACTGGTGTGATCCTCGTGCTCTTCATTCTTCTCGTGATTGTTTCCACTGCATGGTTCATCTAATCTGTTAATCAACATCGGCGCTCGGGCTCACAGCTCGGGCGTATTTTTATTTCCCTGATTGAATTTATGCCCATCTATTGCTTTCTGGCTTCTCCTTGCTTATTAAATGCAGGACTGCTAGATTGAGAGTAATAAGATACTGTCTTTTTATCAGGAGGGGGTACATCTATGGAGGCTAAAGATGGTATAGTATTTTATTCAGAAGAAGAAGAAAGAAAACGATTACAGGAATTGTTATCTCTGGATGTTTTAGATACTCAGCCGGAAAAATCCTTTGATCGGATTACCGAAATGGTAGCGACGGTCTTTAAGATGCCCGTCGTATTGATTTCATTAATTACCGCCGATCGGCAATGGTTCAAGTCTTATGTCGGTTTATCGGGGGAACTCTTAACGTCAAGAGGCTCGGAACGACAAGCCTCCTTTTGCCAATATGTCATTGCTCATAAAGAGCTCCTTATGGTTCCAGATACGCTGCTTGATGATCGTTTTGCCCACAATCGTCTTGTAAAAGGGGAACCACACATTCGATTTTATGCAGGAGCCCCGCTGCGTACCAGAAACTCGAACATCTTGGGCACGCTTTGTATCATTGATTTTCAACCTAGATCTTTAACATCGTCAGAGTTGAGCCTCTTGCAGCAATTCGCGGATATCGCCATCGACGAAATCGAATACCGCGAGGAAATCATGCTCCGAAGATCGGTTGAAAGCCAGCTGCGAAATAGTGAGGAACGTTATAAAAATCTGGTGGAGCTCTCACCGGATCTTATTTTAGTATATCAGAATGAACATTTTGTTTACGCTAATCCTTCTGCGGTCCAATGGTTCAATCTCGATGACAAGCTTCCGCCCTACAATGCGCAGAACATTCTATTCTATGTAGATTCTGTCAGTTCCAAAACGTTAATCAACCGTCTGCGTCAAATGCTTCAGCAGAACAAACCCGTGATAGCGCAGTCGGAATATGTCTTGAGAACAGCCGAAAACGCCAAAGCAGACATCATGGTTACGATATCTAAAATCACCTTCAATTCAGATGATGCCATTATGATTGTCGCCCGCGATATCTCTTATCAAAAGCAGGCCGAACGAATGATATTGGAGATGAATCAGAAGCTAAAGGAAATCTCATTTAAAGATGGGCTCACCGATATCGCTAACCGGCGCAGAATGGATGAGTATTTGGAATCGGAGTGGCAGCAGGCGCTGGAGCTAAACGCCCCATTATCAATCATCCTCATTGATATTGATGATTTCAAGCGATATAACGATACATACGGACATCTTGCCGGAGACCGATGCTTGATTGAAGTAGCCGTTGGCATAAGGGATACCCTAACTCGTTCAACCGATTTGGTCGCACGCTATGGCGGGGAGGAATTTGCTGTCATCCTGCCGCAAACCGAATCCTATGAGGCGGTCCATATCGCGGAGCTGATCCGGAGCAGAGTGGCATTGCTTCAAATTCCGCATTTTTCATCCGCTGTTTGCCGCACGGTTACCATTAGTCTGGGTGTCGTTACGCTAATCCCGAGTCTGAATTCGGATTCTCGCGAAGCTTTGAAGCTGGCCGATCAAGCGCTCTACGAAGCCAAAAGCCGCGGCCGTAATTGCGTATCCGTATATACAGCCCACTTCTCATAGATTGGGTAAGATAAGCGCCAGATGATCATTTATTCGGACCTATGATGTTCAAAAGCGGCTTCAGGCTGCCGCTCTTCCCCTCCTCGAGCAGAAATAAAGGGGAGGGGCCCATATGGCAATACTTATTATTCCTTTATTTCAAGAAAGAAATGTCCCCAGAAATTTTTTCTGCTCAAAAAAAACCCGCAAGTCAAATGATGACTTACGGGCTTTATTGTTTATATCGCTTGGCGACGTTCTACTCTCCCAGGACCCTGCGGTCCAAGTACCATCGACGCTGGAAGGCTTAACGGTCGTGTTCGGTATGGGTACGCGTGGTTCCCTTCCGCCATCATCACCAAACTAAGAGT
>NZ_JBVASZ010000018.1:0-106186 GCF_057814255.1 Paenibacillus sp. F024
GCCCAGGCATTAGAACCCTTTATGCCGTGGTCACCGTCACTTCCGGACTCTTGCCGCGTCACGTAATCTTCATCCATCATACACTTGCTCCCATCTGACTGCTAGGTGGGGGCTATTTGACGCTCACGCTGAAAAAGTATTTGGCGATCCGTGAGGACTCCTGCAAAGCACTATTCGTTACGGATACACACCCTACGCGGCGTATGGCCATCCCAACAATCAGGTGGGCTCTGAAACGTCTCGCCGATCGGGGAGAAATTGAAGTAAACGTGTACCGCATCGGTTTCGGCATACTTACGCCTGTCAGTTACTTGATAATGGTGCTCCTTTAGATTTTATTCAAGGTATGTTGGGACATGAGAAAGCATCAACTACTCAAATTTATGCCCAACTCCGGGGAGAACGACGACGAGAACTATACCGCCGTTATTTCTAAGTGTTGATGGGTTAAAGAACCGTACTCAACTAAAGGGCAGTTATGCGGAATAAGTGAGTGAGTTGTCTTGCACTTTGTTCCACTTTAAAATAATCCTATATTGGGTGAAACTTTAATCTTTGTATTGTCGTCTTTAGTATTAGAAATCCTGGTGAAATAAGGATGGTGATGATTTTTGACTAAGCTTCCTGTTGTATTTCTTATCGCCTTTATTTTCTTAGCTGGCTGTACGAATAAAGAAGAAGTCAAATCTCAATTTCAACCCACTCAAGCCACTCTGAATCCAGTTACAACAAGTCAACCAACAAAAACGCCCAATGAAAGTAGTAGTTCGAGAAGTGAATTAGAGCCGTCTACATCTCCAATTGTAACACCGAGTCCGACCCAAACGACGTCATCTTCGTCCGCCGATTCTAACTCCATCGTGTATATGAATACACAATACGGTTTTCAGTTTTCTTTACCCGAAAGGTGGAAAGGGTATTCGATTATAAACAGTAAATGGGAGGGCCTTGCTATGGACGGAGAATCCGGTGAAAAAGTTGTAGAAACCGGTCCATTGATTTCTATTAGAGATTCTCAATGGACAGCACAAACGCCAAGGCAGGATATACCCATTATGGTATTTACACTTAGTCAATGGAACTCTCTTCTACAAGAGGTATTTCATATTGGAGCAGCACCTATCAGGCCAAGCGAATTGGGGCGAAACGATACCTATGTTTTTGCACTTCCCGCACGTTACAACTATTCCTTCCCGCCTGGATACGAAGAAGTGGAAAATATCTTAAAAAGCAAGCCACTTAAAGCTTTAGAATCAAAATAATTCTAATAATTCAGTTACAAATAATCCATCGTTACGAGTTTGTCTTATTTAAAAGCAACAACGTCATTTAAAATCAAATGGGACATATAGATAAGCGGGCTGCAGTACAACGGCAGCTTGTTCAACTAACGAGATACGTTAGTGTAATGGGGTTATGACTGGATCAGGCGCCGCGGCGACATGCTCCTGCTCGTTGAAGGAAGAAAAACAAGCGGAAACATTCTCAGAAGCATATTTCCAACAACTCTACAGTGCCGAATTAAACAAATGGCTTCATCTCCAAGAAGAAGTGGCTTCCATTATGCAAGCGAACGGAACAAATGAGCCTTTCAATAAAGATAAAGAAACGAAACAATTTTATGAATCGATCATTTATAATCAAGAGCATTTAAAAAAGTCATTACCAGAAACTATTTTGAATCAGATAGCTGATCTAAGGGTTTTTGCCTTAAATAAAGCAACACGTGATGTTATAAATACTGTATCTCAATTTTGTGAGGATAATAAAAGGTCTGTAGATACAACAATTGATAATTACAGAAAATATCATACAGAAGCCTCATTATCCATGGATAGAGAAATTGTTTATAATTTCAGATTTCATGATTGTAGGATTATCAAATCAATTCTGAATGATAAATCCATTACATTACTTCTTGACAACACTGGTGGTTTTACAGACATCAACGAAGTTATCTTTGAGAATGTTACGATAATAAAGCAAGACGCTGGATTGGAAAATTCATGGTGGTTATATGAGGAAGTATATAAATTGAATGATAGATACGAGTTTCACATGTTGCTTCAGAATCAGGATATGGGGCTAATTGACTTTATCATCTCAGCTGAGCAAGCCTTCTTTAGAAGGAATGGTTCCGATGTTGGTTAAGTTAACGGGAAACGATAGCGCGCGATGGAACCGATCCATCGCTTGTTTTCGATTCTGCACGCTCCGATCAACAAACGGGCGATAGTTGCAAATGATGAAGGATATTTCAGAAAAATGTGGAATCTCTTCTCTTAATCTATCATTTTACATCTTTTTGGTGGTGTGTGAAAAGGGTTTCGCACCTTAGAAGGAGGCCCAAATGAACGAAACTGCACTGGAGCATGCTCTAGAACTTCAGCTATTTGACCGATTGAAGCCGGAGTTAACATCGTTCTGTTATAGAATGCTAGGATCGATTGATGACGCAGACGATGCCGTTCAGGAAACCTTTATTCGTGTTTGGCAAAGCTGGAACTCATTCAGACAGGAATCCTCTTACAAAACATGGGTCTATCGGATTGCCTCAAATATATGCCTGGACAAGCTAAGACAAGCTAAACGCCGCCGCACTCGTCCCGTTGACTTTTCCGACCCCGCGGCATCGATTATCGCACCCAGCGAAACGTTGCCTGACTCATCCTGGATCTGGCCTGCCCCCGCATTTTCGGAAAATCCGGAAGATATACTCATTCGCAAAGATACCCTTCAACTCTGTTTTATTACACTCTTGCAAATCTTGCCTCCACGTCAACGTGCAGTTCTCATTTTGAAGGACGTATTTGAGTGGTCCTCCAAACAGATTGCAGAAACGTTAGGATTGTCGCCAGCAGCAGTTAACAGCGCCTTGCAAAGAGCCAGAGAAACGATGGATCGAGCGAAACTCCGTTCTGAAGAATACAGCTTGATGGATGCCGAGCCTGATCAAGAACTGCTCTCACGGTATGTGGAAGCTTTTGAACGATTTGATATCCATGCACTGGTAGCCTTGTTTCATGAAGAAGGCCATATGTCTATGCCGCCTTTTCCTATGTGGGTACGCGGCAAGGACGATTTGTTCAAGTTTTTTTCGCTTACACGCTGGCATTGTGACGGGTCCCGGTTTTTGCCGACTACGGTGAATGGCGGTTACCCTGCTTTTGCACAATATGTGCCGAGCAGCGACAAAGCCTGCTTGGTCCCTTGGGGAATTCACGTCATTGTAATGAAAGACAAGAAGATATTCCACATCCAAAATTTTATCAACACAAAATTATTTTCCCGATTTGGACTTCCTGAACAATTAGACCGATGAATATTGCAATCGGATTTCGTCTAAATAAATGAGAAAAACAATAATCGAGTGAGGTGCTTCAAAATGGAAACAAGTAATCAAAAAAAGAGAGTAACCGTCCAGGCAGTTATTCAAGCGCCAGTAGAAAAAGTATGGAGGTATTGGTCTGAACCGGAACACATCACGAAGTGGAATCAGGCTTCAGAGACATGGCACTCGCCAAGATCGGAAAATGATTTGCGGGTTGGCGGCAAGTTTCTTACAAGAATGGAAGCGAAGGACGGCAGCATGGGCTTTGATTTCGGCGGGGTATACGATGTAGTGAAGCAGCATGAGCAAATTTCATACACACTGGGAGATGGGAGAAAAGTGGATATCACCTTCGTCAATCAAGGAAATGAAACGAAGGTCGTTGAAATTTTTGATGCCGAAAGCACCCATTCCATTGAAATGCAGCAGGCGGGCTGGCAAGCGATTATGGACAATTTCAAAAGATATTCAGAAGAATTTTAATTATCAATCCCAATTCTGAGATGATTGAAATGGTATTGACCTCCAAACACATTTTTGTGAACTTGCATGTAAAGAATGTAATACAATCAATGGCGTTTTTCACGGTGCTCGGCTTTGAGTTCAGTATGCAGTTCACAGATGAGGGAAAAGCGGCTTTCCTTGTGATTGGCGACATGAATGCGTTTTTCCGCAAACTTTATTCAGAAGTCCTTTAATAGGCTGCACGTTGTAGACAGGGGTAAACCCGGTTCATTTAATATGAAACTACAAACAATTAGAAAATTAAATTTCCATTTTCCGTATTATCTCATTACAGCAAGAACGGATATATTTAAAATTCCATTGTCATTTGCTCGAATTCATGGTTTTTCCGAATGAACAGACGGCATCGGGGCGAGAATGATAGTACAGCTGGGGTGAATAGATGCCAGATCGCTGGAAAGGCGGATGAATAAGATGACTCAGAAAACATTAAGCGGAGTGTGTGTCTTGGTTAGCGGAGCCTCAAGCGGGCTGGGCTATGCCATGTCGGAGGCGTTGCTGGAGGCCGGAGCTTCCGTTGCGTTAGCCTCCCGAAAAGGGCCGCTGCTGGAACAAGCGGCAGCCGGTTTTCAGAAGCGAGGCTTCGACGCACACGCCCTGCCGATGGATGTCCGTTCCGAGGAATCCGTGAATCAGGCCGTTGAATGGGTAGGCAGGGTATGGGGCTGGCTCGATGTATTGGTCAACAATGCCGGAATCGGGATGAGGACGGTGAACCCCGAATTTTTGACTGAGCCTCAGCCCTTTTACCAGGTTACGCCGGAAGGATTCCGTGAATTGATAGCTACCAATTTAACCGGATACTTTCTTGTGGCAAGAGGCTTCGCCCCCACGATGGTAGGTCGGGGCAAAGGAAGGATTATTAATATTTCGATGAACCACGAAACGATGAAACGAAAAGGATTCGTTCCGTACGGCCCGTCCCGTGCCGCACCGAGTCTCTCTCTTACATTATGGCCGAAGACCTGAAAGATCATGGAGTGACCGTGAATATGCTGCTCCCGGGCGGAGCGACCGTGACCGGAATGATTCCCGATGAGTTCAGGGAAAAAATCGAATCGATTGTATCCCTGCTGGACCCGCGGATCATGGCGGAACCGATTGTTTACCTTGCCTCGAAGGAGGCGGAAGGAATTACCGGTCAGCGCATTATTGCCGCCGAATTTCATAAATGGCTTGCCGCCCGTCGCGAATCATAAACGGGTCACAAGCAACAAAGGAGCAGACGATATTCGCCTGCTCTCGCTAACTTATTATCGAATCTCTCAAAATATCCCCGCGAGAGAAGACAGGCAATGGAATGATTTTGCCTCGCACGCGGATTAAGGTGTTTAAGTACTACATCATGGGTGGAGACCCTGGTGTAGAGATGCTGTCATCCGTTTACTAAGGGATAAATATGCTAGCACAAATCATGTGAAATAACGGTAAACAGCGGTAGTCTAGGACTTTATTTTCCTGTCCAAGGCTGCCGCTGTTTACTCGTATTCGAGTCAGTCTAATACTTATTGGACGGGATCTGACGCTTTATCACACTACGATCCGCGTAAGATCAACAATTCTTTTTCTTTGAGCACTTGTTCCTGTTCGAGAAAAATAAAGTCGGGAACTCGAATTTTTATGTCTTATCCACTTCGTATCAGAAAGGTAATTTAATTTGCTTTGATTATAAAGCCGTATTAAGGAAATGCAAAAGGTCATGTACCGCAACAAAGAAACGGGAGATAAAATCAGAGTATACATAAAAATAGTTTGAGAATAAGTTCAATAAAATGTCCGACGAAGAAATCCAAAATTTATGCGAAGATAACCGATCAACTTCATCGAATCGATAAGAAGGATGTATAGAGGGGATACATGATCCTCAAACGTACATTCTTCTTTTCGTTTCATCCAACAGCCACCTAGTTTGAAACCATTATATTTTAGATGGTTAATTTACAGCTAGTTGATTTCGTGGTCGCGGTATTATTTCTGCTAGTCTTGGGATGCCCACAAATTATGACAAGTTTTTCATGGAAATGAGCATATTAAGAAGGCTGGGAATGATGGTATGCCGCGTTATAAGAAAACAACTGCTTCAAATTATGAAAAACTCATTAAAGAAGGTCGGGGACAAGGAAGAGGAAAGGATCAGATTTCCTAAAAATAGCTTTATTTATACCATGAGCTTGTATATACCCTATAAAATACCGGCTACCAGCTGCAAAACATGTGGAGGACAAACCTTTATAAATAATCCTTTACATCCGTATCAGAAGTAATTATAATTAATCACATGAATTTACTCGGAATTTAAAGCGGGGTTATCCTATGAGAAAACTAATTATTTTCTCCATTATTGGTTTTTTTGCGCAATTGGTCGACGGGTCATTAGGCATGGGATTTGGAGCTACTTCCTCTTCGTTGCTTCTCTTCTTTGGTATCGCGCCCGCCATTGCTTCCGCATCCATTCACATGGCGGAAATCGGTACTACGGCCGCCTCGGGTGCCTCGCATTTGTATTTCAAAAATGTTGACCGCTCGATTTTGTTGAAACTCGTCGTGCCGGGTTCGATTAGCGCATTTGTCGGAGCAGCGTTTCTGAGCAGCATTCCTGGGGATACCGTTAAGCCGTTTATCGCCGTTATGTTAACGCTTCTAGGCGTGTATATTCTTTTTCGTTTTCTTGGAAATAAACAGACCTCCGAAAATGGCACTATGCCGAAATATGCCAATAAGTTTTTAATACCTCTAGGCTTGGTTGGAGGCTTTTTTGACGCCGTAGGCGGCGGAGGCTGGGGGCCGATTACAACGCCGGCACTTTTGGCCAAAAAAGGAGCGTCACCAAGAAAGGTTGTCGGGACGGTAGCAGCAAGCGAGTTTGCTATCGCCGTATCCGCTACGGTTGGATTCTTACTATTTTTGGGCTGGGAGCATTTCAATTTAATCTGGGTAGCAGCCTTTGTAATCGGCGGTGTAGCGGCTGCGCCTATCGCGGCTTATCTAGTCAAAGTGATTCCGTCTTATATGCTTGGGGTGTTAGTCGGTGGGCTTATCATCCTTACGAATTTAAGAACGCTGATCCAATCCACCGGACTTCAATTAAATACTTCCCTAGTATACGGAGTTTTTCTATTGTTGTGGGTAGTAGCAATAACTTATCAAATCCAGGTCAATAAATCACCAAAAGCAGTGAAGCAAAAGGTGGAAACGGAAGCGGCAAGCTAAGGCGAAGGTTAGCTGAAATATTTATTTTAAAGCCGCGAAATAATACGTCTCGTATGACGCGAATGGGAAAGAGTGCATCTATCTATTAGGTTGGAAAGCTGGAGCAGCTAATGGGGATCTATGAAATCATAGCAATATGTTTTCTTGCAATCATTTTAGTGATATGTATCCGAACTATCATCACATCCGCACAAAAGAAGATATCGTGTTTAATGACGAGAATAATTTGTACCTTAGAAAGAAGGACAGATGCCGTTCAGCTTAATGAATTCCTATGGATGGTCATTTTGAGGATAAATCAGAACGGCAGGGGAAGAGTGTGGGCAGCTCTCGTTTAATGCGAGCTCTTTTGGGGTAATGAGGCAAGAGGTGATAATTATGGAGAATCCAATGGTAAAATGCAGCATTGCCAACTGCGAATATTGGGAGCAGGGCAATAACTGCAGCGCTGATGTCATTATGATTGAAGTAAACGCCCATGCCGATAGGACCCAGCCCCAGCATAAAGGTGATGAAGGCTACGATTCCCGTCACCGCGACACGGCCTCAGGTATTGTTGATACCTGTTGTCAAACATTTGAAGAGAGAAATGCTCATTAACTAATTTGAATTATGGCAGAACAAACAGACTCTCTGCAATAGAGAGTCTGTTTGTTGTGGGAACATTTGGTTTATCAACCGGAAAAGCCGGGAAAAAGGGGAGGCTCCGTTAGGACATATTCCAGTTGAATGATCAGCTAGCACGTTAGTAATGATGACGAGAAGTTTCCGCTATGGTATAATTTGGACCCCTAAGTACAACAACAAAGATAGATAGGATGGAGATGTATTTGTGAGAAAGCTATTAACAACAGTACTTTTAACAACATCATTAGCTTTAGGGTTTCCAGAAACCAATGAGGTATCGGCAGAACCGGTAACAGTCGAATCGCATTTTACGGAAAATGGGAGTCATATGTACGGATTTCCTACAAAACAGTATATTCATACATATGCTGCACCAAGCGAAGACGCGGAAGTCACAGGGACGATCAAACGAAATGGAGCAACTTTTGTTGATGCTAAACTATCGAATGGCTGGTATCGACTGCATTATCATTCTACAGGCAGCACATTTGATTATGTTCGTCCGGCCGACATGATGATTGTAGCAGAGGAAGATACCGGGAATTACCCGGAGCCTGTATACCCATTTCCGGAGGTAAATTACTCGGCGCCAGAACCGGAAACGGCAGTCACTCCGATTACATCCAAAGCTACGGATGAACTGGTGGAAAATATTAAAACCATTTCAGAGGTTTTGGGTTTTCAGAAGAAAATAAGCCCTTCCGGGATTGAATATTATTATTATGCTCCAGATGGAAAAATAGTAAGAAATGGTGGCCGCGAAGTATTGGAATTTCATTATGTGCCGGAGGTTACGCCGCAAACCGGGGATACGATGAGGCTTCTTATTAAAGGGTGGGGTAAAAATGAATATACAACTGGACAAATTGAAAAAGTTCCGGCTGCCGTTCGGGAAATATTGAAATATTATTATCCAACCGGTTATCAATCGATTTACGATATGCTAAGCAAAGGGTTTAATACAGGTGTGGATATGGATGAGTTTTTAGATACGATGTTCGTTTTTGATAATCGACAATTACGAATAGAGGTATATCGTGAAGGTTCAGTAGGTATCTTTATCGGTAGAGAAGGAATGCGGTATACCAATTCGTTTACATTGCCCGATAATGTGGTCATTGTGAAGGTAAACGGTAAGCGCCTGATCACAGAGCAGCCTGCCATTATCGAAAAAGGCACAACGATTGCTCCGCTTCGGGGAATTTTTGAAGCACTTGGAGCGAAAGTTGAATGGGACCCGGATACACGGTCCATTACGGCAACAAAAGGGGATAAATCGATTTTCTTATCGATCGGCAATACAAACGCCGCAGCCAATGGAAATCCGGTTACACTGGATGTTGCGCCAAAAGTGGATAACGGAACAACATTAGTCCCGTTACGCTTTATCTCCCAAGCGCTAGGAGCAACAGTAGAATGGGATGCAGAAACCAGAACGGCACTAATAGGACAATAATACAATAAATGCAAAGGCTTATGGTCAGATACATAACTAACCTGACACCATCACACCACGAGGCAGCCTCGCTTAGTTAAACCGGCTAATAGCTGATCCAAATTTTTCAATCAAAACGGTCAGATTGGATGCCATACGCCCTTTTCCAGTTTTATTTCCAGACCTAAATTTATTTCGGAAGATTAAGCTGCCAGGAGACACCGAACCGATCATTTAGCCATCCGAATTTCTTGCTAAAACCATAATCACCTATCGGCATAAGGGCTTGTCCGTCCATGCTGAGCTGCTCATAAAGATGGTTAATCTCCTCCTCAGAATCACAAGTGACAAAAATCGAGAACGAAGGCGTAAAGGAGAACTGATGCTTCACATGACTGTCAATGCACATAAATTCTTGCCCTTTTAACGAAAAGGTCGCATTCATCACCGTTCCCTCTGCTCCACCTTCATTCGCTCCGTAACGAACAATACTTGTAATTTCAGAATCCTCAATGAGTGACGTGTAATAATTCATCGCCCTTTCAGCCTGGCCATCTTGAAACATTAAGAACGGTGTAATCTTTTTCATTATAATCCGACTCCTTATATTTAAATGGTGGCAACGCCATTTGACATGTCCCTAAGAGCCGGGGACTTATCTTGAGCTGATGGCGACCGACACCGATCACTATGAGGATGTAACTGGTACATCCTCATTGTAATTTTACTATCGCCTGCTTAACGGGTCATTAAAAAAATGTCCGGCAAGCCATTGGCAGATGCGACGAATTTATAAGATGAAATCGCGTAAGCGTCAGCACAAGAAGCAAAGAGCATCATGCAAGGAGACGGCCAGCAGTTGACGGCAAATTTACAAGAGCCGCGGTTGCAGTCATTGTACAACGATTGCTGCAAAAATCTTCTGATTGGATGCAGCAAAATCAGGACAGGCAACGGCATACAGGAACAGAGGTGAAGGATGACTGATTCCATTTGATCCCTACCCTGCATGTTTCCATGTCGTCCCCAGCAATTTTCATAGTTGACGTATTAACGAACAGGCACCGGTATCCTGCTCGTTTGATTGAACTAAGAGATGTAATAGTTATAGCTCTAAAAAGGCAGTTCTCCCCAATCATTCGATAAACCGCTTAGTCGGGCATGATTTGTATCGTCGACTGTGTTGACTCTTTTGGCTCATGAGAAGGCGATACATCTGTTCGGGGACTTACGGGTCCGTCAATGAGTTCATCCGTAGTCTGTTTGGTGCTGCCTTTTACTAATTTATGAAAATTCTTGCCTTTTTTTGACATGTACTCACCTCCCGCTAAAGGCTATTTTGTGATCGTAATGGTTGCTTTATACATTTACAATAGTATATAGAATTGAAATATTCTCTGCTGCAGCAGGCCGGGGACCGCGCTCATCGCATCGAACAAAGAAGGTCGTGCAGGTCATCGGTCTCGTCGCCCAAGGTACTGTGGAGCTGTGGAGGAAAGGTCGATGGGCTGCAGGAAAGGCCTGTATTCAAATGCATAACTATGGCAATAATGAAGATTGTCGCGTCTATGACGGGGGTGCTGCGGATGGCGAGGGATCTGGTGGATTCATCGTCTTCACAAAAGTTTCATTTTGTCTTCATCGTTCCTTCATGATTGGAGCGGCTGTTAATGTTACTATCGTTATGTAACTTAATAAGAATTATTCTAAACAACACTATAACAAACCATATTTAGGAGGAAATTCACCATGTCTCTTATCGGAACTGAAGTAAAACCGTTTAAAGCTCAAGCTTATCACAATGGCAAGTTTATCGAAGTATCTGAGGCTGATCTGAAAGGGAAGTGGAGCGTAGTTTGCTTCTACCCTGCAGACTTTACATTCGTTTGCCCTACCGAGCTGGAGGATCTTCAAAACGAATACGAGAACCTGAAGGCACTCGGCGTTGAAGTATATTCCGTTTCCACCGATACTCATTTCACTCATAAAGCATGGCACGACACTTCTGAAACGATTGGCAAAATCACTTACATTATGATCGGAGATCCTTCCCATACGATTTCCCGTAACTTTGATGTACTGATCGAGTCCGCTGGTCTTGCTGATCGTGGTACTTTCATCATCGATCCGGACGGTGTGATCCAAACCGTTGAAATTAACGCTGGCGGTATCGGCCGCGATGCAAGCACTTTGGTTAACAAGGTCAAGGCAGCACAATATGTTCGCAACAATCCGGGTGAAGTTTGCCCAGCGAAATGGCAGGAAGGTTCCCAAACACTGAAGCCAAGCCTTGATCTCGTAGGAAAAATTTAAGGAGATCAAACCTATGCTACTGGACGCAGATATTAAAGCTCAATTAAACCAATACCTTCAGCTTTTGGAAGGCGACGTGCTAATCAAAGTTAGCGCAGACTCCGATGCCGTATCTACGGACATGCTGGCTTTAGTGGATGAACTGGCCGGCATGTCGTCCAGAATCACGGTAGAAAGAGTAAAGCTGCCAAGAACTCCGAGCTTTAGTGTGAATCGTGTGGGCGAAGATACCGGGGTAACCTTTGCCGGTATCCCTCTTGGACACGAATTTACTTCTTTAGTGTTAGCTCTGCTGCAGGTTAGCGGAAGAGCTCCAAAGGTTGAACAGAGCGTCATCGACCAGATCAAAAACATTAAGGGCGAATATCATTTTGAATCTTATATCAGCCTGAGCTGCCACAACTGTCCCGATGTTGTTCAGGCGCTGAACCTGATGAGCGTCCTCAATCCGGGCATCACGCATACCATGATTGACGGTGCCGCATTTAAAGCAGAGGCAGAAAGCAAAAACATCATGGCCGTGCCGTCTGTATTCTTAAACGGTGAATCCTTCGGTAGCGGTCGTATGACACTTGAAGAAATTCTTGCCAAGTTGGGTACTGCACCGGATGCTTCAGAATTTGCTGACAAGGCTCCGTACGATGTGCTTGTTGTTGGGGGCGGCCCGTCCGGCGCCAGTGCAGCGATCTATGCAGCGCGTAAAGGCATTCGCACAGGTATTGTTGCCGAGCGCTTTGGCGGTCAGGTCATGGACACCTTGGGAATCGAGAACTTTATTAGTGTTAAATATACCGAAGGGCCTAAGCTTGCAGCGAGTCTTGAAGAGCATGTGAAAGAGTACAACATTGACGTAATGAAATTACAGCGCGCCAAGCGTTTAGAGAAAAAGGACTTCATCGAAATTGAACTCGAAAACGGCGCTGTTTTAAAGAGCAAGACCGTAATCCTTTCAACGGGCGCCCGTTGGCGCAATGTCGGCGTACCTGGCGAAGCAGAGTTCAAGAACAAAGGTGTAGCCTACTGCCCTCATTGTGACGGTCCTTTGTTTGCAGGTAAACACGTAGCGGTTATCGGCGGCGGTAATTCCGGTATTGAAGCGGCCATTGATCTCGCAGGCATTGTGAGCCATGTAACTGTTCTTGAGTTTATGCCGGAGCTGAAAGCTGATAGTGTATTACAAGATCGTCTTTACAGCCTGCCTAATGTAACTGTTCTAAAGAACGTTCAAACCAAGGAAATTACCGGTACGGATAAGGTAAACGGAATCTCCTACATTGAGCGCGAAACAGGAGAAGTTAAGCATGTTGAATTGCAGGGTGTGTTTGTTCAGATCGGTCTCGTGCCAAATACCGATTGGTTGGGCGATACGCTCGAACGCACTCGCATCGGGGAAATCGTAGTCGATAAGCATGGCGCTACGAACGTACCTGGAGTGTTCGCTGCTGGCGATTGTACAAATAGTCCTTATAAGCAGATTATTATTTCTATGGGTTCGGGTGCTAATGCGGCATTAGGCGCATTCGATTATCTCATCCGAAATTAAAATAAGAACCTGACTTGTATATAGATTTTCTAAAGAAAACGTCCCTCTAAGGGGCGTTTTTCCTTTTAGAGTTCTGAGATTTGAAAACACCAGATCCAAAGAAAAAAGTAAATAATGACCAAAATAACCAAAAAGACCAATATGATCAAATTAAAATTTTGAAAGCGCTTTACTGTATAGTAAATACATATTTATCTATATTTATTATAAATATGGTTCATTTCTTATCTAAGGAAGGCTTCTTGATGAAGAAAGGAGGGTAGAAGTCTAGGATACAAGAAAGTGCCTCCGACCATTCTTCAATGGCGGTTTGCGGCGGAACAAAAATACTTAAAAGCGAGGTTCGAGGTTATCTATGTTGAAGAAAAAGAAATATTTGCATGTTTTTTTAGCTTTGGCATTAGGTCTTTCGGTATCTACAGGATGCGTTCCCGCAGCGTTTGCCGAACCAGCCTTAAAAGAGCAAGCCGTCGCTTCTAAGGGACGGGGAACGGAAGACCGGCAATGGGTCACCGGGGCGAGTACGCCACAGATTTCAACTGAACGATACCCTGTTACCGTCCAAGAAGATGTTTCAATCGCAATGAGTGATGGGATATTGCTGAAGGGCCGCCTATTCCTCCCGGAAGTACCGGGCGGACGTCTTCCAAGCATTCTGCTCGCCAATGGTTACGGACACATTAACCAAAAGGCAGAGGATGATCTTTCACGTTACTTGGCCGAGCGGGGGTACGCGGTTTTACATGTCGGCTTACGCGGCTCGGGTACTTCAGAAGGTGTAAACAATCTCTACAACATGTATGGACAAGATAGTTACGAGCTTGTGGAGTGGATGGCAAAGCAGTCTTGGTCTGACGGCAAAGTGGGGATGGTAGGGCAATCCCTCCGGGGGATTACCCAGTGGCTGACTGCAAAGCAGCTGCCGCCGAGCTTAAAAGCTATAAGCCCGGAAATCGCCTGTGCCGATTGCTATAATTACTTATGGTATCCGGGAGGAATGCTGCCTGGGCCGGGGCGCGTTGGCCGCGGAGAGCCTGAGTACTCCTCTGCCAAGGAGCACCGAAATTTTGATGACTGGTGGCGTGAGCGCACGGTGTCGACAGAGGATATGAAAGCCATAATCGATCATGGGATATCAGCACTCCTATCTGGCGGCTGGAATGACTATATCACCCCAGGGAATGTGCAAGCCTTTAAGGAATTCAGTGCCTTGGGCGGCAATAGCAAGCTCATCATAGGACCGGAGGCACATAGCTCTATTAAGGCTCTTCTGCCTTATGATTTTAAAGACTATCAGGTGCTTGGTTCGATCATTACCTCCGGGGCAAGGATAACGGGATCGACAAAGAGGATCGAGTGCTTATCTATGTACAAGGACCAAACCAGTGGCGATATGAGAAAGCCTGGCCGATTCCTGACGCTCGTATAGAAAAATTATATCTTAGTGACCGGCAAAGCGGGTCCATTCAAAGTGTGAACGACGGTTCGCTTAGCAGCGACTTACCTGCAGAGCTTCAAGCCAGCGAAACCTATGATTATTCTCCGACGTTGGGTCCTTTCCTTCCTACGATGTTGAGCAATAGAGACGGTCGTTTGAAAATCGACCAGAGTCCTTTTGAAGAAAAGACGCTCACATGGACGACCGATGCCCTGGCAGCCCCAACCGAAGTTACGGGCACAATAAACTTTAGTTTCTGGGCTGAGACGAATGCGGAGGATACGGATTTTGTCGTAGAGATTACAGATGTTTCGCCGGACGGCACATCCACTCAGGTGACAACCGGTTACCTGAATGCTTCACGTGCCAAATCACGTTCCAACCCGACACCGCTCACACCGGGGAAAATAGAACAGTTCTCCCTTGAAACCTTGCCTACATCGTACGTATTCGAGGCAGGCCATCGCATTCGATTGAGCCTTGCCGGCGGAAGTCAGGCGCTTAAGGAGCAGGCTGGACCTCAAGGACCGGGTCTTCATCCGATTGCAGCTTCCGTTAAGATCTATCAGGATGTTCGACATCCGTCCAGCCTGGAGATTCCTGTAATAGGGACTGCGCAGCTGTCAAGCGAACTCCGGTTTAAAGACGTGCCTGTATCCCATATTCATTTCCGGGCTATTCAGATATTAGCCGAGAAGGGATTGCTTAACGGGCGTGATAACGATAGCTTCCATCCCGCAGATCACCTTACTCGCGCAGAGCTTGCGACATTAGTGGTTCGAGCGTTGGGACTCCAGGAAAAGCTGTCGCCGCCTGCGTTCACCGATGTAAAAGAAAACGACTGGTTTGCTCAGGCGATAAGCGCCGTTTACGGGGCAGGATTGATGACTGGGATGGATTCCGACCGGTTCTCTCCGCGTTCGGAGGTTACCCGCGAGCAGGCTATGGAGATCACAGCCCGAGTGTATCAAGCCAAAAACGGCGGAGGCAAGCTGGAGACGGCGGAGGTAGATGCAGCTTTGAAGAATATTACAGATCAGGACAAACTCAGTGATGACGCCCGGTCAGCGGCAGCAGTTCTTGTAAGGGCGGGAGCACTTAGTGCGGAGCAAGGCCAGCTGCGCCCTCAGGATGTAATCACTCGTGCTGAAGCGGCTCAACTCCTTTACAACTTGCTGTATAAATAAGATCGTTGGATTCATGATGCAGCCCTGCGGAAGCGGGCTGCTTTTTTTGAAGCAGTACAGTTATTTTGGATCACTCTGTGACTCTTGTTCAGAGAAAATAAAGTCTTTGCATCGTGGAATCTAAAGCTGCCATTGCCTGCTGAAGTGATTTCAAACTAATCTGTGGAATTCCGCAGCAACCGCATATTTGACGACCGGCCATTTCTCCTTTCGTAGTACGTTCACCAGCACCGCGCCTGCATGCAAGTTAACCTGCACCAGCTTTTGCGGCGTCAAGGCCATCCACTGGTTTAGAGACACATCAGCGAACCGGTCAGTTTTGAACATCACGAGAAACCAGAGGCTTTGGTCACCGGTGTTTTGGATGTACTGCCCGAAGGCAAACGGTACGTATGCCACATCGCCCGCCCGGTAATTAAAAGTCCGTGCCGTTGGCTGCAAAGACCGTCATTCCTCCCATACCGGTATTGGAGGAGGGAGTAGACATTGGCTTGAATGAGAGGAATATCACAAGTGCCGCAGGTCCTCCGACCTGCGGCACTTGAATGGATACAGCTATGTTGCCATAGGCTGAAGAACTCCGTTATTACTTCTTGTTCAAGTTCTTAAAAGGCTCATATTGAGTATAGACGTTCTCCCTGCGCGTACGGTCCACGAAGGTCGTTGCCGCGCCGTTCTTGCGGTTGGTGTACAACTCGTCGATATCGACCACACCGGTTACGACGGTGTTTTGGTTTCTCTCGGCTTCGGCGACGACCCCGTTGGGCGACCATGGGGTGTCGCAAGGAGAAAGAATCGATGCGGATCCGAAGCCGTTGGGCAGGGGAGCTCCCGGTTCTCCTACTGTCGGGCAGTGGACAAAGTAGACCTGGTTTTCAATCGTGCGGGCCTGTGCGCAGTGCCGGACTCTCCAAAACCCGTATTCCGTAAAGGTATAGGAAGGACAGAAAATAATTTCGGCTCCGTTGACGCTCAGAATACGGGAAATCTCCGGAATCTCGGCTTCATAACATACGGCCAGCCCGATTTTGGCCGGACCAATGTCATAGACGGCGAGCTCGTCCCCTTCGGATGTTTGCCAATTGGCCTCTGCGGGGAAAATATGCGTTTTCTTATGCTCCACGTAAGAACCGTCTTGTTTGAAGATATAGGCGATATTAAAATATTTGTCCCCCCGGCGCTCAAGATGAGAGCCGCCGATGATGACCTGTTTGCGTTGTTTGGCAATCGAGCTGAATAGCTCTTTGTATTGCGCTGTATATTCGTCGATTCTGAATAAATCTTCCGCCTTCAGTTGGTCCGCATCCGGAAAGCTCATCAGCAGCCCGACGGTCAGCAGTTCAGGGAAAATAACATAGTCCGAATCTGCGGGCACCTGCTCCATCAAATGGTTGACTTGGTCCCGGAACGAGGCAAAGTCGGGGACCTTTTCAACCCGGAATTGACATGCCGTTATTTTCACGTTTTTCATGGTCTTCCCCCCATCTCTTTTGTTTAGTTATCCTCATAAGCATCGTAAATTTCGCCCAATGTGGCGAACCAGGCGCCGCGCTGCTCCATGTATTGAATCAACCTTTCCAGCATTTGAATGGTATGCGCGCGGCCGATGGTTTGCGGGTGAGTCGTGAGCACATAGCAGGCTCCCTCTTCATTGTTGCAGGCATAATCAAAGATCGATGCCCAACGGTCAAAAATATCGTTGGTCGACCGCTGTCCTTCCTGCCCTCCGGTCAAATATTCCATTTGCGGAAAATCGTCCAGATACCAGGAGACCGGAATTTCCAGAATGTTGTATTCCTTGCCGAACACGTTCGCCTTGTCCGCATTCACTTCTACAGGACGCGGCCAGTACGGGTGGAGGTCGTTGGCCATCAGGCTGCTGTCGTATTTGAAGCCGTACTTTTCCAGAATGCTAAAGGTGTTTGGACTGAAATCCCAGTAAGGGGACCGGTATCCTCTTGGCGTGACTCCGATTTTCGCCAGAGATTCGAGACCCATCTGCATCACTTTTTCTTCCTCTTCATAAGAAAGCGGTGTGGGATTCTCATGGACATAGCCATGATGAGCCACTTCGTGGCCCTGTGCCACGACTTCTTTGCAAACATCGGTAAACGTATCTACGGTATGCCCGGGGATCGCCCAAGTGGTCTTGATACCATATTTTTCAAAAAGCTTGAGCAGCCGGGGTGCTGCTACTTCAGCCCCGAATTCTCCCCGCGCCATATAAGCGGGTGAGGTAAGGTTAAAAGAACCGATCCAAATCGACTGGGCATCGAAATCACATCCGATATTTACAGCTACTCTTTTACCTTTAGGAAGTTTTACTTTACCGCTCTTTTGCATTGTACTTACCTCCTGAATATAGACTATTTGAAAACGATTTCATTATAGTTCAGGAAATCCCGGTTGCCTATTCCAAATATTTAATCAAGGTGGATTATTTTAAAGTGTACGCTTTGCTTTTAACTCCTTCTATGCTTTGTGATAAAATATTTGTAGAATCGCCACTTTCTTAAGCGGTTGGAAGCGGAACTCGAACGAGGGTGAGCAGGCGGCTTAGGAGCATCGATATGGAGGCGGGAGCTTGTATATCAGCATAAAATATAAATACATCGTTATTTACTCGATATTGATCATTCTCCCTATCATTATGTTCCATGTATGGATTTATCAAATCTGGTCCGGCAAGCTGTACGACCATATCGTGGATTCCAACGTGAAGCTGGTGAAGCAGCTAGGCAACGCTTTGGCCTTGTTCAGCGACGACAAGAAGCAGGTTGTCCTGAATGAGTTGATTGCGGGTTCGGGACTGGATAAGAATAGCGATATAGTGGTGACGGATCGTTCAGGCAGGCTGATTTATAGTTCCAATGCCATCTTCTCGGAAAGTCGTCTGACCGGCATGATTTCATCTGCATCGGATGTTAGCGGGAAATGGATTACACACGACTTTAAGCAAGAAATGCTGGTTGCTTATCATGATCATCCTGTTACCCGCTGGCATGTGATGGCGTTTACGCCTACGGAGATGATTTATGATCAAATGGCTCCCATGAAGTGGCTGATGTTTGCGCTCATTATGCTGAGCGTCATTCTAGGCGTATCTTCGGTTGTTCTTATCTCGTTTCATCTGACCTCGCCCATTCGTACCCTCAAAAAGAAATTGGAGGAGCTGGAGGACGGCAGGCTGGACCCTCTGGATGAGCCGGAGGTGATTTTGAAGGATGAGCTCTGGAAGATCGGCATCAGCTTTAACGGCATCGTCTCCAAATTAAGCGAACAAATGAATTTGCATTATCAGCTCCAAATGAAATCCAACCAGGCGAAATTACTCGCTTTGCAGTCCCAGATCAATCCGCATTTTCTTCATAATACGCTCGAGACGATTAATTCCATCGCTTTGGTAGAAAATGTCCCTGTAATAGCCCAATTATCGAGATCGCTTTCCAAGATGTTTCGTTATAATACCGTACAGGAAAGCCGGCTTGTTACGATAAAAGAGGAATTGGAGCATGTGGAAAATTATTTGAATGTTCAGCTGATCCGCTTTGACGGTATCATTTCGAGTGAAACGGATGTAAATGCCGCCATCATGGAAAAACCCACGATTAAATTTATTCTTCAGCCATTAATTGAAAATTGTTTTGTTCACGCTTTCAAGGATCTTGTCGAACAGGGAATGATTCGGATCAAGGGATGCATCGAAAATGAAAGCATTGTGATATGCATTGAAGATAACGGCAGAGGGATGGACAGCGAGCAGCTGATCCGGATCAACGGGATGCTGCAGCATTCCATGTTAGAGACAGAAGAAGACCCGGACGGCGGGGTAGGTTTGCTCAATGTGAATACCCGGATTAAAATGACGTTCGGACAAGAATACGGTCTTTCCTGCCATGCTCTTATGCCTAGAGGTTTATCCGTTAAAGTGACATTGCCTTTTGGCGTATAAAGAGGAGTGAGTACGATTTTTCGATTGCTTATTGTGGAAGATGAGCCGTGGATCAGAAAATCTTTGGAGAAGATCCTGCCTTGGGAGGACATGGGAATCGAATTCGCGGGGTGCGCCAGAAATGGGGAGGAGGCATTCGGTATGATTGCCAACTCCGGGGTCGATCTGGTGATCACGGATATTAAAATGCCGAAGATGGACGGCTTTGCACTGATGGATAAGCTTTCGGAGCATATCGATCCCGCGCCCAAATATTTGATCATCTCGGGTTATGATGATTTTCAATACGCGAAAAATGCGATCAAGCAGGGGGTTATGGATTATATCCTGAAGCCGATTGATCCCGATGAGCTCAAAGCCTCCGTTTTGAACATGATACAGAAGCTGAATATGGAAAAAACCGAACGCGACAGCCTATGGAAATGGAGATTAAAGGATTACATCCATGAACGCGTCCATCATCCGGCCGGTGAGGTCATCAACGGACTTTTGCCGGAATATGCTCAGTATTGCTTGATTTTTTCCATTCATCCGGTAGATCAGGAGCTGATGGAAAAATGGGATTCCGGGGATGTGGCATGCTTTTCCCTTCCCTTGGGGACCTTCTATGTCTATTTTATTCTGTCCTCTTCCGAAGAGGCCGTGATGCTCCAGGCGGTGGCGGAGATTCGCGCAAACGGCAATCCTACCGTCGGTATGAGCGGTATTCGAACCGGCAGAGATCATTCCTTTTATCAGGCCCTTAAAGAAGCCGAAAACGACTATCTAATGAATGTTCATAGCGGCGTGAGCTCCAAAAGTCATTTGCTGCAGGATATCCATTTATCCAATAAGGATGAAATTTATTTTTTGGAAGCCTTTCAGTCCAGAGATAAAGAAAAGATTAGGCAAAAAGTAGGGCAGCTGTTGAGTGCTTATACGTATTTTGAACAGCAATGGGTTGTGCATTTTCAGCTGTGTCTTTTTTTCGGCAAATATTTATCGCATTCCGGTTCCGGCATGCCTCAGCAGGTATTGTGGCTTCACGAGTTGAAGAATATGAAAACATTAAACGAATTGGAGCAGTGGCGGCATCAAGCGCTTGATCCGACTATAGACGAAATCTTAAACATCGGTCAGAAAAGCGCGCCCAATTATTATCTGCAGGCCGTCAAATATATCGAAGATCATTATTCGAACGCCTCCTTATCGCTTGAAGCGGTCGCGCGCCACCTCAATCTGTCGGCTCCGTACCTGAGCAACATCTTTAATAGCAGAGGAGGGACTTATACCTCTTACGTGACCGGAAAAAGGGTGGAAAAAGCGAAACAACTGCTGCTCGAGACCGAGCTGACTGTTTCTGAAGTTAGCGAAGCCGTCGGCTTTAACGATGTGAAGTATTTCATTCATGTGTTCAAAAAAGAAACGCTCTACACCCCAAACAACTTCCGTAAGCTGGCCAAATAAATATGCCTTAACAGGAGGCGGGTTAATGAAGCATGAACAGCAGTTAAACAGATATCACCTATTTCTGGCCGTTATGGCGTTTTTGGGCTGGTCGATCTCGGCCATCGACGCCTCCTTATTCTTTTTCGTCGGGCCTTATTTGATGGAGGAATTCAATTTTAGCCTGCAAAACTTCGGCATGATCGTGGCCGGAGGATTTTTGATTGCGATTGTGTTCAGCTTTTTTATCGGCCCCTTGATGGATTACTTTGGCCGCAAAATCGTTTTCCAGTGGATTCTTATTTTTATGACGATCGGAACTTTTCTCAGCGGCCTGTCCTGGAATGTCGAATCCTTGGTCATCTTCCGGCTGCTGGCCACCGGCAGCGCTTTTGCGGAATATGCGGTGGGAGCCACCATCCTGGTCGAATCGGTGCCTGCCAAGCACCGCGGATGGCTGGTGGGGATTATGGCGGCCGGATGGCCGGCCGGAACGGCCGTTTCGACGTTAATCTCCTTGTATGTGATCCCTGCTTTAGGCTGGCAAAGCGCATTTTTCATTGCATCTATTCCCGCGTTTATCGTGATCGTCATCCGCCTGTATGTGAAGGAGCCGAAACGCTTCAAGGAAGTGCGACGCATTCGTACCCAATCATCCGGTCATTTGCCCGATTCCGGCTCAGAGCCTTTAAAAATGAGCTTCAGAGTGAATCGTGAGGAAGCCGTCAAATATCCGCTGCGCCAATTATTCAGGGGGGAGCTGCTGAGAAATACGATTTTGATATGGATTTATATGAATGCCGTTGTCATATCGTACAGCCTGCTGATTTGGTTTGCGCCTTATTGGCTCAACCACGCGTTCGGCATCGATTCCGCACAGGCGACGTGGACTACTTGCATCGGCAGTCTTGTCAGCATTCTGGGCTTCATTGCCTGCGGATGGTTGAGCGGAAAGGTAGGCATACGCGAGGCCAATACGATCTTTATTCCGTTGGGGATTATCATCACCATCTGGATGACCCAATTCGCCAACAGCTATGCGGCGTTTTTTCCGGCCTATCTGTTGTGGAACTTTTTTGGCGCAGGAATTTGGGGAGTAATCCCGCGGCTGTTTACGGAAGCATTTCCGACACGGGCTAGAGGTACCGGCGCTTCGGTCAATTCGGCATCCTGCTGGCTAGGATGGGCCTTCACCAGCTATTTTTCGCCTTATATTCTCAATCATATCGGCTATAACAGCTCGATCTTTTTTGCCGGCGTATTCTTATTTCCCGTTGCTTTAATCAGCCTCTGGATGATCAGAAGAATACCTCCTTCGAGTGATCTCGAAGAGTATATTACATAAAGAACGGAGTGATGGGCCAAGCCCTGTTTTGCTGCACTAACGACCGCAGGAAATCTTAAGGTCCCAATGTTGAAGAATAGGGAGCTATGATGGGCATCTTGAGGGTGATCCGCAAACCGGCGTCAACGAATGCTCGGTCGAGAATCAGAAGGTTATAACGCATAAATCAGAGGACCTGACGGAAGCTTCATCCGTCAGGTCCTTATATTTTCCAGTAAAGCTCCATCAGCTTGGTTAAGAGCAGTGTGCGGTTTGTGACTTCAAATTTCTGAAACATGGCGTTCAGATGCTTCTTGATCGTAATCTCGCTGAGGTGCAGACGGCTTGCGATTTGGGCGTTCGTCAATCCTTCGCGCAGCAGCTCGGCAACGGTTTGCTCTCTTTCGGATAATACAATGGGTTGAATACCCGGGGCAGGCTTGAGATCGTCCTGCTGCGGTTCTTGCTGCGGTTTTTCCGACTCCCGATGGGTAATAAGTTCAATTCCGGCCAGCTTCATCATGTGATCCAGATAATCCACCAATTGATCTCCTCGGGTATCGAGGATGTAGGTTGGTGAGCGTGTCTGCCCGTCATAGTTCAAATGGAACCCGTGAGACGCCCTTTGAAAGAGCATGCTTTCCAGGGCTTCGGTGTAATAGGAGTTAGGCGGCGGTGAAACGACAATTCGTTCACCGGAAAATACAAGCGAAATGATGAGATGGGCGATCGAAAAGTGCAGCTCGGCATTTTCGAAATCTCCAATATCGATGGTATGAATGAACCATCCGGAGCGCGTGCTCTCGGGTACCGAGTAGGATGCAAGCTGAGCGGGCTCCAGACCTTGAAAGTAGGATGCCGACAGCGGATGCTGAAGCAGGTAATTCAACGTCTTTTCATTAATGGGAAGGATGACGGCCAGACCGACGATTTGCTCCCGGGCATCTTTAACGATACGGAAGCAGTCCATGCCGAAATCGTGAAGCTCGTTCAGGTTCACCCACATCAACGCATGACGGCTTTGCTTCTCGGTCTGCGCAAACTGAAAGCTCCGGTTGCTGTAAGGATCGAACAGCTGGATAACTGTATCGCGGGCCTCCTCATTTCTTTTTTGCAGGTAGTGCTTGATGGCCTCCGCGTCCCCGGCAGAGGCATGGTCGAAATAACGGGGGACCGTGTTCAGCCCTTGCAGGAAGGCGCGCGGAATGGGACCGCCGATGTAGTACATCAGCTCTCCGGCGAACCAGATCGTTTCGTTGTTCCTTTTGCCTGAGGTGAGCCTTTCATAATAATAAGATACGATGCGGATCAAGTAATGCTCGTATTGCATAGGAGATCTGGAGCTCAGGTCTTGAATGACGGCATTGCGCAAAAGGTCATGGATTCGCCAGCCGTGGCTGGTTTTGTAGACAAACGAGTAGCGTATTAATCTTCGAAAGTCGATCGTTTCGATCTCCCGGTCCAATACGTGGGAGAGAATGTCTTGGTTAAAATAACGCAGCGTGGAAGCGGCCTCCACAATCTTCCGATAGCTCTGCTCCGGGACCTCGCGAAGCCACCGTTCAACGATATAGGATAGAAAATCCATGTGATGTGCCCGCGGCGCTCCGTCTTCCACTGAATTCGTCGTCGTGTGAGCTGTAGCGATGACGGCGACGGCCATCATCAATGGATGACCCTTGGTCTCATTCCATAATTGGATGATAGACGGCTCATCATGAATGCCGTTTACATGGCAGAACTGCCTGACCGCAGTAAAATTAAGCTCGGATAAGGGAAGGGAGAGCAGCCGCTTCCTCCATTCCGCAGACAGATACCACGCTTCGGAGAGAGGGTGTCTGCCCGCGATGACCGTAATCATCCGCTTCGGCAGCCTAATCAGAAAATGCTCCCGCAGCCAGCTGTCAATGCTCTCCATACATTCGTAGGCATCGATCAGCAGGACGACCGGCTGCTCGTCGTTTAAACGGTTGAGCTGCTGAATACACGCATCCACCACATCCTGGGCAGGCTCGGACGCTTGTGCGGATGATCTTCCGATCATCTGCAAAACATGGGAACAGAACGCCGCAGGCGTTTGAATGGAGCTGTGACCTTCGATCGCGATAGGGCAGTAACCGGTCTGGCTGCAGTACTGCTGGAAGGCATTCAGCAGGCTGCTTTTTCCGATCCCTCCCGTACCGTACACATTAATGATGCTGGCTGCAATGGTGCTGCCCAGAACTTCCCTGAACAAGGCCAGCTCCTGCTGGCGGCCCGAAAACAAAGGATCTCCTTGAGGATGTGTCTCCTCGAAACAATGGTAATGAATCAAAAGGCCCCTCTCCCCTCACTTTACATCCTTTCGTATATCTTATTTGTATACTTTTAGATACTGTTTGATAGCCGAAAGAAGTGTTAGGATTTATAACATAAGTTGCAGATAGGGGTGTAAGAATTCATAACACAAGTTGTTGGTTGAGTTAATAATACACTGTGAAATCGAAAGTTTGCAACAATTCAGCATTAAAAAAGTTCAGAAAAGCACATTTACAAAAAAATCTACTACAACATGGAGGGTTTATGTCAATGGACAGAACAAACAGTACCTTGAAAATTTTAAAAGCTAAAGAAGAGAAGCAGCTTTCCTGGATGGCTATTGCCGAGCATGTCGGAGCGGCAGAGGTATGGGTGACAACGGCTTTACTGGGACAAGCAACGATGTCGGCTGAGCAAGCAAAGAAGGCCGGTGAGATTCTCGGATTAGATGAAGAGACGGTCACTTCGTTAACTGTACCGCCGTTTCGCGGGAATGCGATTCAAATGCCGCCAACCGAACCTGCATTATACCGTTTATACGAAATCATCATGGTATACGGTCCGGCGTTCAAAGAAATTCTGAATGAGAAGTTCGGCGACGGCATCATGAGCGCTATTGATTTTGAAATGCACATGGAGAAAAAAGAGGATCCGAAGGGAGACCGTGTTCTGATTACCTTGAATGGCAAGTTCTTGCCTTATCGCAAATTTTAAAGCTGTAACGATGAAGAAGCTCTGAAAGCTGGGGTTTGGAATTCGCGGTGAAGAGGAGGATGGTTGCATGTTAGCCAATTTAGGGCTGCCCGGGCTTTTTTTGATCATCTTTGTTGTATTAATCCTTTTCGGTCCCCGGAAGCTTCCCGAGCTGGGCCGATCCTTCGGTACCACACTGAGGGAATTTAAGGATTCAACAAGAGGCGTATTCGAAGAATCGGATAAAAATACGGTAGAGAAATAACCATCTGGGGGGTAAACCATGAGCGAACATAACAAGCATCAATGCGGACCTGAATGCACGCATGAGAGCCATCAATATCCGGACGCGCCGATTACCAATGAGCAAGAACTAAAAGCCTATCAAGGTCAAGTGAAGGATCTTGATCTCGTCATGACACGCAGAAGCTTTATGAGGTACTCGGCCGGCCTGGGTGCCGCCATCCTGGTGAGCGGCGGGCTCATGTCCTTCCTTGCCGGATGCTCCTCTCAGCCCTCAGGGGGTACGTCCACTAGTGAATCTTTGGTGAAAGCCAATGTAGAAAAGCCGGATTTGACGATTGGCTTCATTCCGATTACTTGCGCAACGCCGATCATTATGGCCGCTCCGATCGGGTTTTACAAGAAGCATGGCCTGAACGTTACCGTGAAAAAGTACGGCGGCTGGGCGGATATTCGTGACGCCTATATCGCCGGCGAGGTGGATGCCGCGCATTTATTGTCTCCCATGACGCTGTCGCTCAGTCTTGGTCTGGGCTCGGCCCAGGTGCCAACCCGTCTGGCGGCGATTGAGAATGTCAACGGTCAGGCGATTACCCTTGCCAATAAATATAAAGACACGGTGAAGAGCGCTGCGGATTTCAAAGGCATGGTATTGGGCGTACCTTTTGATTACTCGATGCACAACCTGCTGCTCCGGTATTATCTGGCCGATGCCGGATTAAATCCCGATACGGACGTGGAGATTCGCGTGGTGCGTCCGCCGGATATGGTGGCCCAGCTTGTGACCGGCAACATCGACGGGTACTTGGCACCGGATCCGTTCAACCAGCGGGCGGTGCATGAGAAGGCGGGCTATATTTTCAAATTAACGAAAGATCTCTGGCCGAATCATCCTTGCTGCGCCTTTGGCGTGAAGCAGGAATTCATCGATAAATATCCGCAAACCTACCATGCGTTGTTGAAATCGATCGTTGACGCGACGAATTACAGCAGTGACATGAACCACCGTGAGGAAATTGCCAAAGCCATCTCGACAAGAGAGTATTTGAATCAGCCGGAGGAAGTCGTTAAAAGCGTACTGACCGGTAAATTTGATACCGGGTTAGGCGGAACCATGGATGTGCCCGACCGGATCAACTTCGATCCGTTCCCGTGGAAAAGCTTTGCGGTGTGGATGCTGATTGAAATGCAGCGTTGGGGCTATCTGAAAAACCAGACAAACCTGGATTATCCGAAAATTGCCGATGAAGTGTTCCGTACGGCTGATGTTCGCAAGGCCCAGCAGGAGTTAGGCTTCAATTCGCCTGCCGACGACTACAAGATTGAAAAGATTTTGGGGAAAGACTTTGATGTAAGCAAAGTGACCCAAGTGCTGCTCAAATAAGCGGCTGAAGAGGAGGTATAGGTATGAGCACGTCGAAATCAATGACCGCATCGGCCGATTTGTCGAAAAAAACGGGTTCAGCATCATGGAGCTCGGTGTCTATTAATACGAAGGCATTCCTGCTGTTCCTGTTCATTCTCCTAAGCGGCGGCGTCATATGGGAGCTGGTTGTTTCGCTCAGCTTGCTGTCTCCGCTGATTCCTGCTCCGAGTCTCATTTTGACACAGGGCTTTGAGCTGATCCGTGATCCGTTCTACAGCAATGGCGTCAACGATGCCGGGATCGGCATTCATCTTCTGGCCAGTATCCAACGCGTCTTGACGGGTTTTCTATTAGCGGCTGCCATAGCCGTTCCGCTCGGATTCATGATCGGGATGTCCGCCGTATTATCTAAAGCGATCGATCCGTTCATTCAGGTCATGCGCCCGGTATCTCCATTAGCTTGGCTGCCGATCGGACTCGCGCTCTTTCAAAGCTCGCAAAGCACGGCTATTTTCGTCATCTTTATCTCGAGTATTTGGCCGATTTTGCTTAATGCCATTTTCGGCGTACGCAGCATTCCCAAAACATATCTGAATGTAGCCCGCACGCTGGAAGCGAACCGCTGGATGGTCGTGAGAAAGGTCTATCTTCCGGCAACGCTTCCTCAGATTGTAACCGGACTTCGCATCAGCCTTGGTGTAGCCTGGCTAGTTATCATCGCTGCTGAGATGCTGATCGGCGGCAGGGGCATCGGGTATTTTGTCTGGAACGAATGGAACAACCTCAATATTGCCAATATCATCGTCTGTATCGTGTTGATCGGCTTGGTCGGTATTGTATTGGATCGCCTATTATCCATGGTAGAAAAGAGGGTCAAATATGAGTACTGATACGCTGCTGCAAATCAATCGCGTGACCAAATCATATCAGACCCGCGGTAAAGCATTCGATGCGTTGGATGAAATCTCGATGAATATTAAAGAAGGGGAATTTATTTCGTTAATCGGTCCCAGCGGCTGCGGGAAGAGCACGCTGCTGAATATGGTCGCCGGATTGGAGAATTGCAGTACGGGCCATATCATGCTTGACGGAAGGAAGATTGACGGTCCGGGCATCGAGAGGGGCATGGTCTTTCAAAGTCACGCGCTGTATCCCTGGATGACCGTCTTTGACAACATTATGTTTGCATTGGATTGTGTCATGAAGACCGCTTCAAGGGCGGAAAAGGAGGAGCTGGCAAACAAATACCTGGATGTGGTGAAGCTGACGGCCGCCAAGGATAAGAAGCCCGGCGAGATTTCCGGCGGGATGAAGCAGAGGGTAGGGATTGCCAGAGCGTTCGCTATTAATCCCAAGGTACTGCTGCTGGATGAGCCGTTCGGGGCATTGGATGCGTTAACCCGCGGCGAATTGCAGGATGAGCTCGAACGGATATGGGAGAAGGACAGACGGACCGTCGTCATGGTGACGCATGATGTGGACGAAGCCATACTGCTGTCCGATCGCATCGTAGTTATGGGTCATGGGCCCAAAGCCAAGGTGTTGGACTGCATCGAAGTAGACATTCCAAGACCACGGCAGAAAGCGGAGCTGATGGAGGACCCCCGGTTTGTCTTATTGAGGAAGAAATTGGTCGGCATGCTGTGAGTTGGTAAGTTGAATTTGAAATATTAAACCGGCTGTACCATCTAGTCGATTGCGGCTAGGGGTACAGCCTTTTAACCAATGATTCCCGGATGATATGAAGGGTGAGTGAAAGAGTATGCTGCATAATTTATTCTCATTTCAACAAACCAAAGCGCTCCTCTCCAATCTCGCCGCAGGTGATTTAACGGAGGATGGTGTCGGTGAGCTAAGAAAAATGGGTCCGCTCGATCTTCTCGTATTGAAAACCGTCCGAGGACTGCGTCCGCTCATTCGTGTCGTGGAAAATTCGGCCTCGCGGCTGCATAAGAAAATGGAGGAGCTGGAGGCGCGTTCGGAGATTGTGACCGACCATGCCGCCGGAGTGAACGCCACCATCAGGGAGATGGCTGAAGCCATTCATGACTCAGCGGAGCGGACGCAGGGGGTTGCGGCGGAGATGTCGGACGTGAGCCGGCTGTTGATCAAGATTAAGGGAACGCATCAAGAGCTGTCGCAATCGGCCGAGACGCTCAATGGCCTTGTCCATGAAGGGCAGACTGAAATGACAAGCGCTTTGCAGCGGATGCGTAAGGTTACCGAAGAGAATGCCATGGTTCAGCAGAAAACGGAAGCCGTTCGCGAGACGGTAGCCCAAGTATCCGCAATTCTTAAATTGGTGCAGGAGGTCTCGAGCCAGACGCAGATGCTGTCATTAAATTCGAGCATTGAAGCGGCCCGGGCCGGGGAGCAAGGAGGCGGCTTCTCGGTGGTAGCCAAGGAGATCGGCAAGCTGTCCAAACAAACCAAGGATGCGGTCAAGGAAATAGAGCTCCTTCTGGCCGGCGTGAATGCAAGCACGAATGAGCTGCAGGAAGGTATGCGCCGAATGAATGATACGACAGAGGAAGGTATGCAGGTGATGACCAAAGCGCATGACCGCTATGACGTCATCGTATCGTATTTATCGCAAACGACCCGTACCATTCAGGAGACAGAACAGAGCATTCGCGGCATTGAACATGCATCCTCCCAAGTATCGGAGGCGATGCAGAATATCTCGGCCATGGTGGAAGAAACCGCAGCCGGAATCGAACAAATACTCGCTTCGGCTCAAACGCAGCAAGCGACGATAGAGGACATGAGAACACTCATTAAGGAGGCTCTGCGCAGCGGGCTCTCGCTTCGCTCGTCGGTTTCCCAATTCAAGCTTCCACAGCAAGGGCATGGAGGGAAGTTTCAGCAATTGGCCCATGATTGGATCGAATCGGCTCTGCAATGCCGGGTGATGATGATCAAGGTATTTGACATTACCGATAGAAGCAAGCTTGACGCCTGGTATCAGGAGCTTGGCCACCAGGACGCTTGGGTGAAAGGGAGCTTTGTGCGGCTTGGCGATGTGATGGCCGATTCGGAGGACCGGGCCGCTTACGAGTACCTCTATAAATGCTGGGATGATTACATAACGGCAAGAGATAAAAACGTAAGGCTGCTGTTCGCCGGCGAATTTGCCCGGGCCAAGGACGGGGTGATGAACGAGGCCAGAGAACGTTTCAAACAAGCGATGGATCATATGTATGAATGGTTGGAGGCTTCTTATAAAGACAGTCAATCCAAATTGGCTTAACCGCTGGAAAACTTCATGGAAGTATCAAAGCTCGCCCCGCGAATGAGTCAGGGTATAAAGACATATTGGGCCGTTCCTATTTTTCACGATAGGACGGCCCAAATTCATTTCGTGAGGTATAATGATGAGGAACCGTCATGGTCAGAATGAGCCGCACGCAAGCTTTGACAATGAAAATCATGAAACGGCATAGTAAAAGGAGCGGATAGAACAATGGATAAAGTCATGTTTATTGAAATCGGTATGGGGATTGATCTGCATGGACAAAACGTGACCAAGGCAGCCGTCAGGGCCGTTCAGAATGCCATACACCATAACTCCATGCCCGGTCTGCGGTCGGTGCTTCCTAATAACGACATAAACAACATGAAGGTGAATGTAAGACTGGCTGTTCCTGCCGATAAGGAGAAGCTGGACCTGGATGTCGTTAAAGCGGAATTGCCTTACGGCGAGGTAACCTTCGAGGTGGTTGATGGGGGTATGCTTACTACCAGCGGTGTTGTTCTTGCCGATAAAGAAGATATCAATGACTTGGTATATGTGGTCATTGCGTCGGTTGAAGTTGGATATTGATAGATGATCCGGGAGGGTCTGCGACAGCAGGCCCTCCTTTTTATTTTGTTGCCGCACGCGCCTTCTCCTTCACCTGATACAAAGGAATAATTAACCATGTAAATAGGACATAATATGAAGGAATTTCCATCCTGGCTGCTAGGGAAGAGCTTATGATTTACATTCAACTGCTTGCGGGGCTATTGTGCTGGTGGATTGTACACAAAAATAACCGAATTCCCCAACTGAGTAATATTATCATCTTTATTGGACGCCCAAATTGTTTTCAAAGCAAGTGATCCTCGGCATCATGCTGTTTCACTCTGTTTTTGGCCTTACCGTAGATTTGCTGATTAGGTATTTCCCCTCCTTGGGATTTCTATGACACGATGGATACGAAAGGATATGATTGGTTCGATTTTTTGATTTACACCATGAATTATCCTATATACGGTTATTTTTTCGCGCATTTTATGACGAAGTGGGTCAATCAAAAGAGGTCGTTGGTTGCTTTTATCGCGATGTGGGTTATTTTGACGGCATGTATGGAATGGGTGTCCGTCCAATTTCATGTGTTTCAATATAAATACGGCTGGAATCTAGGTTATTCCGTCATTTCCTATATTATTGTCTTTGGGTGCAGTGCTGGTTTTATTCGCTGGCTTAGCCATTGCTCACCAAAAAGGAGCACATCATACCGTTGATTCGAGACTTTGTTTGAACCGGGAAACCGGTATTTTTGCTGACCGCATATATTGTTTTCCTTGGAATGTTTTTGCATACCTCATTCGATGATCTTGCAGTGTCGAAAGTCACCGCCTCATCAGAAGACGGTCTCAAAACCGGAATAAAAATATGCTCAAGCAAAATGGCTTGCCGTGATCAGCTGCTTCAAAGCAGACTTTATAGCTGCCGCTCCATTGGGAAAAAAGTATACCCCTGTGGTATAGTGGAAGAAACGATAGCGGAAACGGAGCGAATACAGCATGACACAGGGGATGAATAGGCCGCAGGAGCGGGGGCGTAAGCAGGGCGGCGGGCCGGACAAGCGTTACGCCGCAGCGGCAGGAGCCAAAACGGCGGGGTCCAAATCTGACCGACCGAACAAATCGAACCGGCCGCAAGCAGCCCGTCAGCAGAAGAACACGACGCGGAAGCCATCCGGGCTCGCCGGAGCCCCTTCTTCTGCCGAAGAGGTCCGAGTGGGAGACCGTATTATTGTCACGATCAAACGAATCGGGATTAATGGAGAAGGGGTCGGTTATTACCGGCGCAAGGCTGTATTTGTCCAGGGGGCTTTGCCCAATGAAGTCGTCAAGGCGAAAATCACGAAGGTGGAGCCGGGTTACCTGAGCGCGGACATCATCGAGCTGGAGAAAATATCGCCTGACCGTCAGGAGCCGCCTTGTCCCGTCTATGAATCCTGCGGCGGGTGCCAGCTGCAGCATATGACCTATGAGGCACAGCTGAAGGCGAAGGAAGAGCTTGTGCGTGAATCGTTCCAGCGCTATGCCGGTCTTCAGGAGCTGCCGTTCCGGCCGATTCTTGGAATGACCGATCCATGGGGTTACCGGAACAAGGCCCAATTGCAAATAGGGCGCGAAGGGGAAGAGTTGATCACGGGTCTATATACGACAGGGACGCATCGTTTGGTCGATATCAGCGGGTGTGCCATTCAGCATCCTACTGTTAATCAAGTCATTGATCAGGTGAAGACGATCTTATCGGAGCTTCAGGTCCCAATCTACAATGAACGCACTCGCGAGGGAGCGGTCCGGACCGTCGTCGCCCGCGTCGGTCAAGCCACCGGGAATGTCCAGCTGACGCTGATCACCGCCACCGACCGGCTGCCGGATTCCAAACGGCTTGTGCAGCGAATCCGTGAGGCTCTGCCTATGGTCACCACGATTGCCCAAAATATCCATAAGGGCAAGTCGCCGCTTGTATTCGGGGAGAAAACCGTCGTGCTCTGGGGACGGGACCGGCTCGAGGAAACGCTTGGCGACGTCCGGTTTTCCTTATCTCCGCGGGCCTTCTTCCAGCTCAATCCGGAGCAGACGGTGAAGCTGTATAACGCCGTAAGTGAGGCAGCCTCGCTCAACGGCTCGGAGCTGGTCGTCGACGCCTACTGCGGTACAGGTACGATCGGCCTGTGGCTGGCCCCTCATGCCCGGGAGGTACGGGGCATCGAGGTTATTCCCGAGGCGGTACAGGACGCCCGGGACAATGCACGCTCAAGCGGCGTTGAGAACGCACGCTTCTTTGAGGGGCGCGCCGAGAAGCTGCTGCCCGAGTGGGTCAACGGCGGCGTCCGACCCGACGTCGTCGTCGTCGACCCGCCGCGCACCGGCTGCGAGCGCCCGCTGCTGCAGGCGCTCGTGCAAGCCCGGCCGAAGCGGCTGGTGTATGTGTCGTGTAACCCGGCCACCCTGGCCAAGGATTGCCAGGTGCTGCTCGACGGCGGCTTCCGTCTCGAATGGGTGCAGCCGGTCGATATGTTCCCGCATACGGGGCATGTGGAGTGCGTAATAGGAATGCAACGAATCGATACGTAGAAATCCTTTGTTTTCAACACTTTGCGCGTTTTATGACTTTCACGGCGGACGGCAACGACTTCAAAAATAAGGTGCTCAAAGACAAAATCGAGGTTTCGGTCGTTTTGGACCTAGATTTGGACGTCGGGTGTGTAGATATGTTAAATTCATGGGAATAAATTCATGAATCAGCTGAAAATGAAAGTTGCTGCAACATATGAATATACAAGGGAACACCCCTAATTGCGGTGTTCTCTTCTTATATATAAATATAATTTAAAAACCGGCCGTTATCTCAAAACCTAACGGTCATGACAAAATGTAAAGAGTCGTGTTACGAGCCGAGCGAGAAGCGGGTTTCCATTCCTATTTTTCACCATCAGAGCCTCGAAGGAAGGGGTTGGGAAGTCTTATGGCTGTATGAATTGGTGAAACGGTGCATGTGAGAGGATGTTAGGTGAACTTTTTGGCTTATAATTGTAGGGTATGCTTCTCCTTGTCGAGAGGCGAAAAATCAGGTATGTTGGCTATGAACAATCTCAGGATGCCGCATTATTACTAAAGGGGTTGGTTGTATGCATCGCCGGTTGGTTTCCGATTATTCCAACCAATTGCATCAATTATTGGTCTCCGTCTCAAGGCATTATTATTTTGGCAATGATGGATATTTGAGATACCAGAAAAAACCGTTGGACGTTGATCTGAAAAACGCACTTAAGTCACGCAAAGAACATCTCATTTACTATATATTGCGCGATCACTATAGCGGGACGTTTGCTTTTCGGATGGCTACGACGAGAAGGCCGCTTCCTCTCGCAGATTTTCTTTATTATGCCTGGAGCGAGGAGAAGAAGGAAGAAAAATTTATATTCGGATTGCCGGACGCATTATTTGTACCGAAGACGGTTACAACCGACGGCTTGTTTGCCGCGTTTGAAAGTCTGGATATTATGCCGTTGCACCCACAAAGCGGCTTTGCTTCGGGTGTCAGAATCTTTCGGGATATAGAACAGCTGCTATCCTATTATTTGAGTGAAACAGTGGATCATACACTGGAAGGAGTGGACAAACTTCGTCTGAAAGTATGTCAATATTTGATTGGTTCGAAGTTCAATACATGGAAAGAAAGCTTGCCAAAGGAGCATCATCCTCGGTCTGTTCCGGACTATGATGATTTTACCCAGCATTTTATTACAGTTGATACCGGTCTTTTCAAGATAGAGCAAGGTAAACATAGACGATACGACAAGACGGTGCTTGAATTGGAGCTTCCTTCGTTTGACAGAGAAAAGCTGGATCAGGCGCAGGAAATGATTTATGATGCATGGGACGAGATGAGTAGAAGCAAGCGTCTCTCGATGGCACGAAAAGCATTGTTTCTGTCGCCATACTGTGCGGATGCCTATAATTTGTTAGCGGAACATAGTGAATCTTCGGAAGAACGAATGGAACTGTACGAGCGGGGGGTGAAGGTGGGGCGTCTAGCTTTGGGGGAATCGTTTTTTGAAGAGAATGTAGGTGAATTTTGGTGGCTTACTGAGACCAGACCATATATGAGGGCACTGGCAGGACTGGCGGAATGCCTCTGGAATAATGGACACCGGCAAGATGCCATTGCGAACTGTCGTGAGTTGCTCCGATTGAATCCTAATGACAGTCTGGGAATTCGCTATATACTGGTAAATTATTTGCTGGCTGAGGAAATGAATAAAGAAGCTGACGAATTTCTGTCAGACCATAAAGAGGCTACATGCTTTATGCTGTATAGCGAAGCTTTGCTTTCTTTCCGTTGCAAGAGTGCTCGCAAAGCGGCCGTATCGTTGAGTAAAGCTCTCGAATCGAATTCTTTTGTTCCCGCTTATTTACTAGGTGAGAAGCATATTCCATATATTAAACCTGATGCTTACTCGCGGGGGAGTGAGGAGGAAGCGATTATTTACGCCTCATTCGCCCTCCATTCATGGAAAACAACACCCAGCGCGTTAGATTGGTTAGCTGACCGAGCGAATCGTGAGAAGATGGGATGCAATTTGTAATGTATTAGTTGATCCAAGACAGGTGCAGTGCAGCAGCAGCCTTTCAATGATTAGTTTGGAGTTTCCGTTTTTTTGATCCTGGATTTGGACGACGCGTATGCGAATTGTTGAAATTATTGGAATAAGCTCACGAGATAACTGAAAATGAGGTGACTTCAACATATGAATGTCCAAGAGAACGCCCTTTTTGCGGTGTTCTCTTTTTAGATAGATACTATTCAAAAAGCCGGTTGCCCTGAACTATCAGCGCAACCGGCTTTTTGCGTGAAAGGAGAAGTGTAAGATGGCCAAGGTGATCGCCCTCGCTAATCAGAAAGGCGGCGTAGGCAAGACCACAACGGCGGTCAATCTGGGGATCGGTTTGGCAGCCGAGGGGAAAAAGGTTTTACTGGTTGATGCGGACGCGCAAGGCAACCTGACGGATTCATTAGGTTTCCACGAACCGGATAATTTATCGGTATCTTTGGCGACATTGCTGGCGAAGACGATGCTGGAAGAATCCTATGAAGCGCGGGAAGGTATTTTGCATCACCATGAAGGCGTTGACCTGATGCCAGGCAATATTGAATTGTCTGCTGTTGAAGTATCGCTTGTCAATACGATGAGCAGAGAAACGATTTTGCGTTCGTACATCGATTCGGTTAAAGCCGATTACGATTACGTGCTGATCGATTGCATGCCGAGTTTGGGCATGTTGACCATCAACGCGTTGGCGGCAGCGGACAGCGTCATTATTCCCGTACAGGCGCATTATTTGCCCGCCAAGGGAATGACTCAACTGTTGCAGACTATTGCCCGTGTACGGAGGCAGATCAATCCGAAGCTGGTTTTGGACGGCGTGCTGCTCACGATGGTAGACAGCCGGACGAAATTCGCCAAGGATATTTCATTCATTCTTCGGCGCGACTACGGCGACAAGCTGCGCGTGTTCAACACCGAAATTCCCTTATCCGTTCGCGCGGCGGAAACGAGCGCCAAGGGAAAAAGCATTTATGCTCATGACCCCAATGGTCAAACGGCAAAAGCGTATGCCGCCTTTACGAAGGAGGTGCAGAGCATTGGCAGCGAAAGACGACATGCGCGCCAGCATCAAACTGACCACAGTCGCTGATTTATTCTCCACCGAGGAGAGCCGCGCCGATGAAAAGCGGGAAAAAGTGTTGGACATCCCTTTATCTGAAATCAGCGATTTTCCCGGCCACCCGTTCAAGGTGAAGGCGGATGAAGCGATGCTGGAAATGGCGGACAGCGTGAAGCAATACGGCGTTCTTGTTCCCGGCCTGGTACGTCCGAAGGCGGACGGCGGCTATGAACTGGTAGCCGGGCATCGGCGTAAAAAAGCGAGCGAACTGGCAGGCAGAGAAACGATGCCCTGCATCGTCCGCGAACTGGACGACGATCAGGCGACGATCATCATGGTGGACAGCAACCTGCAACGGGAAAATATCTTGCCTAGCGAGAAGGCTTTTGCTTATAAGATGAAACTGGAAGCAATAAAAAGGCAAGGAGCCAGAACGGATTTAACTTCTGCGCAAATTGCGCAGAAGTCGGCAAATAAAACATCAAGGCAAATTATCGCCGAGCAAGCTGGGGAAGGCCCGCATCAAATTTCACGCTATATCCGCCTTACCGAACTGACCCCCTCCATTCTCGAAATGGTGGACGATAAACGAATCGCCTTCAATCCGGCCGTAGAGCTTTCTTACTTGGCCGAAGAAGAACAGAAAGCCCTGTACGAAACGATGCAGTCCGAAGACTGCACGCCTTCGCTGGCGCAGGCGCAGCGCATGAAAAAACTGAGCCAGGACGGGCGGCTTAACGTGGATGTCATCTTCTCGATTCTCACGGAGGAGAAGCCGAACCAGAAAGAAAAGATGACCATTCGGCGCGAACGGATCGACCGTTTCTTCCCGAGGGACTTTACCGAAAAGCAAAAGGAAGACCTGATCGTACAACTGTTGGAAAGTTGGTATAAAAAACGGCAACGGGAGCAGGAACGTTAACCTGTTTCTGAAACATAACGATCCTGTCCGGCAGGCACTCTCCCCTAGGCGGAGAGCTTTTTTATGCCCATTTTTGGGGAGGCGATTCATGATGTATTTCACGAAAGGGAGGCGTCGTCAATATGAGCGCCTGATGCAAGAAAAGCCGGGTTTCAACCGCTTTGAAGTTTTGGAGGATGAGACCGAGCAGCCGCGCACGCGAAACGAGAAATCTCGTGAAGTCGGCCAATCAAAGCGAAGCCGGGGAACGAAGAATGACCGCAATTTTCCAGGAAATGAGGACGGACAATGGAAGAAATAAAGCGAATGGTGGACAACTATGAAGTCGTTCAGGCCATCTCCATCGGGAAGGTGGAAGTGCTGCTTGGCATAGACGAAACCAATGCCGAACGTCCGTACATGGTTTGTACCTGCACCCGAAACAATTCGTTGGGTGTCGAGCAATTTTACGCGTTTGCAGCCGGCGCGGATTATCTTGAGGCCGTGCATGACTTTGTTTCCCGCGTGCAATGGGAGCTGGAGGATCTCAAAGAAGAAAGGGCCAGTGTCAAGGTGCCCCTATCTCCCCTTACCCAAGTCCAATGCCAGCCGATTCGCGAAGACGTGTGCATTGACCACCAGGTTGTTGTCATCCGGCCGGAACGGTTGCGACCTGAATACCGCACCGCTGTTAACCAGCTTGTGCTGGCGCTAAGCGGTTTTGGCACCTCTGCCAATTCCCGAGGTCGCGCCGTCTACGTGTTAAATCTATATACCGGTGAAGAGGCTCGCTGGAATCGAGAGGATTTTATGGGTCTGATAAAACCGGAGCATATGCCTGCATGGGCGCAAGAAAAATTGGAGCAGCATCAGATTGGAACTCAGCAAAAACCGAAGCGCCGTGACGAAGCCCGGTAAAGTCAATCGACAGCACTTCAATTTTGGTTTGAAAGGAGACGTGAGCGATGTCGTGGACGTATCGGCACCGCAAGGCGCTTATCATCGCGGCGATTGCCGTAAGCGTTTGTTTACTGGCTGCTGCGGCCATTTATTCTCTGATCAAGCAATCAGAGCAAGAGCAGAAACAACAGCAAATGAAGGAACATTATGAAAGGCAAATCGAAGAATTGAAAACGATAGAGGAACAATCGCGCAGAAGCGTTTGGACTGTGGCGCACACTGTTCCGGCCGGCGGCATCGTGAAGGCGGAAGACCTCAAGTCTGTTCCGCTGCCTGCGAATCTGGTGCCGCAAGGAATGATTACTGATCAGAACGCGGTCATTGGCAAAAGCGCCAAAATCGAATTAGAGCCAGGCACGCCGTTGATGCCTTCCATGCTGTACGAGGGCGCGCCAATCCCGAAGGATTTGCGGGTGCAGGAGTTTCAAGTCATTCAGCTTCCCTCCAATCTGCAAAAGGGACAGTACATCGACGTGCGAATCAACTTCCCGACTGGCGAGGATTTTGTCTTGCTGGCGAAGAAGAAGGCGCGGGAGTTGTCCGGCAATGTCATCTGGCTGGAAATGAACGAGCTGGATCTATTACGGACTTCAAGCGCGATCATCGATGCCTACTTGCAAGGCGCGCGGCTGTATGCCCTGCCCTACATCGAGCCGGGCTTGCAGGAATCGGCAGTAGTCAATTATCCCGCCAATCCGAAGGTGCTCGACTTGATGGATCATGATCCGAACCTGCTAGAAAAAGCGACAACCGAGCTTGCCCGCCAACTGCGAACGACACTGGATGACAATCTGAAGGCGATGAGCGAGTCGGACAAACTGCGCGTAACGAGCGGAAGCGTAACGGTTCAGCAGCAATTGCAAAACGAACGGATTGTCACGCAGCAAGGCAATGCCATGCATGAGGCGACCCCATCGCCGCCACCGGCAGGCGCAACGGCTACGGTCGATCACGAACCGCCAGCTGCGCAGCCGCTGCCTACCTCTTCCGTTCCGACAACGATGAGTGAGAATCGACCGGAAACGCCAGAGGAGCCTACATCAACTGTTTCAACAGATCCGGCGCCAGCTTCGTCGCCTGGAGAGCCTGCAAAAGTGGATAAATTGGAGCAAATTTTTAATCAGTGAAGGAGGCCGTCATGAAAAAGGTCGTATTTTTCGGCGCGCCGGACAAAAGCCACCTGCTCCTTGTGCTTGGCAAGCTGCTCACGGCGATGGAGAGAAAGGTGCTGATCGTGGATTCCACCCTTGCCCAGTCCATGCAAGGCTATTTGCCGCGAACGGATTTTGGCTGTTCGCTGCGGGAGTTTGAAGGCATCGATGTGGCGACCGGGCTCATCACGCCAGCGCAATTGGAACGTTCTTTGTTTCAAGCCGGAGGCGAAACAGCATACGATGTCATGCTGCTCGACACCGATCACACTGAATTTGTGAAAGGACGAGAGTTGCCGGGATACGACAAGCGGGTTTGGTGCAGCAATTGGAGCCGACTCGGCATGCATAAAAACGCGGAACTGATGCAGCGGCTGTGCCTTCACGAAGCGGAAGGTCAGCCGCTTTCGTTTTACAAACTGATTGCTCCCACTCTGCCGATCGCCATACCCGAGTCGTATATCGATTCGCTGCTGCCGCAGCAGGCGATACGTTGGGAGGACACCGTGTTCCGCTTTCCGCTGGACGAACGGGATATGTCGGTCGAACTGGACAACCAGCATCATGGCCGCATCGACATCAGGCGGCTGTCCGGGGCGTATCGCCGGAACGTGCTGGACATGCTTCAACAGTTGTTTGAGTGCGATGTCAAAACTGCCCGGCGGGCATGGGCGCGGTCTCGAAGACGCGGGTGAATCCAGGAATGTTGCACGAAAGGAGATGAAGCAAATGGGTTATACCGTGGTGTTTTGGAGTCCGGTACCGGGACAGGCCGGTACGACGAGCAACCTGATTGCCGCCGCGGCGCTGCTCGGATTGGAATACTCCTCGCGCCTTTTGTTGCTTGGGCATTTGCAAAGCGAATATGCTGCCATTGAACGCGGCTTTTACCCGAGGCGATCCTGGATAAATAAAGCGGACGCCCCGCCTGACGCGGGCGTCGACGCGCTGCTGAGGCTTCTGCAAAACCGCAAGCTGGAACCGAAAATGCTGCGGGATTATACGTTGCCGTTGCTCGCCGAGCGCCTCGATATTCTGCGGGGATCGAACAAGCCGGACGTATCGTTTGTTTCATCCGCGCAGGATTGGCTCGGACCGCTCTTGGAACTGACAAAACGCGCTTACGATGTGGTGTTGCTGGACGGCGGAAGCGGCAACGTGTCGGAATGGACACGGACATTGCTGCGTCAGGCGGAATTGTTGGTCGTTTGTCTGCCACAAAATGCGCTCAAACTGGAGCAAGTTTTTCCGATGGTAGAGGCGCAGGTTCTATCAAACCGGAAGCTTTTGCTCGTATTCGGGCAATATGACCCTCGCTCGGCGTTTACCGTCAAAAACATCATGCGTCAGTTCCACCGACGGGAGCCTGCGTACCCGATTGTTCATAATACGGGATGGCTTGATGCCACCCAGCAAGGAGACGCAATACATTTTTTATTTCGTAACCGGAAAGTGCCGCGCAATCATAAAAACAGTCTCTTTATGCAACAAGTACGGGCATTGGCGCAGGCGATCATCCAGCACGCTGGATTAGACAAGCCTCTTTTCGGCGGGAGGGAGGACGATGGACGATGATGTTCGTGCTGAACGGTTTGCTTATCGGGGGCATCCTCGTCGCAGTCGGCATCATGCTTTATTTGCGCATGAGCCGCCGTTTGCCGGAGCGGCCGGACGAAAAGCCGGTTTACACACTGGATGCGATGACCGTATATGTGAAAGAAGCGCTGCATGAGATGACAAGCAGCAACTTGATCGACTACGGCTTGTCGGAAGAAGAATACCGTCGCCGCAAAAACAAACGCGCGGAGCTGAAAAAGGCACTGCGGGGCTGCACGTCTGGCGATTTGCGGGACAAGGCTTATGTGAAGCAGGTAATCGCCGATTTGCTCGAACAGCGCTACCATCTGGACGACAATAACCTGAATCGCCTCCTGCCGTTTGACGACCCGCAGGCGCTCTCGCCGCAAGATCAGTTTGACATCCTGCTCTATCTGTTTAAGAAACAACATCGTTTGAGAGCGCTGGACGAACTGATCCGCCAATACGAGCTGGATCGTCCCAAGCGAAGCATGGAAGACGAAGAGACCGAATCGTACCGGATTACCGCCGACGAAATCCGAGACATCTACAAGCGGGAAGTACGCAAGCTGTCTGCCGAAGACAAAACGCAGATCGTCGTGCAGCGGATCTACCAGCATTACAAAGGGTTTAGCGTCATCGACGAAATCCGCGACATGAAAATCGACGGCGTATCGGGCGGCGTATCCGGCATCCCGCCCTCGATGTGGGAAGGCGAATGGAGCCTGGAGGAAGAAGCGCAGCTTTCCGAGGTGCCAAGGTCGCATGACAGCGTGTGGCTGTTTTATAAAGGGAAATCCATTCATTTGAGCTTCCTGTCCTTCGGTTCGGAGCAAGAACTGAGGCGCGTGTGCCAGAACGTGTACAAACATAATTTTCCCGGCCAATTGTCCGAAGCCAACGGCTTTAAGGTGAACGAAATGGCGGATGGCTCCCGCGTTGTTGTGTTGCGCCCCCGGTTCAGTGAATCGTGGGCTTTTTTTGTGCGCAAATTCGACGTGCAAAACGCCACGCTGGAACAATTGATTCAGGACGACAACGCCGAGCTTCCCATCGGACTGATCAGATATCTCGTCATGGGCGAGCGCATTACGGCCATCACCGGCGCACAAGGCAGCGGCAAGACGACGCTCTTGATGGCCATGGTGCGCTACATTCCGGCCATCTTGCCGATCCGGGTGCAGGAAATGAGTTTTGAACTTCAGCTTCGGAAAATATATCGGGACCGCAACATTATAAGCCTGCGGGAAACCGAAACGATCTCCGGACAAGACGGGCTGGACATCCAGAAAAAAACGGACGGATCGGTCAATATTTTGGGAGAAGTGGCGACCGACCCGGTTGCCGCCTGGATGGTGCAGATGGCGCAGGTCGCGTCGCTGTTCACCCTGTTTACGCACCACGCCAAAACATTCCGCGATCTCGTCTACTCGCTGCGCAATTCGTTGCTGAAAACCAGAGTGTTTACGAACGAAAAAGTGGCCGAGCAGCAGGTCGTCAGCGTCATCAACTTCGACATTCACCTCAGGCGGGACGCGGACGGACATCGTTACATTGAACGCATCACCGAGTGCGTCCCGGTGGAGCAGGAGACGGCTTACCCGGATTCGTTCCGCCATAAATCAACGACCGAAGAGAAAATGGCGGCGTTTATGGAGACGATGCTGGAATATTTCCGCCGCACGACGGACCGACCGCTTTACGTCGCGCGGAACGTCATCGAATACCGCGACGGACGCTATGTCGCCGTTCATCCGCTGTCCGAGCGAAGCCGAAACGAAATCGCCGCTTGCCTCGCCGGGCCGGATCAGGCGGCGTTCGAGGCGTTTCTGGCGGTTCATTGGGGGGATGGCGATGAAACTTGAATGGTTGTCCCTTGTGCTCGGCGCGGCGACGGTGCTGTTCCTCGCGATGGCGGCCGCATTTCAATGGGTATCCCGCTATGGTTCGGATGTGGAGGCCGTTCGGCGGTATGAAGCGCTGCGCAAACCGGGCAAAGCCCGCAAAAAGCAAGCGCTGTATAGCGTCATGCAGCAGTTGTACCGTCTATGCGAGCGTGTGCCAATTCTGCGCGCTTATTTGCACCAACTTCGCAAACGAATGACCATCCTCCAGCTTGGCGACGAATGGAAGCTGCGGCTGGAGACGATGAAGACGGCTCTAATTATTTGGGGCATGCTGATTGCAGCGGCTGTTCCGCTGGCGCTGGGCGTGCGCGACCTGGCCACGCTTGGCATGATCGCCATCGGTTTCTGGGTTGGCCATGGCATTCTTTCGGACAATCTGGTTCATCGACTGGAGACGCGCCTGCTTCGGCAACTCCGGCATTTTTTTTCGGATGTGCGTCATCATTATCATCGTCATGGCATGGTGGAAGAAGCCATTTATGAAGCGGCGGACGGCGCGCCGTATGAGATGGCGCTGCACGGACACGAAATATACGAAGTGCTCACGGCAAGCGATGCCGAGCAGCGGCTGGCGCAGTATATCGAGAGCGCGCCGAACCGCTATTTGCAGGGCTTGGCCGGGCTGTCGCATCTGGTGAAGGAATACGGCGACAAACGAACCGCAGCCGGTTCCGTGTACTTGAAGGCGCTCGGGAAGCTTGCGACCGAACTGAATCTGGAACTGCTGCGCCGCGAGCGCCTCAGTTTCCTGTTGCAAGGACTGACCGCCATCGCGCTGTTGCCGCTGCTGTTTACCCGGCCGATTGAAGCATGGGCCAGCCATTACTTTCCGGCCATGGACGCCTTTTATGCGAGCACGACCGGCTGGATCGTGAAAATCGGCCTGATGGCGGTCGTATGGCTGTCCTACATCCTGCTGAGGAACATTCAGGAGCTGGACGCGAGTCCAAAACCAACCGGCCGAAAAAGATGGGAGAAACAGGTTTACGAATGGCCGTGGATGCGCTGGCTTGTGCATCGTTTCGGTCCCGCCCCCGGTTCCCGAGAAGCTGACCGCATGGTCAAGCTGCTTAAAGACACCGCGTCGCCGCTTCGGCTGGAATGGCTCTATGTGCAGCGCATCGTGGCGGGGAGCATGGCTTTTCTGGCTGTGCTCGGGATGTTTATGGCACTTCATGCCGCAAGCCGGCATCAAATCCTGTATGCGCCGGTAAAGCCGGGCATCCTGTTCGGCCAACTTTCGCCGGAGGAGGAAGCCAAGGCGCGCGGGGCGGCGGCGCTCGATCGCCGCATCATTCATCGCGCAAAGGAGGTGAAGCACCGCACCGAAGAAACGATCATGGGCCTGCTCCGCAGCGAATCGCCAGCAACAAACAAGGACGATCAGCTTCGCGCCGCGGCTCGGCGCATTATGGGCAAGCTCACGAAGCTGGACAATCAGTATGTGAAGTGGTGGGAAGCGCTCCTCGCCGCTCTCGCGGGATGGGGCGGCTACGCCATGCCGGTCGGCGTTCGGTTGTTCCAGCGGCACATGCGGCAGATGGAGATGAAGCATGAAGTGGATCAGCTGCATGCCGTCATCGCCATGCTGGCGGATCTGGACCGGATGTCGGTCGAGCATCTGCTCATCTGGATGGAACAGTTTGCCCGCGTGTTCAAGGAACCGCTGCAAACCTGCTTGCTCCATTTCGAACAGGGCGCGGATCAGGCGCTGGCGCAGCTGAAAGAGGATGCGCCGTTTGTGCCGTTCGTCCGCACGGTGGAAAAGCTGGAACTGGCGGCGCAAAGTTTGCCGATCCGGGAAGCGTTCGACGACCTGGAGTCGGAACAGGCTTACGCGCAGGAGCAGCGCAAACAGGAGTACGAGCAATTGATCGAGCAAAAGGCAGGCTGGGGAAAATGGATCGGTTTTGCGCCGATGATGGCCCTCATTTTCGGCTATCTGGTCATTCCGCTCGTCATTGTCAGCTTGCACCAGATGTCCGTTTACTACGAACAGCTTCAGCGCATTCAGTAAGCGGACATGTTGCGGCGCTTTCCAAACGGGAAGTGTCTTTTTTTATTCCTAATTTCATTTGAAGGAGAGATCGGTTCATGTCCAACGCGCAAAAAGCACTCGTGATGGCGGCAGGGATTTTTCTTGCCATCGCGCTCATTACCCTTGCCGTCGTATTGTTTATTTCCGCGCAAGACTCCACCAAGGCGGCGCAAAGCAATTTCAGCAATATCCAGACGGAACTTTCGCAAACGGCGTTTACGGTGTACGACAACACGATGTTGTCGGGCAGTCAGGTGGTCAACGCGCTGCGCAAGTTCAGCGATCAGGACCAGTTCGGCATCCAGATTGTCACCGGGAAAAATCCGGCGGGTCAGTGGTATGGCAAGGTTATCAACACGAGTGTTCCGATCGACAGCGTGACCTACGGCTCAGTGGTTGGTGATGCGCCGGGGCAACTGAGCCATGCGCTCGATGAAGCGAATGTCAACTACGTGAATCCGAGCGGCAAATTTCGGGCGCAACTGGTGCACGACAGCAGCAACGTCATTCGCGGCATTGTGTTTCGGCAGCAGTAAGCGCTCTTACTGACATCACAACGCTGATAGGGCGTCCTTTCGGATATAGACGGACGCCCCGGCGTTTTCAAGGAGGAAACCGATGGAACATGCCCCCAGAACGATGCTGGAAATGAGCGTGGCCTGTCTTCTCTTTCTGATGGCCGTAACGAGCGGACTGCTGCTCTTTCAAACCGGTGCCGCGCTGAATGCCACCGCCTATGTGTCGGGAAAGTCGCTGGACCGCAACATGCAGATGACGTTTTCGCCGATTGCCGGCGACGGCACCGTATCCGGCGCAGAGGTAGCGCAGTCCGTTGCCCGGCTGGAGACGGGAGACGCGGAAATTGTGGTGGACGGTGTTCGATACGCGCCGCCGCTCGATCGGGACCCGTTCGTCCCCGCCGGCATTCGCCTGAATGCCCGGTATACGGCAGTCGCCCAGCGGGATGCGTACGGACAACTGGTGCGTCTCATTTTCGCTTTACGCTAAGGAGAATGCCATGAACAGTTTCTCGAAAGTTTTCGCGATGCTCATTGCTGTTCTTTTGCTCTACCTTTATCCTATTTCCGCAGCCTTCGACCAGCAGGACGATATTTCGGAACTGGTCGTATTGAAGGCGACGACAACGTTTGTGGATGCGGTGCGGGACAAAGGCTTTGTGTCGCCGACCATGTATACGGACTTTATGGAGACGATTGCGGCAACGGGCAACACCTTCGATGTGCAAATGGAACACGGCAGCAAAAAGTACGTGCCGGTTTATGACGACCCGACAAGGCCGGATACGTTTCGGGGCAGCTACGAAGTGCACTACGACATGTTTTACAACGCGCAGATTTTGCCTGTTCTGTTCCCGAACAGCGCGGCCGCAAAAGACGATCCGGCGAGACGCTACAAGCTGCGGGTCGGCGACACATTTGCGGTCACGGTCAAAAATACGAACCGGACTCCCGGCACGATTCTGTTCGATTTTCTGAACCAGTCTATCAGTCCGAATGAAAAAATGTTCATTCCTTACGGCGGGGTGGTGCGCAATGAGGGTGATTGAATGGGCCATTGTCGGGGCGCTCATTTTCCTGCCGTTTGCGACCGTGAACCGGATCGAGGTCGAAACGCAGCGGAAGGCGCTACTCTCCGAGCTGCGCTATAATGTCGCGCTGGATGCGGCGGTGGATGACGCGGCGCAGATGTTGACCATTAATGCGAACCAGCAGCGGGAGACGCAATACGAATCGGCCAAGCGGGTGGCGCTGAACAAGGACGAGGCGATTGCCGCATTTTATCGGACGCTGTACGCAAGCTTTGGCATTGCCGACGATCCCGTTGCCCAAGGCGTGCTGGGTCGGTATATCCCGGCTATTGCGGTGATTGGTTACGACGGCTTCTACGTCTATGCCGAGGAGGAGTGGACGGGAGCCGACGGGAAAACGGAACGGAAACCGGTTTGGGGAGCGAAAAAGCCGTATGCCTACGCCGATTCATCGGGCAACAGCCTTTCGTTCACGCTGGACGATTTCGTCCTCGCTTACGATGCGGGCAGCCGGAGCTGGCATGAAGGCTTGCGGGATGACGTCGGGCAACAGACGAATATTGCGCTATTAAAGGATGCGGAGCGATTTGAGCAGGTGCGCCGAAGCACCATCGTCCGCGCAATTGAAGACGAACTCGCCTACCGGATCAACAAACACAACGAAGAGGTTTCCCGATTTGGTCTCTCTTACACGTTTACATTGCCAACGATTTCACAGGAAGAATGGAACAATACCGTGGATGACGTCGGGGTGCTTGCTTTTATCCAGGGCATTCCGATGGGAGGCAAGTTTTACAACCATTATGCGCTCGGCGGAAGCCGCGTGCTCAAGAAGCCGGAGATTGTCGGAGCCAGGAAAGGAAGCATGAAGGTGTATTATCGCAGTACATGCGGCTTTGCTTATCCGGTGGAAGAGACATTTTCCAGCGAACAAGCGGCCGCGCAAAAAGGCTATATGCCGCTGGACTGTCCTATCTCGCCATCTTAACGAGACGGCGATATTTCGGAAAGTGGACACGCCGTCAGATCGGTTTTATGATGAACGTGACAGCCGAAATCTTCCAAACTTGTTATGATCCCTATCAAGAGAGGAGCAAATGGCGTGAGAAATTGGATAATTGCAGGACTTGTCGCCGCGATGTTTTGCAGCTTGTTCACCGTAACGGCAAGCGCGGCGAGCCGACTTCCGTCTTTTGTCAGCGTCGTTATGGACGGACAAAAAATCTGGTTTCCCGATGCGCAAGCATTTGTCGATGAGAACAACCGGACGCTCGTGCCGATTCGATTCATCGCGGAAAAGATGGGCGCGAACGTAGGCTGGGAGCCCAAAACCATGACCGTACCGATTGAGCGGGACGACCTGCATATTGTGCTTACGATCGGCGAAAGCAAGGCGCTCGTCAACGGCAAAGAGGTGGCCTTCGATTCGAAGGCGATCACCAGCGGCGGCCGGACGTTTGTCCCGCTGCGTTTTGTCAGCGAAGCGCTGGGGGCGGAAGTGAATTGGGATAGCCCAACATCGACCGTCTTTATTTCCACACAAGAAGAAGCCATCGAGGAATATGATGAATGGGGCCGTCTGATTCGCACAACCAACCTGCCCAAGAATGCGCAAGATTATCCTTATATACTTGCCGATGTACCGAATGAAGCGTATGAGATGGCCTATCCCTACTCGCATCCTACGGACAGCAAGGTTTCATCGGTAATGTATTCAACCCTGCCGGAATTCAATAAGAAAAACGTGGATATATGGATGAACCGGCTGAAAACGTTTGGTGCACTTTGGCTGAACGTGGATTACAAAACGATTGACGATTCTTGGGCGCAGGCGGTATTCGCCACGAAAATGCAAAGCTCCAATGCGGAATTGAAATATATCCGGCGGTATGTGGAGTGGGTCAAAGAAAACAAGATTCAGACCGAAGGATACCTTGATCCCGAGCCTTCCATGATTTATAAAGACGGGTTTGGAAATAATTATGTACGTTCCAAGTTCAGAATCAAATTCAACTCATTCACGGAAAGTAAAAATTTGCTGTACGATGAGCGGTTCCCCAATGATCGCAAATTCGATAAGCAGGTTTGGTACGAAGGTTACGCGGATATTTCCCTTTCCACGAATGTTGGCGGCGATTGGGGCAGTACATTGAAAGTCGATCCGGGAGCCAGTTTATTCCGCAATTATTTCATCAGAAAGGCGGACTCGGAATAGATGAAGAGAAACAAATTCATAAAATCGGCGTTGAGCGTGCTTCTGGCATGCTCTTTTTTATTTTCGGGTTTTCCTTTCACAGCGAAAGCCGAAATCCCAAAAGTAAGAACCGAGGCAGGAAAAATCAGCTTTGAAATCACCAGTACGGCTGCAACGTCATCCATTAAATACAGAACTGTGGGTTGGACAGTGCGCCGTGACCAATTATGTTCGAATACAACGCCCAAGCAGTGCGGCGATCCGAGAAGCGGCCAACACGCCTCTTTTTTGGACCAGCAAGTACGGCAAGTAGGACAGGAACCGAATCCGCCCATCCCCGGCCAGCCTGTCACGACCTATTACGAAGTCAGCGAGGCGCTCGTCACGGAAGGTATGTGGAAAGCGGGCATGGGCGACATCAAAGACAACGACGACTTATATTTGTATGCCATCATGGTGTCTATCGACGGGAACGGCAACGTGCGCAAAGGGCCCTTTTATACGTTGGATGAGATCAAGAGGGCCGAACCTTGGGCGCATCCGGACGATTTGGACGATTATTTCGGCATTCATGTACCCTATCGAAGCGCGGAATTTCCCGTCGATGTCATTGCAAAAACCGTAAACGGCATAGTCATTCAAAGAACGGAAATTACATTTCTAAAGGGCAAGTACAAAGTCGGGGAAACGATCGATCATGAATTTCCAGAAACGATTGAGGACAACGGAAAAACGTATACGATCGTTCGCTCCTATTTATCGCCAAAGCAGGACCCGACGCGGAAAGACTGGCTGCAAGAAAATCCCGAAACGAATCCGAAGGTGCGAACGCGAAGCTTTACGGTGCATCTGGGCGGAACGGACGCGGTTGCCGAATATGCGGAGAACAATCCGGTGAAGGCCATCTATCAAAAAGAAGACGGCACCAAACTCAAAGAAGTGGACAAAGGCGTTTTCGCTACCGGGGATGAGGCGAATCATACGTTCGAAGAGCAAGTCACATATGGCGGTCAGACGTATGAGATCATCCGATCTTACATTACGAACAATAACAAACCGGACGAGAAGCTGTTCATTCAGGAAAAAGGCGACCCCAAGCTCAAAGAGCGCTCCATTCTGGTGGGATCGGGCGGCTCCAACTTTATCGGCATTTACAAAATTCCCTCCTCGGTAACGGTCACGTCCCGGATTGAAGCGCCGGAAACGGTCGATCAAAACGTGACTGAAGTGGACGGGGATTTTGTTTTTGAAGTCGAGTCGCAGAAGAATTTGAAGTCATACGAAATCACGGATATTCGAAATGCCAGGCTCGTTCAAACGGGCGACAAAACCGGAACCCTCTCCGGCACGTCAACGAGTAAAACGATTCCGATCAAAATCCCGTTCACGTCCGGCGACAAAGTGAGCGTGCAAATCACTGTCGTCGTACAGGATGTGGACGGCAATACGGGGGATTCGACATCCGATCATACGGTGCGTAAAGGCGACGGTGGCGGGGAACCGCAACCTGGCGCTTCCCAGCAGACCGAAGTGATGGAGCCAAGCGTTTCTGCCGTCATTCAGGCGGATGCGCGCGGCGCAGAAAAATTTGATGTGCTGCAAGGCATTCCGACTTCAGAGAGCCTGTATGTGAACGCCTTAGCCAAATCGTACTTGTATCGCAACACGTTCACGGAATCGAGCGGCACGAAGCAATACCCGATTCAAGTGAGCAAAACGTACACCCTCACCTGGACGGAGACGCGATCCGGCCCGCCTGATGCGGACGGGAATCCGACCACCATTACCGTTCCGCGTTCAGATACACAGACGGTCACCAAAAACTATTCAATTGAACGCGAGTACAGCTTCTGGACGATTCAAAATCTCGAGGTGTACGGCATTCAAAAGGCGACGGTCTCCAATTATGCGCTTCCTTCGGGAACGGTTACGCTGGAGCCGAATGGTTATGCGCCGCCAACCGTTTCCGCCGCGCATGATGCATCGCTCAGCGCGCATATCATCGATCCGGTCTATTCGAATGTGACGCTTCCCGGACAAACGATTTCCGGCGGTTCCAGCCGGCCTTCCGTACCGAACGAGGACTGGAAGTCAACTGCAGAAAGCGCCATCGGCAAGATCAAGGTGAAAAACGACTCGTTCGTTTTTAACGGAAATACGATTATGGACAACCGAATCGTTGAGGAAAAAGCGCCGACGCCGGGGGCGATACCGGCCCCTCCGATGATTGGGCAAGAGGTGCTGTACGGCAAAGGTTATTTCATTGATGCTTCCAAAACAAACAAAGCGAATCAACCGAGCACCGGCACCATCTTTTATACGCTGGTCAAGGGCATTGGCGGCGGGGAAAACAAGAGCTTTCCGATCGGCGGCATCAACCCGGTAACCGTGCATACGCCGGTGGTGAACTACGCCTCGGTGTCGGACGATCAGGCCCACAACCAGAAAACGCAGCCGACTACCGGGCGGTCGGCGCTCATTCTGGACCGGCCCTTCAACGTGACGATTCCGACAAGCGGCCAGCACAAGGATATCAAGGGCTACGGCAATCGGAATTATGCTAAGTATGTGAGGGACAAGCAGGTACGCTTTCCGTTCGATGTGTACAAAGCGGATCGCACGACGTTCGTCCCCAAGGACACGTGGGTGTCCATCCCGGTCGGCCAGATGCAGACGACCTTCTACTTGCCCGTTTGGGTGGACGAGGGCCATTACGATGTGTTATTCCGAACGTTTGCCGAGAACAGCCCGGCTTCCTTCACGTCCCAGATGAATGCCAATCTGGACTTATCCAACCATGTCGCTTCGCAGGTGGTTCCGGTGGAAGTGATTGGCCGTCTCTATGATTTCCGCATCACCGACATTGCCGATTTTGCCTGGGAATCGGTGTTCCGCACCCAAAAGGGCAGCGCGACGCCGACAGGAAACGCCTATTGGGTCGGAACGAAAGGCATTGACGGCGCACCGCGCGGCAATGCCCCACCCTACGTGCTGCCGGTACGGCAAGGCAGTCATCCCGAGAGCGGCAAGAAAAACGTAGCGGTCAAAACGGGTTACCATTTCAAATTCGAAGTCATGACGAAAGGCAACATGTTCGGTTCGGGCGACGGCATCCTCATTACACCGACGTTTTATTTTGTAGACAGCAAGGGGAAGAACAGGCAAGAAGTCGATCTTTACTATCATTCAGGCAGTCAGCGGTTTATTCGTATCGGCTCCAGCGACGATGTGGAGAAACGGTATGTGACGCTCGACGCTCGTCTGCGCAATGTGCCGAAACAGGAGTTGACCGACACCGCAGCAACGCTTTGGTCGCTGAACGGTTCGCCCGGAGCGAGGCAGACGTTTATCGATCAATATGTAAAGGATGCGCAGAAGCCGACCTATGTGGGCGGCTACGATATCATGCTGCTGCCGCCTCAGCTTCGGACGTTTGTCGGAAGCATGCAGGTGCCCTCCGGCATTGATGCGGCCCGCGCCAACGCTTCGGTTCAGCGGTGGCGGGGGGACTACAGCTTGCCCGCCGCGCCGTACGTGGTGCCGAAAGGCTTCAATCTGGCCGAGTACGGCCGCACGCACCGGCTGGACGATCATGCGCCCGTATTTCTGAAGGATGGGTACATCATCGTCAATTTCAACATCGAAACGATCCGCAATCAAGACTTGAACCATCCGCATCTGCAATACAAAAACGCGCCGCTGGACAATCAGTGGCGGATGGAAGGGTTTCAGCCCAGCTTCGTCGATCCATACGGGGCAACGTTCTCCCTGCTGGACGGCGACGTCGTCTTTTATCATGCCAATTTGTCCAGCTACGACGACTTTGGGACGGGAGGCACCCATTAAATTCACCAGACGGGAGGGATAAACATGTTGGAAAAGCTGCAAAGTGCCGCGCCAGAGGATACGGCTTATTTTTATTCCGCTTCTGCCGCAGAGGAGATCGAACGTGGCTGCATCGGCCACCTGCGCGGCGATTTTGGGCGGTCGGGCGAGGAGTTCTGGGTAACCTGGTTTCCCCGGCGCTCTCCCTTTGAAACGACTGCTTTTAAAGAAGAATTGGGTAAGGTCTTTCAAGCTATCGGCGATCAGAAGGTGTTGAAAAGCCGCCAGCATATGTTACGATTTTGCAGCGAGCATCCGGAGGCGCGCATCGGCGGTGCTTGGAGCACGGATGTGTACGGGTTTTGCATGCAAACGCAGGATCACCGCTACTATTTGCGCTGCTTTCCCTTTGCCGGGGATTACAACTTTTACTTGTACTGCTATGCCCGGCCGGAGCGCTTGGTGGAGCAGCAACAGCAAGCGCCTTCCACGCCTGCCGCACAGAAGAAAAAAACGGAAACGCAACGATAGGAGGACGCAATGAACGATCTCGCTCGTTATCGGCTGCTGGACGGAGCCTCGCTTCCGCTTGCGGCCAAGCTGGTGTACTGCTATTTACCGGATTTGGCGGGCGGAAAAAACAGCGCCGTGTGGCTTTCCTCCCGTCGGCTTGTGGCAGATATCGGACTTTCCCCTTCTATGTGTGTCGCAACCTAGAGCGAACACCTACCAGCCGGGAGGAAAAGAATATGCTGGAAAGACTGCAAACGGCCGTGTCGGAGGACGCGGCCTATTTTTATTCCGGCGTGCCCAGCTAAGCACGCATCTTCTAGCCGGTGGAAGTCCGGTCGTGGGAGGGGCCAAGCCCCCACGTAGCTAGGATACCTGCGTATGGCGGAATCTGTGCGTAGAAGCGTATCGACGAAAGTACCTGGCAGAGACAGGGCGAGCGACATACCAGGCCGTAACATGAAGTGAATCCTGCCGCGTCGTCAAAAAGGCCTCGCAAGAGGGAAGAGAGGAAGCCGAGTCCCGTGGATATGGACGAAGGCCATGGAAGTTGCTAAGAACTTGGAACGGCAACGATGAATCCTCCGGCGTAGAGGGGGCGGCATGGCATGAAAGAAGATGTTGTGAACTGGGGAGACCCTCCCCTGCACGGAATTTTATTTTTTCGTAGACTGGCGCTCTATAAGCCCGAAAGGTGAAGTGAGCGTCTGCAGGAAGGGAGTCCGAGGGGCTCATACTACCGAAGAACGCAGGACAACACAACCTGCGGGAGGGAAGGGGCCCTGCTTTGTTCATGTTTCTTAAGGAGGTACGAGTCAGTGAATGCCAAACGGCTAACGACACCAAAGGAAAACGTTCAACAACTCCAAGAGAAGCTAGGTCATGCGGCCAAGGAAAACAAGAAGCGAAGATTTCACGCGCTGTATGACAAGGTCTACCGGCTAGACATTCTATGGGAAGCATGGCGGAGGGTACGAGCGAATAAGGGATCGGCTGGAATTGACGGAAAGACGTTAGCGGACATTGAGAAGCAAGGAGAAGTGTTCTTCGTGAACGAATGCCATCGATTCCTTAAAGCAGGCGACTACCATCCACAGCCCGTGAAGCGCCAATACATCCCCAAGAAGGATGGAAAGCAACGGCCGTTGGGGATTCCCACGGTCAGAGACCGCGTCATTCAAATGGCAACCAAGCTAGTAATTGAACCCATCTTCGAGGCGGATTTTCAAGAAACATCTTACGGATTTCGACCAAAAAGAAGTGCGAAGCAAGCGCTGGAACGTATCCGGAAAACATGCAACCGCAAAGGGAATTGGGTGGTCGACGTCGACATCCAAGGCTACTTCGACAACATCAATCAAGAGAAACTCATGAAGCTAGTGGAGATGCGAATCAGCGATAGAAGAATCTTGAAGTTGGTGAGGAAGTGGTTAGGCGCGGGAGTCATGGAGGAAGGAAAGGTCAGACGCTCAGATTTAGGTACACCGCAAGGTGGAGTTATCTCCCCCCTACTTGCGAACATCTATTTAAATTACTTCGACCTCCTGTGGGAGCGACATGGCAGTCAGGTTGGAGAACTGACGCGTTACGCAGATGACTTCGTGGTAATCTGCAAGACGAAGAAGGATGCGGATCGGGCATACGAGCTTATTCAAGCGATTATGGAACGCCTTGAACTAACGCTACATCCGACTAAAACACGCATTGTCGGACTATGGACAGGAGAGGAAGGCTTCGATTTTCTCGGCATGCATCATCGAAAAACGAAAGCGGAGACTTCTAAAGGAAAAGTGTACTACACAACTCAGCAATGGTTAGCCCGTAAAGCGGAAGAACGCATACGGGAGGTCGTAAAAGAACGTCTAGCCCCGCCGAATATGAGGCATAAAGCATTCCTCGAACACGTGGAATGGCTGAATCCAAAAATTCAGGGATGGAAGAACTATTACTACACAGCCTACAGCCAGCTAAAGCTGGCCAAGTTAGACTGGTACATTTTGCAAAGGCTCACAAGATGGTACGCCAAGAAGAGGCAACGTGCAAGGTGGATGAGCTCACTTCGTGAAGTTAGATTCCTCGCCAGTCAAAGTGGACTAAAAACGCTCTTGTGATCTGCATGCACATGAATGACGAACATCGGAAAGCCGTATGAGGGAAAACCTAACGTACGGTTTGATGAGGAGGGGCTGAATGGATCAGCCCTTTACTCTAGCTTCGATAAAGAAGGATACGGAACGGGGTTGCATCGGGCACCTGCGCGGTTATTTTGGCAGCAGCGGCGAGACATTCTGGGCAAACTGGTTCGAGCATTTGCCAGCGCTAAAAACGCTGGCTTTCCGGGCGGAACTGGATGCGGTTGTGCGGGCATTGACGGAGCAGGGACTTCTTCAAAGCCGCAGCCAGATGCACCGTTTTTGCCTGTCGCATCCGGAGGCCCGATTATCGGGGGCGTGGCATTCCGGCGTATACGGCTTTTGTTTTCAAACAGAGCGCCATCGGTACTACCTGCGTTGTTTCCCGCATGCGGGAGACTACAATTTCTATCTGTACTGCTACATCCGGCCGGATCGTTTGTCGGAACGGTCGCCGGAGCGTTAGCGTCTGCTGAGGAGGAAGCCTATGAACGATCTCACCAGGTATAAACTGCTGGCCGGAGCGAAGGTCCCTCCTGCAGCAAAGCTATTGTACAGCTATCTGATGGACCGCGCGGGCGGGCGGCATGGCTGCGTCTTGTTGTCCGGCAAAAAGCTGGCTTCGGAGGTGGGTCTCTCTCCTTCCACTGTCCGCCGAAATCTGCATCGACTGCAACTTATTGGACTCATTCGGATTACGGCTCGTTATTCCGAGGAAGGCATTCGCCTGACCAATCAAATCACGTTTCGGTAAGGGAGGTGCTCTCATGACAGCCAAGTTGCAGCGCATCGTCGAACTGGCTGCCAGCACGGCTCGCACGGTGACGAATCACCCTGACCGCTGGGCGGATTTTTTGCGGACGGCGGCCTGGAACTATAAATATCCGTTTCAGGATCAACTGTTGATCTACGCACAACGTCCTGACGCAACGGCCTGCGCGCCGATTGACGTCTGGAACAAACGGCTGGATCGCTGGGTGAAGCGCGGCGCGAAAGGGATTGCCCTGATTGAAGATCGGGGCAACCACTTGGGCCTGCGCCATGTGTTTGACGTATCGGATACTCAGAGCAGACGCCAGCCGCAGGTGTCGCTTTGGCGATTGCAGGACAGCGATACGGCTCATGTCATCGAAACGCTGGAAAATGCGTTCGGCGCGTCGGATGAGATGGAACCACGTGCGGATCTGCCTGCTGCGTTGCTCGCTGCTGCGCGGAATGCGGTGGATGACAACAGCGCCGATTATGTGGCGGAGTTGATGAAAGAGCGGGAACACAGTTTGCTGGAAGACCTGGACATACCACATGTGGAATTACTGTTCAAGCAAATGGCCGAAACGGCCGTCGCTTACATGGCGATGACCCGTTGCGGACTCGATCCCGCACATTACATCAGCATCGAGGATTTGTCCGGCATCGGGTATTTCAACACGCTTCCTGCGCTGTCTCACTTGGGCGCAGCGATTAGCGATGTGTCCGAGATGATGCTGCGGGAAGTGGAATCGACCGTCCGAGCGCTGCGCCGGGAGGCACAACGTGCAAATGAGGGGCAATCGTTTCATACCCTTGCAAGACCCGATTCCTTGCCGCACAATGAAGCTACTCGACAAGAAAGGAAGGATGAACATGGAACTGACGTACTCGCCGCAAGGGGATTATCTGCTGCCCAACCTGACGCTGAGCGAAGCGGAGACGACCATCGGGAAGTACGGGATGATGCGCAAGACGTTCCTGAAAACCGAGCGGAAGGGCATGTACGCCCATCTGATGTTGTCGGAGCAGTTGAACCGGCATCTGGCGGACATCGACCGGACAGCGCGGGAGCAGATCGACCGGACCATAAAGGAACTGCTCGCGTCTCACCCGGCACCGGACAAGGAGAGCGATCCGCTGGGCTGGACGGGACACATGAACAACCTGAAGCAGCAGGCGGAGGAACTGATTCTCGCGGAACTGATTTATCATTAAAATGGTTTGATCGGGAAACGGAGGACCGAAGTCTTCCGTTTTTTCATGACCATGCCATCATCAATGACATGCTCCGAGCCGCGCCGCTGCGGGAGAGCAAGTCGGACATTGCAGCGTTTTTCCTTGCTCATGAGGATGAGTTCGAGCGTGTGTTGTATGTGCGCGGTTTGTTTCCGGCAGGCATCACCGAACTGACGCTTGATGAAGGTGTGCAGGCCGGGTTTGAACCGTATCGCAACGTTTTGCATCTGTGGACGGGGACGGCGGAGGAACGCACGGCGCAAGGCTTTTACGATTGGGGTGTCATCGCCGGGCATATCGCCAGCATGATGCTGTTAAACGAATTTGACTTGTCGCGAAAGATAGAACCATCCATCGAGCAACAGACGCTGTGGATGGAACAAGCGGAGGACGCAAAAGCCTCCGCTTTTTTCATACCGCAAGCGGTCATTGACGCCATTTTGCAAAACGGCAGCGGTTTTGAGAACGGCAAGTATCGCATTGCGCTGCATTTCCAGCAGTCGCTGTCCGCACAGGAGAACGCCGATTTCCTGAAACGGGAATACGGAACCGGCGGGCGCCTTCCCGCGCTGATCGGCACGGATATTCACATGAATTATGACAGCAAAGGTATCACGCTGACCCGCGGCTCCATCATAAACCCGGATACGCAAGTCGTGCTGCCGTGGATGAACGTGCAGAAACGTATCGGCGAACTGCTGGCAGCGGGTCGTTACTTGAACCGGCAGGAAGCCGAGCGATTGCCCGCCTTTGCGGAAGAACAGGAGGAAAAGCTGCGGCTGCAAGCGGCGGAATTGGCCAGGTCCGATGTGCCGCAGCCGGATGTATTGCCCTCGGAGGGGTTTCCCCACCCGGAAGCGCAAGCGGAACCGGAACACACGCCGGTGAATCGGGAACGGACGCGCTATGGTTATGACGCAGGCAGCACGGTCTGGATCGGTGCGGACGAATATGAAGTTGTGCAGCTGGAGCAACGAACAGTGGTGCTGCAAGACCGTCAGTTCCCGCTCTTCATCAAAGCATTGAATCGCCGGGATTTTGAGCGGATGCTGCGCGAAAACCCGCTGAACGATCATCTGATTACTGGAGAGCAGGAGCCGGAACGGTCTGACGAAGCGGCCTGGGAAACAGCGGAAGATGCGGTTTCACCGGAAGAGCCGGTGACGGAGGGGCGAGAGCCCATATCGCAGCCAGACACTTCCCTTTCCCCTGATCCTGTGGCCGGCCGCACCGCGCCAGCCCGCCCGTCTGTCCCGGCTATCAACTACCGGATTACGGATGATGAGCTGGGGCATGGCGGCGCAAAAACGAAGTTCAAATGGAACATGGAAGCGATTCGGCTGCTGAACAAGCTGGAGCAGGAGCAGCGGCAAGCGACAGCGGACGAGCAGGCGGTGCTGGCTCGCTATGTCGGATGGGGCGGCATTCCGCAGGCATTTGACGAAGCGAACACGCAGTGGGCAGCCGAATATGCGGAACTGAAAAATGTGTTGGAGCCGGATGAATATGCGTCCGCTCGCGCGTCGACGCTGAATGCCCATTATACGTCTGTGACCGTCATCAAGGCGATGTACGACTGTCTGGAATCGATGGGCTTTCGCAGCGGCAATATTTTGGAGCCGTCCTGCGGCATCGGCAATTTCTTCGGTCTGGTGCCGGAGTCGTTCCAAGGCTCGCGGCTGTTTGGCGTGGAACTGGACAGCATTACGGGCCGTATCGCCAAGCAGCTTTATCCGCAGGCTTCGATTGCGGTCAGCGGTTATGAACAGTCGAATTTGCCGGACAGCTTTTTTGATCTCGCTATCGGCAACGTACCGTTCGGCGGCTATGGCGTGGCGGATAAGCGATACGACAAGCATAAGTTTCTCATCCATGATTACTTTTTTGCGAAAACATTGGACAAAGTGCGTCCGGGCGGCATCATCGCCTTTCTTACGTCCAAGGGAACGATGGACAAGCAAAACCCGTCGGTACGCAAATATATCGCGGAACGCGCCGAATTGCTCGGAGCGGTGCGTCTGCCGAGCAATGCGTTTCTGGCCAATGCCGGAACCGAAGTGACCGCCGACATTTTGTTTCTGCAAAAACGGGATCGCATGGTCGCCGTCAGCGAGCAAACCGAAGCATGGCTATCACTATCCGAGACAGCGGACGGTGTGCCGGTGAATAGCTATTTCGTGGCTCATCCTGATATGGTGCTGGGCACAATGGTCTTTGACGACCGGATGTACGGCAACCGGCAGCAAACATCCTGCAAGCCGTACCCGGATGCCAACCTGGATGAACTGCTACGCGAAGCACTGTCCAACATCCATGCCGAATGGGTGGAGATAGAACGAGAAGACCAGCCGGAGGAGGAAGACCCTTCCCTCCCTGCCGACCCGTCTGTCCGCAATTTCAGCTTTGCGCTGGTAGACGGTCACATCTACTATCGGGAAAACAGCCGCATGCGGCGCGTGGACACTTCAGCTACGGCAGCAGGCCGCATCAAAGGAATGATTCAGCTGCGGGACACGGTGCGCGAGCTGATCGAGTATCAGACCGAAGACTACAGCGATGAGATGATTCAGGAGCAGCAGCGCAAGCTGAATGCGCAGTATGACCGGTTTACTGCACAATACGGCCTAATTAACAGCCGCGCCAACAGCCTTGCTTTTTCGGATGACAGTTCTTACTTTCTTCTTTGCTCGCTGGAAGTTGTGGATGAAGAAGGACGGCTGCTGCGCAAGGCGGATATGTTCACCAAGCGCACCATCCGGCAACGCACCCACGTGGAACAGGTGGATACGGCTTCGGAAGCGCTCGCCGTTTCCATCGGCGCGAAAGCGCGTGTCGATCTGCCGTATATGGCGCAGCTAACCGGCTTAACGGAAGAACAACTGACGGAGGAACTGCGAAACGTCATTTTTCCCAATCCCGAAAAGCGGGATGAAACCGATCAACCGATCTTTGAAACGGCGGATGCGTACTTGTCCGGCAATGTGCGGGAGAAGCTGCGGGTGGCCAGACAGTTTGCCGCATACGATGCCGAACGTTACGGCGAAAACGTCAAAGCGCTTGAAGCGGTGCAACCGAAAGACCTGGACGCCTCCGAAATTGATGTCCGCTTGGGCGCAACCTGGCTGCCGCCGGAAGACATTCGGCAATTTCTGTTTGAGCTGGTGGACACGCCGCCGATGTACCAGACCTACATCAACGTCATGTATTCCGAATATACGGCTGCCTGGAACGTCAAAGGCAAAAGCGATGACCGTAGCAACAATATCAAGGCGAACGTCACGTACGGCACAAACCGCGTCAATGCGTACAAAATTCTTGAAGATACGCTGAATTTGCGGGACGTGCGCGTATTTGACACCGTGTATGAGGATGGCGTGGAAAAGCGTGTGCTGAACAAGCAGGAAACGGCCATCGCCCAGCAAAAGCAGGAGATGATGAAAGAGGCGTTCCGCGACTGGATATGGCGAGATCCGCAGCGGCGTGAACGGCTGACAAGGCTGTACAATGACCGGTTCAACGCCATCCGTCCACGCGAATATGACGGCAGTCATATCCGTTTCACCGGCATGAACCCGGAAATCCGGCTGCGGCAGCATCAGGTCAATGCGGTTGCCCGTGCTTTGTATGGCGGAAACTCCCTGTTCGCCCACTGCGTTGGCGCGGGTAAAACGTTTGCCATGACCGCCGCGGCGATGGAGAGCAAGCATTTAGGGCTATGCAATAAGAGCATGCTGGTCGTTCCGAACCATCTGACCGAACAGTGGGCGGCGGAGTTTTTGCAGCTTTATCCATCGGCGAATATTCTGGTGGCGACCAAAAAGGACTTTGAAACGAAAAACCGCAAAACATTTTGCGCGCGGATTGCCACCGGAGATTATGATGCGATCATCATCGGCCATTCGCAGTTTGAAAAAATTCCGATTTCAACGGAGCGTCAGCGTCAGCAGTTGTATGAGCAGATTTCGGAAATTACAAACGGTATCCGGGAACTCAAGGAAGCCAGAGGCGAACGCTATGCGATCAAGCAGCTTGAAAAAACGAAAAAGACGCTGCAAACCAAGCTGGAAAAGCTGAATGACACCAGCCGGAAGGATGATGTCGTTACCTTCGAGGAATTGGGCGTAGACCGGCTATTCGTGGACGAAGCCGATTCGTACAAAAACCTGTTTCTTTATACGAAAATGCGCAATGTGGCCGGACTGTCGCAAACCGAAGCACAAAAGTCGTCGGACATGTTTGCCAAATGCCGCTATCTGGACGAATTGACTGAAGGCCGGGGCATTATCTTTGCGACGGGTACGCCGATCTCCAACTCCATCACCGAGATGTACGCGATGCAGCGCTACTTGCAATACGAGCGGCTTAAACGTCAAGGCTTGCAGCATTTTGACGCATGGGCTTCGACATTTGGCGAAACCGTCACAGCGTTAGAGCTTGCGCCGGAAGGAACGGGCTATCGGGCAAAAACCCGTTTTGCCCGTTTTTACAATTTGCCGGAACTGATGAATATGTTCAAGGAAGTGGCCGACATCCAGACGGCGGACATGCTCCAGCTTCCCGTACCGAAAGCCCATTTCCACAATGTTGCCGTGCCGCCGAGTGACTTTCAGCGCGACATGGTTGCGGATCTTGCCCGCCGCGCCGAGCGGGTGCGGGCGAAAGAAGTGGAGCCGCACGAGGACAACATGCTGACGATCACCAATGACGGACGCAAACTGGCGCTCGATCAACGGCTGGCGAATCCGATGCTTCCCGACGACGAAGGCAGCAAGGTCAGCGCCTGCGCGGACAATGTCTTCCGGTATTGGGCAGAATATCAAGAGCAGCGGCTCACACAGTTGGTGTTTTGCGATCTATCCATTCCTAAACAGGATGGCTCCTTCAACGTCTACGACGAGCTGCGGCGCAAGCTGATGGAGAAAGGTGTTCCTGCCGAGGAAATCGCCTATATTCACGACGCCAATACCGAGGTCAAGAAAAAGGAACTGTTCGCCAAAGTACGCAGCGGACAGGTTCGGATACTGCTTGGATCGACGTTTAAGATGGGCGCAGGCACCAACGTGCAAACGAAGCTGATTGCCCTTCACGACCTCGACTGCCCTTGGCGTCCGCGGGACCTGGAGCAGCGCAGCGGGCGCATTATCCGGCAAGGCAACGAGAATAGCGAGGTGCATATTTTTCGCTATGTGACGGAGAACACGTTCGACGCGTATTTGTATCAGACACTCGAAAACAAGCAGCGCTTCATTTCGCAGATCATGACCAGCAAGTCGCCGGTGCGTTCCGCCGAGGATATTGACGAGACGGCGCTCTCCTATGCCGAGGTGAAGGCGCTGGCGACCGGCAACCCGTACATCAAGGAGAAAATGGACCTGGACATCCAGGTATCCAAACTCAAGCTACTCAAAGCGAACCACTTGAGCCAACGTTATGCACTGGAAGATCGTCTGCTCAAGCTGCTGCCGCAGCAGATCAAGTCCACCGAAGAACGAATTGCCGGCTATGAACAGGACGTTGCTTTGTATACACGTTCTCTGTCATCCGAGGCGGATGGGACAGATAAATTTCTCGGCATGGTCATCAAGGATTTCACCTATACGGAGAGGGCGGCAGCGGGCGCGGCTTTGCTGGACGCTTGCAAAGGAATGACATCGCCCGATCCGCAGGAATTCGGCAGCTACCGGGGATTTTCCTTGTGGCTGTCCTTTGACAGCTTCCATAAGGAGTACAAGGTCACGCTTCGCGGCGCGCTCGGTCATACGGTGACGCTCGGGGCGGATGCCGGCGGCAATATAAGCCGTATCAACAACGCCTTATCCGACTTGCCTGCAAAGCTGGAACATGCCCGTGAACAGCTTGCTACTTTGCGGCAGCAAATGGAAACGGCGAAAGAACAAATCGCGGCTCCATTTGAGAAGGAGCAGGAGCTTCAAACGAAAGCGGCGCGGCTTGCGGAACTGAATGCCCTGCTGAATATGGACAAACGGGAGAACGAAGCCGTGGACAGCGTGCCGGACGAAGAACCGGAAGCGCTGGAACGGCGGGTGGTGGGCCGTGAGCGATAACGGTCTGACACCGTCGTTCCTCCTCTTGCTTCCTGTTATAGTGGAAGCAGGAAGGGGACGTATTTGGAATCGACGTATTTATCGCGAATGGAGGTCGTATTCGACCAGATTGAAAGCGATAGCGAGGAGATATACGTACGATTGTTCCGACAGTAAAATCATCTCGAAATATTCCGATGATGGCGAGTTGGGGGTTGCACCCTCAACCGATGACATCAACAATACTACTCTCTCTAGAGCTCCATTGGTGAGGATGCCGTATGCAATTTGGTTCAAGGAACTGTTGGAGATGGAGATTTAAGAATCTGGAAAGTAAAACTATAAACATAGAAGAGTTCCAATAATTACTTGAGATACCCCTCCTGTCGCTGTAACATCGGTACATTCTGAAGGAAAGGAGGGTTAAATATGCATCATATCGGTCCAGAATGGTTAAGACCAGCTTTTGATCAACGCTTTATTGAAGTTGCTAAGGAAGCTGGAAGTCAAATGGAGGTTGAACAATTCCGATTTAGGCAGAAAGAAATTAAAACGTTGCTTAAGGATGAATTGTCACAAACTCATTTGGATCTTATTCTCGAATTGGAGGACATTCTTAACCATCGGAGTACACTTGAAAAAGAATGGATATACTTCGCAGGTCTGAAGGATGGTATGCATTTATTGCGGAAACTCAATAACCTCTAAGTTGATCTGACGGAATAGGTAAGAAGAAATCGCATTGTCGGGGAATAAATTCCCTTCAATGCGATTTCCATTTGGTGCGATCATTATTGAGATTTTCATACTCAGTCTCCACAATAGTGAAGAAGTAGGAGGGTTTGATTTTTAAACCTTTGCAGATTTCAAATATTTTGCTGACTGATGGCTCATTCCGACCAACTTCAATCATGGAAATGTATGAACGATCCACATTGCATTCAAAAGCGAGATCTTCCTGACTTAATCCTTGCTTTATTCGAATAGCCTTTACGGTTTTTCCGATGATTTGTTTAATAATGAGAGGGTCATAATCCAATTGAAAAGCTCCTTTCATTCCCATTATCAATGTGCTAAAATGTGAAATACAGATAAAGTATTCAACAAAAAGGAAATATTATACATCCCAATATTTCCTAGGCGACAGTTTTCAAGCTTGTCACATCTAACACTCATGCAATCGGTAACTTTCAAGAGCATCTAAGTTATGGACTTGGAATGCTTATTTTGCTATAAAGGCAACGTTATAGGGAGAATAAATCCAGGTTGAGGACGAGAATGGCACAATTGTCGAGAGGCAGGGGTTCAAGCCGCTGATCAAAGGCAAATTGCACTGATTGCAGGGCTACAGAGAGGGAGATATCATTGATTAATCGTAAGTATATGCTCTTATTTATCATCATTTCATATATGGTTGTAATTATCGTAAATGTCTACATACCAATGGATACGTTGTGGATGCTGTTATTAATCCCTGCACTCGGGGTGGGATACTTGTATCCCAAATGGTTGATATCCTTGATTGTTGGAGCAACGATAGTAGTTACTACGTTGATTACAAAATACATTGCTCAAGAAAGTAATCTCTCGAGTGAGCTATTATTTAGGTTGGTAATAATATGGATCGCAATGTGGGCAATCTTCACCTTATTTTTGTTCCTGCGAAAAAGGTCACTCAAACTCATTTCGGAGTTGGAGAAATTAGCGTTTACCGATGCACTTACGAAAATCCATAATCGAAGATACTTGGAGATGTATATGGACAAGGCGATTCCTTTAGCGGAACGTCAAGGTCAGCCTTTGACAATGATCATGTTTGATATTGATCATTTTAAGAGTATCAATGATACATACGGTCATGGAGCGGGGGATATCATTCTGAAGCGAATGGGGCAGAAACTAAAAGAAATTCTCCGCAAATCGGATGTATTCATTAGGGTTGGCGGTGAAGAGTTCATCATCATTTCTCCGAGTTGTTCTTTATCTGAAGGGTTACAACTTGCCGAACGTATCCGAAAAGCAGTAGAAAGAATTGATTTTATATATAATCAAAATCGGATTCAAGTAACTATTAGTGTCGGGATCGCTGAGTATGTTTATGGATTGAGTCTAAACGAGTTTCTTGAAAGTGTGGACAAAGCCTTGTATCTCGCTAAAGAGTCAGGGAGAAATAGAGTTATGGTCGCTAAAGACTCTATAGTTGGGGTAACATAGGGCACTTGAATACGTATAATCAATTAATAATAAAAATCCGGCGAAATTGATCATACCCCTGTCAAGTAGACATAAGAAAAAAGCTATGCCGCCAGCGCGTGCCGATACTCAATCGGCGCTCGCTGTTTAAGTTTTGCTTGAAATCGCTGATAGTTATAGAAGTAAATATAATCTTCGATGGCTTGATGTATTTCTGCTTCTGACTTAAACTGGTGGAGATACAACTTCTCTGTTTTGAGATGCGAGAAGAAGGATTCGATGCATGCGTTATCCAGGCAGGTTGCTTTGCGAGAGTGGCTGCCTTTGACGCTGAGTGCTTCTAATCGTTTGTTGTACGCTTGAGACGTGTACTGGAAGCCCTGGTCCGAATGGAGCACGGCCCCACCAACGTCTCTTTTTCTTGTCCACTTCTCGATCGTATCCAGCACGAGTTGCACATCATTGCGCTCAGATAATTTCCAGGCTACAATCTCATTGTTAAACAAGTCCTGAATGGCGGACAGGTAATAGAAACGCGTACCATCTGAGATATAGGTGATGTCGGTGACTAACTTCTGCTGAGGACCTATCGCATGGAACTGATGCTGCAGTCGGTTCGGATATATGACGGAAGGCTTGTAGCTGAAGCGTTGTCGTTTCTTCCGAATTACGGACTGTATGGATAGTTCCCTCATCAATCGCCATACTTTCTTGTGGTTAACACAGTATCCAGCCTCCCATAAGGCGTTCATCATGCGAGGGTATCCGAAATAGGGATGGCTCGCGTGTATGGCCATCATATGCTCTTTTAACTCCTGATCCTGATCTTGTTTTTCTAAGCGTAAGGCACGGGTTGTACGCCATTTGTAATAGCTGGCTCTAGGTATGTTCGCGATATGCAACAGACGGGTAACACCATGTACACTACGTAATTCTTCGATTAGCTGGTAGTGATCTTGCTGCTCGAATTGGCCTCCTTTACCAGATTTGGATACCGCTTTTTTAAGTAGTCTACCTGCGCTTTCAGGTAATCTCGCTCTTGCTCTATGCTGGCGAAGCTTGTCCGAGGACGTCCTTTTAGTGGGTTGGCCACACCCTTACGCTCATCAAACTTGACTCCGTTTTTCCATTTCTTTACCCACACCTTTAACTGGGAACAATTACGTATCTTCATTTGCTCTGCGATCATCTTGTAACTAGAAGATCCCTCTAAATAAGCTTTAACCGCCGCCACCTTAAATTCTTCTGTATAGCTCTGAAATATCTGTCCCTTTTTTGCCATAAAGAAATCCCCTCCAAGTATTCACTCATTCCTCATGATAACATGACGGTTTTTTTCGAGTGTCTACTTAAAGGGGATAATACTAAAATGTGGTCACATTTGCCGGATTTTTATTTGTTGGGGGCACTGGGGGCAGAGTCAACTCTTTCGAACTTTTTGCTATTCTCGTATGTAGATAGTTTAGTTTTGATCTGATTCATTATCATTTTCACATTCAATTTCAACAAGTTTAATCATCTCGGAAGCTTTGATGTTCAGTGCTTTTGACAAGGCAAAAAGCGTGGAAATGGTCGGCTGATGAATACCTCTTTCCAGCATGGAGATGTAAGTTCGATCTAGATCACTTCTAAAGGCTAGTTCCTCTTGGCTCAACTTATTATTTACCCTTATCGTTTTTAGAATTTTAGCGAACGATAGTTCAATCTTCATAGTTACCCCCTTTAGAGCTTTATCATTAGTTAGTATGGGAGTAATATCTACTGAGTATACTCTACAAAATGGTTTGATTTAGTGAAAACTTGTAGTAATATTGAACTATACAAGTTTTACCTCGTTAATTGTCACTTTTTGATAGATGATAATGTGTCTAGATTACGACATATTTTTTCTTGGGTGCTTTTTGTTGAAAAATAGGATGCAAATTGTGGACCAAAGGATGTAATTCTATAGTCGCCAGGTTACTGAAAGTGTGGTGAACCTCTAGTACATCTGAACATCTTTATGGGATGTTTTTTATTTTTATATTGGGGGATGCCTATGGCGAGAATTATGATTGCAGACGATAACCCTTCTATTCGTTTGTTGATTTCTGCCTTAGTTACGCACGCTGGTCATGAAGTCGTCTTACAAGCGAAAAACGGTCTAGAGGCATTGAACGCCTATTTCCATACAAAACCCGATTTGTTGATAGTCGATTATCAAATGCCTGTCATGGATGGCATTTCGCTTATAGAAGAAATCACAAAAGTTGATCCTGAAGTCAAAGTCTTGCTATGCACTGCTTCCACTGATGCGTTAGGAAATGATTCTAGATTGATTAAAGACATTACAGTTATTTCAAAACCATTCGACAACAATGAATTTTTAGGATTAGTTACAGTTGCTCTAGAAAATTAGTTCTCACTGCTGTCGATGAGGTGATTCGTATGTCAGACTTTATCAGTGAGCAAGAAGTATTGAAGCTAATGAAGAAACTCGACCAAGATTCCCAAGAGTCGGAAAGTGAACGGATGGGGTCATCTTCAGTAAGGGGGATTAACAATGGTCAAGTAGTGGATGGATATATCAGAGTTGAACACGGTAAAATCATCGTCGTAAATCCCTTAAATGGGGGTAAGATTCCGACTATCGAGGCCCATTCACCTGTGCTCCTATTTGTGGATGGTCAAGAGATCCACAAAAGGATTAAAGTATCATCAGAAAGCGTCATTGAGTGGAAGATTGAAGAAAAGCCATTATTCGAGATTGAAGTTTCAGATGATAAGTTAACAGCGTATTTGATTGTTCATCGTCCACAGAGGTATGCGTGGGTGTTATCTGATAAGACCTCGACTTTAGATTTAAACCTTACAGCCGAGGAAGATTCAACGATTATTTTGGAAACTCTAAACCTGCAAGATATTCTCTCAGTAGTTGAAAACATGAACATCAAAATGAATCTTGATGTGGCAGCGATACAAACCGAAATTATGCAACCTACTTGTAAACCTGTGAAAATAGCCAATGGAAAAGCTCCAACCCAAGGGCAAGACGCTCGCTTAGATATGTTCTTTTCGGAGAATATCGAAAATATCTTTACAGAGGTAAGAGGTTTTGTTGATTTTAAGAATCATATGAATATTCCTTCTGTCAAAAGCGGAGATGTGATTGCAAAGAAGATAGCTCCCGTAGAAGGTCAGGCTGGGTATGATGTCTTTGGTAATGTTTTGCTTCCAGATCCGGTTCATGATATTCGTATTGCAGGGAAAGACAACGTTGAAATAACACCTGAGGATATCGCTATAGCTCGGAAAGAAGGAAGACCGCGAGTCACCGGAAATAAGATAAAGTATTTCGACATTAACACTGCATTCATCGTGCCAGGTAATGTTGATCTGCAGACAGGTAATATCGTTTTTGCTGGAGACGTTATTGTATATGGCGATATCATGGACAACATGATTATTGAGTCGCTTGGGAACATTTATATATCTGGCAGTGTTTATAATTCAACCTTAACCGCGACAGGAAGTATTGCAGTGAAGGGTAATGTAATTGGAAGTAATCTTTATTCGGGGTATTTCGGCATGCTCTACAACAGACTTTATAACGGTTCTAAACAGTTAATGGACTACCTCGAGAAGATGGCGGAAAGTGTAAAATTGTTATTGAATGAAATCAGTAAAAAGAATCTAAACGTTAAGTATGGACAAGCATTATTGTTAATAACGGAGAGCAAGTATCAGCAGGTATGGGGAGTTGTGAAGGAACTGCTTGGCGTTATTTCAAGTCTACAGACTTATAATAAGGACGCTATGCCACAATTGAAAGATTATTTGGAGTTATTCTTGCTACCGACCAAGATAGTTGAAGTGATGTCGGCCCCAAGAATGGAAGATTTCATTCGTGTATTGAAAGAAGTGCACATGAGCGTTGCGTTAAGCCAAGAATCACAAGTTCAGATCAATATTAACCAAGCTCAAAATTCTACATTAAAGTCAAATGGGAATATTTTGATTCGAAGAGAAGGTGTTATTCAATGTGATCTCTATTCAGCGGGCAATATCGTATTCTTCCTAGATAACTCTGTATGTAGGGGATCTAAACTGGAGGCTGGAGATACCATTTCTGCAATGTATGTAGGTGGATTCACTGGAGTTGGGACAAGCCTAAAAGCAATAAATAACGTTATTGTAAAGAAAATGTTTGAAGGCAGAGTAACTGTTGATCGGTATAGTATCGATATCTTTGAACCAGTAGAAGAAATGACTTTTGATCAGAACAGCATCAAGAGACTTGCATAGGGAAGGGAGTGATTCCTATCGACAATACAACATTCATCGGGAGAAGATTAAATAACAATATTTATTCCAGACAAGGCAGTTTGCTTTTACCAAAGAGTACCATATTAAATGATCATAATCTCGATCTCCTACAACAACATGGTGTTAATTTATGGGATGCGGACACCCAACTTATTACCGAATTTATAATAGATGAAACAATCTCTGAAGTTCAATCTATATATGAAAAGATACACCACAGTACCGAGAAGCCATCAAATCAAATGATCCGTCAAAAGGTAATGCCAAAGATTCAGGAATTGTGTTCCAATTATAATATTTCGAATGTCTTATTGGGTTTAAGAAAGAAAGATCATTATACGTATCGACATTGTATTGGGGTTTCTGTGCTATCCTATTTAATTGGTAAATGGTTGGGTCTACATGACATAGAATTGAATGACCTTGCTATTGCGGGTCTGTTGCATGACTTGGGCAAACAAAGAATTTCGCATTCAATCCTGAATAAGGCAGGCAAATTAAGTTCGGATGAGTATGCTGAAATGAAGCTGCATACGGTGTTCGGGTATGAGATGATTATTAAACTTCCAAACATGACGGATCAACAAGCGCTGGTTGCCCTACAACATCATGAACGAGAAGATGGCAGCGGGTATCCATACGGAAAATCTAGTGAAGAGATTGCATACTTTAGTAAGATTGTGGCTGTTGCCGATGTGTTTCATACGATGGTTTCAGAGCGAGTATATAAGAAATCAATTCCACTATACAAAGTTCTTCAGGAAATATATCAACGAGCATTCGGATTATTTGATCCAGTTATTGTTCAACGTTTTATCACTAACTTAATGAACAGAATGATTGGAGATAAAGTTCTATTGTCAGACGGTAGAGTGGCTCGAATTGTTATGCTAAATCCTGATGATTTGATCAATCCACTTGTTGAATCGCAAGGAAAATATTATGATTTAAGGCGGTCTAAAAACAAAATCATGGACTTTGCCAGTAACCAATAATTATTCCGGACTAGTTGACTTTGATAAGTTCATTTAGTGATGTATCTTTCGTGCTTTTCGACCTAAAACCGGATACATTATACTACAGGCGGAGGGATGTGAAATGGACACTTTTCAGGATGAAATTGCATTGACCTGACAACAGAGCTTGTTACTGGCCATAAAGAAATGGGACGAAAATATTTATTGCGGCATGATCGGTAAGAAAGCTTGTTGCGCTTCATCGCGCGGCAGGCTTTTTTGTTGTTTGGGGAATTATGACTTCGATGCGTAGCATTTACAGGTCGAAGATAGCCCCACCTGTTAAAGTAATAAATTACATGACGAAATGGACTCCGACTTCGGGGTCTTTTTCGCATTTCCGGAGGAATGCACATGATGTATGCCATCCCACGCGGTGGCGGATGCTTTTGCCCGATTCTACCGCCTTTTTGTTACGGAACCGGCTTGATCGAGGAGGGAGAAACCGTGCCAACATTGGAGTTGATATCCAAAGAGAAGAACGGATTTGGCGACACGTATTATTACATCCGTAATTCGAACGGGGTGACCAGTAAAGTTTATGAAGGCGATTTAGACGCATATTTGAAAAAGAATGGCGCTACGGAGTTGAAGGAAGGCAGAGCTTATACGTACCCCAAAAAGCGGGGTAAGGCACGATGAACAATATACCCATCGGACGCTGTTTGGATTTCCAAAAGGGGCTGCGGCAATGAGCTACGTAAACAAGGAACAGATCGAACGTGCAAAAAGGCTGGATCTGCTCACGTATTTGCATATGTGCGAGCCTGGAGAACTGGTTCGATGCTCTCGCAATGTCTACACCACCCGGACACACGACAGTTTGAAAATTTCCAACGGCAAATGGTACTGGTGGTCAAGGGGGATCGGCGGACGCTCGGCGCTGGACTATTTGATCAAAGTGCGGGGCATGTCTTTTCCCGATGCGGTGCTGCAAATTGAAGGCGTTCATCCAGTCAGCGCACCTACATTTTCGCAATCTTTGCAACAACGCTCTTCTCCAGCGCGGTTTGAGCTTCCCGAACCGAATCATACATCGCATCGCGTCATGGCCTATGTCAGCAAACGTGGTATCCATCGTACGTTGATCGACTACTGTCTCGAAACGGGGCGTTTGTATGAAAGTCGCCGTTACCACAACGCGGTATTCGTCGGTTTCGATCAGCAAGGAACGCCGCGCTATGCGGCAATACGCGGTACGACAAGCACCCGTTATATGGGGGAAGCCGCCGGCAGCGACAAGCGGTATTCGTTTTCCATTCCGGCCTCGGAAAACAGTACGGAACTGCATCTGTTTGAGAGCGCCATTGATCTTTTATCCTACTGCGCACTGGAACATCTCGCCGGCCGGGATTGGCGGCAGGCGCATAAGCTGTCGCTGGCCGGAATATACAGGCCCAGGACAAATGGGGAGGACTCTACTCCCCCGTCTGCCCTAACGCATTACTTGCAGTGCTTTCCCCAGGTGAATCGACTTGTCTTGCACCTGGACAATGATGAGCCGGGGCGATTGGCGGCAGCCACGATACAGAGGCTTCTCTCCCCCGCCCTTCTCATATCCGATGAGCCGCCTAAGTTCGGAAAGGATGTAAACAACGATTTGATGGAATTCCGACGAAGACGCGGTGAACCATCCCGATAGCGGCAGACGTTGAACGGGTCGGCATCTTTTCTTTTTGCGTGACGGAAAATTCCCACTATATGTGGATGGGATGTGGATAGTTTGGGGATAAGCGCAGCCACGTTGATTGTATAGCATGTAATAGGTATAATAAAATCAAAATAACGCTATGTAAGGAGTGGGCAAGATGATTATCAAGCCTTCCGCCAGTATCCGGCAAAACTATAATGAAATCGCCGATCTATGCAAATCTTCCGGGGAACCGGTTTATCTGACCAAGAACGGTGAAGGAGATCTCGTCGTGATGGACATTGAGACGTTCTCCCGTCGCGAGAGGATGTTAAAGCTGCGCGAAGAACTGCTCGCTGTGCAAGAGGATCGTTTGGCGGGCCGTGTTGGTGTGACGCCGGATGAACTGGACACTTACCTAGAGGGCATTATTGACGAGGTTCAGCATGGAAAAGATGTCCCGTTATAAGATCATCGTTTCCGATCGCGCCCGCCAAATGCTGGCGGCTCATGTGCGATTTCTTGCGGAGAAAAGTCCGGATGCGGCGCGGAAAACGAAAAACGAATTGCTGCATGCGATACGTTCCTTAGCGCGAATGCCGGAACGTTATCCTTTTCTGGAAGCGGAATTTATCCCGTCAAACAAGTATCACAAGATGTTCGTGGATAAGTGGTATCTGGTCTTGTATCAGATTCAGGATGAAATCGTGTATGTCGATTTCATTGTAGACTGCCGCCAAGATTACAGCTGGTTAGTGCGATAACAAAAAAGTTCTGAGGAAGACGCTGAGCGGATCGGCGTCTTTTTTGTGTTTTTGGGCTCCTCTCTTTTTCTCGGCAGGTGCTTTGAAGGCAACGCGAGACGAATGTCTCGTGTTGCAGCAAGCACTGAATTTGGATATCCAAATTCGCTTGTTAGGGGCGCAGCCCCTAAGACCCCATCATCGCGATGCTATCGTTTCGATGATCGAATCGTGTTCAAACTGGTTGTTCATCGCGGCAGCGTTCTGCTTCAAGGAGACATTTATGGAAAGGGGTGATGGTCGATGAGGAAACGTTCGATATCATTTCTGCTTCGCCTGAGTGAAAGCGAACATGCTCGCCTTACTAGAGAAGTGGAAAAAACAGGACTTTCTCGGGAGGCGTACATCCGAGCGCTCATTAATGGATATGTACCGAAGCAGCTGCCGCCACTGGACTACTACGCGATGATTCGTGAGCTGCACGCCATAGGCAATAATCTGAATCAACTGGCTGTGAAGGCACATACGACCGGTCGTCTGGAAAGAGCTGCCTTTCAGGAGGAAGCCGATCACTTGCGCCGTGCTGTTCAGCACATTCAACAGGCGGTAACCGAACCGGAGCGAAGAAGCGAACTACCTTCGATGCATACAAGCGGACATCCGCCGTAAGGGGGCATGACAAATGGCAACGACCGCGATCTGGGATGTGACTGACCGTTTGAAGCGCGTACTGGACTACGCTCGAAATCCCGACAAAACGACACAAGATCGCGCCGAACCAGATAGCTTGCAGCAGGCGCTTGGCTATGCGACAGCGGATGCGAAAACGGAGAGGCAACTGTACGTGAGCGGCATCAACTGCGACCCGCTCACCGCTTATGAGCAAATGCAGCGCACCAAGCGACAATTTCAAAAAACGGATGGCATTGTCGCGTTTCACGGATATCAGTCGTTCGCGCCGGGCGAAGCGACGTCGGAAATTGCCCATGCCATCGGGGTTAGGCTGGCGCAAGAACTATGGGGAGAACGCTTTGAAGTCGTCGTAGCGACCCATCTGGACAAGGGACATTTGCACAATCATTTTGTGTTGAATGCTGTTTCTTTTGTAGATGGCAAGCGGTACTACGACAACAAAGCTTCCTACGCTTTGCTGCGGCAAACGTCCGACCGGCTTTGCCGGGAGCATGCGCTGTCGGTCATTGAACATCCCGAACCAGGTAAAGCTAAGCACTATGGGGAGTGGCAGGCGGAACGCGAAAACAAACCAACTTGGCGGGGATTGATTCGTGAGGACATCGACACCGCCATCGCAGCTTCCATGACAATGACCCAGTTTTTCGCCGCTCTGCAAAAACAAGGGTATGCGATCAAAACCAATGTGAAACATCTGGCAGTGCGTCCGCCCGGCAAGGAGCGCTTCGTCCGCTTGCGCAGTTTGGGATACGAATATACGGAGGAAGCGTTAAAGGAGCGCATCTTGCAAAACCACATGCCGAAGCGCCAGCCCTCACTTCCGCTACCGCGCCGAAAGCGAGTTGTCAGGGTTCGTGGAGTTTGGAGGGCTGGACGTAAATTCAGCGGCTTGCAGGCGTTGTACCTACGCTATTTATATGAAATGGGCATCCTGCCCCGTCAACGTGCGTCCCCGCGAAGGACGCATTTTTTGTTGCGTCAAGACTTGCGCCACTTGACGGTCATCACCGAGCAGACAAGACTGCTGTGTCGCCGCCGCATCACCACGAAGGATGAGCTACTCGCAAATCTCACCGGGCTTCAGGAGGAAATGAAACAAGGGTACAGCGCGCGCAAGGCATTGTACAACCGGCTGCGCCGTTGTAAGCAGCCGGAGCAGCGTGAGGCAATCAAAAGACAAATTGCCGAGGCGACCCGGCAGCTTGCGAAACTGCGAAAGGAGGTGAAGCTTTGCACGGGTATTCTCGCCCGTTCGGAGGGGATGGTCCATTTATTGCGTGAACGTGAACCCGAACATCACATACGAAAGGAGATGAACGCCGATGAGCGGAAACGAAGCGGCCGATCAAGTCGTCAGCATGAGTCTGCGGGGCATCGAGATGGTGGCCAAAATTTCCGGGGAAGGCGCTAAGCATTTGGCGGTGTATTTGTTCGCCGCCTTGCAGGGACAGAAACGGACAAAAGGGCGCATCCGTTTGGAAAGTTTGCTCCGCAGCGGCAAGGAACTCAAGGTGTTTGCCGTGAAAACCGAGGATCTCCCGACTTTTTGTAAGGAGGCCAAGCGGTACGGTGTGCTATATTGCGCGCTACGCGACAAAAAGAACGTGGACGGGCTTTGCGATGTGATGGTGCGTGCCGAAGATGCGTCCAAGATCAACCGGATCGTCGAGCGCTTCAAACTGGCGACGGTAGACACGGCCAGCATCAAACAAGAAATTGCAAATACCCGCAGCGAAAAGCAGCCGGACGAGAGCCAAACTGCGCAAACGCCGGAGTTAAACGGCGAAGCGCCTGAGCGGGAAGGGAGTCCGCCATCTGTCACGGAGGAAGTTCGAGAAGATTTTTTGGACGAACTGCTGGGAAAGACCGAACAGCCGGAGGAGGTTCGGGCAGCAAGCCAGCAACCGGAAGCCGCGCCTCCGGAACCGACTCCCCCGGCAGCCGCACCTTCGGCCGACGAACGAGTGCAGCAGCAGACACCGCTGCCCTCTCCCCCGATGCAGGAGGGAAGAACGATGGAACCGGCCATTCCGTCCGTGCCTATCTCCGGGCACAGCGTCGACAACGTAAGGGATTCGACTGATCGTAAACCGGCGCAGGAAAAGGTGTCGATCCGTCAACTGTTGCGTGAAATTCGTGAAGAAAATCGCGAAGCGGAGAAAAGACGGCGGCAAATGGAGCGTGAGCCGTCTTTGCCTAAACGCAGGGATCGTGGCAAGGCAACATCGGGCGACAAAACGCCAACGCCCACTACCCGGAATCGAAAGCGAGGGAAATCCAAATGAACGAACTGGACGAATTATTCTCTACTCCTTCCATCCAGCGAGAGCAGTCGTTTGACAAGGAAGCGTGGGTTCACCAAAAACAGGAACAGCGGCAGTGGACTTACGACACGATTGATACGACGACGATGACGATTGTTCAAAATGGAGAACAGTTTCAGCGTTATCTGGATGTGCAAAGCCGTTTTGACCGTTACAGTGTCTCCAATGCGCTGCTGATTTTAGCACAACGCCCGGAAGCGACACGCATAGCGGATTTCGAGGGTTGGAAGGAACAAGGCGTATCGATCCGCCGCAAGGAAACCGGTTTTTATATTTTGGAACCGGGCGAGGAATACCGGCGGGAAGATGGAAGCACCGCGACCAGCTACAACCCGAAGAAGATGTTCGATATAGCCCAAACCACTGCAAAGAAACCGGATCAACCGGTCTACCCGGATGATCGCACCCGCATCAAGGCGCTCATGGATCGTGCGCCAGTACCGATCACAATCAGCGATGCGCTTCCTGCGGATGTGCATGCGCTCTACCAACCGGATGTGCGCAACATTGTCATCCGCCGCGGGCTGGCAGCTGGAGACATCTTCCGCGCACTGGCGCAGGAACTGGCGCATGCGGAAATGGATCGCGGCGATAGTCGCTACAGCCGATCAGAATATCAGTTTCATGCCTACAGTGTTGCCTATATCCTTTGCAAGCAGGCTGGAGTTGAAACGACCGCGTTCCGGTTTGACCGGGTGGCAGAACGGTTCAAAGACATGGAGCCGCAGCCGATTCGTGCGGAATTGACGACGATGAAAGAAGCTTCGCATACGATTTCCCGGCGTATGCACCGCATACTGAACCCGCAGCGGCAACCTTCGCAACCAGGTCGAACCGATCCTACCCGCTAAGGAGCGTGAGGAACCATGAAAACGGAAGAACGCATACTCAGTCTCGACCACTACGAGCATGGCATTGTCATCAACGCGTTGAATAAGCTGCGTAATGACTTGATAGGCGAGCGGCGGCCGACCGATGCGGTGGACGATCTGCTACTGAAAACGTTGGATGCGCCCTATCAAAGAATGAAACGCCGGAGTCGCCATGAAACGCGCTAAAGCCGCAAGGAGTCAACTTGTACTCGTTGCGGTTTTTTTTATTCCCGTCATATGGGTGGCGCTGCTCGTCGCCCCGGTGTTATCTGGGGGATTGCCTGCAATCCTGCTTCATCTAAGCGAGGCGAATCCCTTTCAACTCCAGTGGGTTGAGGATTCAATCCGAAGCCTGCTCGTCTGTACGCTGGCTTATGGGCTGGCGGTTGGCGCGTATCTGGCTTCGCCGCGTAATTATCGTCGCCGCGAAGAACATGGCAGCGCCAAGTGGGGCAAGGCGAAACCGATCAACGCCAAATACCAGAGCAAGCAAGCGGAGCAAAACAAAATATTGACGCAGCACGTGCGCATCGGTCTAGATGGACGCAAGCACCGCCGTAATCTGAATGTTCTCGTCGTAGGGGGTTCCGGTTCCGGCAAAACGCGGTTTTATGCGAAGCCGAACGTGATGCAGGCGCACACCTCATATGTCGTACTTGATCCGAAAGGCGAAATATTGCGTGACACCGGTCATTTGCTTCAGACGAAAGGGTATGACATTAAAGTGTTGGATTTGATTCATCCGCACCGTTCCCACGGCTATAACGCTTTCTCCTATTTGCAGGATGATAAGGATGTGCTAAAGCTGGTCACCAATCTGATTCGCAACACGACGCCCAAAAACAGCAATACGAACGATCCCTTTTGGGAACGTTCTGAAACCGCCTTGCTGGAAGCGCTCATGCTGTACTTGCTCTATGAAGCGCCGCCGGAGGAGCAGAACTTCCCGATGATTATGGAAATGATTGCTGCTGCCGAGGTTCGGGAAGAAGACGAAACGTACCAAAGCCCGCTAGATGAATTGTTCGAGCGGCTTGCCATGCGCGACCCGGAACATCTCGCCGTCAAGCAATACAACATCTTCAAGCTGGCTGCGGGCAAGACAGCCAAATCCATTCTGATCGGACTTGGCGTGCGATTGGAAAAATTCAATTTGCACAGCATTGCCGGAATGAGCCTGGTCGATGAAATGGACTTGCCACGTATCGGCACCCGGAAGACGGCGCTATTTGCCGTCATCCCCGACAACGACAGCAGTTTCAATTTTATCGTGGGCATGCTGTACACGCAGCTTTTTCAATGCCTCATGTACGAAGCGGACTACCGTTACGGCGGCCGTCTACCAGTGCATGTGCATTTTGTCATGGACGAGTTCGCGAATGTCGCCCTGCCCGATGAGTTCGACAAGCTGCTCTCAACGATCCGCAGTCGGGAAATATCGGTGTCTATCATTTTGCAAAACTTGGCACAGCTTAAAGTGTTGTACAAGGACGCATGGGAATCCATCGTCGGCAACTGCGATCTGTTCCTGTATCTGGGCGGCAATGAACAATCCACGCACAAGTATGTGTCGGAGCTACTTGGCAAAGAAACTATTGATACGAACACCTACGGCCAAAGTAAAGGACGCAGCGGCAGCTATTCCATCAACTACCAGCAGTCTGGCCGGGAATTGCTTACCCCTGATGAAGTGCGACTCCTTGATAATCGTTATGCGCTGCTGTTTATTCGTGGGGAACGACCGGTGCTTGATGACAAATACGAGGTACTGCGCCATCCTCATATCGCGCTGACGACAGACGGCGCAGGTCAGGCGTACCAGCACGGCGGTACGGAGCATGCGCTCGATTGGAGGACGGTGCAATTGGATGAGAACGGTGAATATGAGCTTTTGTCAGAGGAAGAACTGGAGGCATTATTTTTACATGAAGGGATGGATCGCGTTTGAAACGTAAAACGAAATGGCTGATTGCTTTCTACATGATGACGGTGCTGTTCGGGACGATGCTAGTTTCCACCGCCTATGCCCAAAGCGACCCGATGACGACAGTCAACAACTTGTCCAATTTTATCTTCGGGTTGATTCGCGCGGTCGGCATGATTATTTTGGGGTTTGGCGTTGTGCAGATCGGCTTGTCGCTCAAGTCGCATGACCCTTCGCAGCGAGCGAATGGTTTTTTAACCTTGGCCGGGGGCGTCATCATCACGTTTACCAAAGAGATTTTGGACCTGATCACAGGTTAAGCCATGGAGGATGAGGAATGAGCCGACGCCCGTTCCTCCCTCGACAGAAGGGTGAGCGTATGTCGAAAAACAGTTGGATTGCAGATAATTTGGAGAATGCTCTAGATACCTGGGAGCAGAAAATGAATGAAATCTGGCACCTTGTTACCCAGTCACCAGTCGATTTCAAGGGGGGCACCATTTGGCGCATCATCACGGATATTCACGGCGCGTTACAGGCAACGGGACTGGCGCTGCTGGTTTTATTTTTTGTCGTCGGTGTGATGAAAACAGCGGGTAATTTTGCCGAACTGAAGCGGCCGGAGCTGGCGGTCAAGTTATTTGTCCGATTTGTGCTGGCCAAGGCAGTTGTCACCTATGGTTTGGAACTGATGATGGCTCTGTTTACGATTGTGCAGGGCATCATCTCGACGATGATGTCCCGTTCGGGGTTTGGTGCGGTGGATGGCATGTCGCTGCCGGACACGATTACCCAGGCGATCGAAGATGTCGGGTTTTGGCAAAGCATACCACTCTGGGTCGTCTCTTTGCTGGGCAGCCTGTTTATTACCGTTCTGTCCTTCATCATGATTCTTTCTGTGTACGGGCGTTTTTTTCGGATTTATCTGTATACAGCGATTGCTCCGGTTCCGCTCGCCTCATTCGCTGGCGAGCCGAGCCAGAGTATCGGCAAATCATTTTTGAAAGGATATGCAGCCGCCTGTATGGAAGGGGCGATCATCGTGCTGGCGTGCATCATCTACGCGGCGTTTGCCAGCGCGCCCCCGGCTGTCGAAGCTGGCTCTGGCGCGGTCACGATGGTATGGACGTACATCGGAGAACTCATTTTTAACATGCTGGTCTTGGTCGGCACGGTGAAGATGGCCGACCGGGTCGTTCGGGAGATGATGGGTTTATAGGCGGGAATTATTGGATGGCGGTCAGAAACAGCTTCAGCAGCGCCAGCGAGTCTTTGCGCTGTTTGTCTGTGCATTGCTGGAGCGCGGCCATAATCAGCTCAATTTCATTGGAAGGTTCAGCGTAAACGTTTTGTAGCAGCAAATCATTCGGAGACAGTTTCAGCACATGACAGATGCTGAGCATCGTTTCTATCGACATGCCGGCTTTCCCCCGCTCAATGTCCGCGCAAAACCGGGGAACACGCCCGATCTGCTCGGCCAGTTGCTCGCGTGACATGCCCCATGCTTCTCTCCGTTTGCGTATCCGCTGGCCTACTATTTTTTTATCGTAAACGTGCATCGCTTGTCATCTCTTTCCGAATAGGAGTTCATAGTTCCTATTATGGACAAGCACAGAATTGACTTACATGAGTTTTGAAATTACTATCAGGGGGGGCTAAAAACTCATATCCAGATATGTTAATCGGTAGCCCATCTGAAAACAAGGCGGTGGAAGAATGAGCAATCTATTGCGTAAATTGGAGAAAGAACGACAGGAGCTGAACAAGCTAGGCGAGCAGTCATTGAAGCAATCCATTCGATTATCCGACAACCAGGAATTGCAGGAGCAAAGTCGCAAAGTGGATGAATTGCTCGTTCGTTATGAGCGTACCCGACGCAAACGGCATCGGAGACATGGTAGATGAGAGGTGTGGGCAAACGATGAAATTTCCGCCATGGTTCAGAGAAGCGATTCAAAAACGGCTAGACAATGTATCCGATCTTATTGAAAATCACTCCGAACTTAGCCGCATTCGGGAAAACGAAAGAAAAGCATTTGAACGCTTATTCGCGGGCATGGACATCGGGCGCATGCCGGAATTTGCGGGTTGGGAAGATTGTCAGCACCTCAAGCAAGCAATTATGAATGAATGGCTATATCTGCAAGGTCTGAAAGATGGCATACAGCTTGCGTCCGCGTTATCGAGTCATCTTCATCCGTTCGATGAGCAGGGCTTCGCCAACATAGATAGTCGCCAGCCCGATGCACGGGCGGCAGATTCGGGAGGTCCTACACATGGAAGTCAAAATTAACCGGGAAATCCGGGAATATACCGAGAGCTTGTTTTTTGGACTGTCCTTGCGGCAGTTCTTTTTTTCAGTATTGGCCGTTCTGGTGGCAATTGGCTTGTACTTTGCTTTGCGAGACCGCTTCGGCGTGGAGACGCTCAGTTGGATGTGCATTCTGGGAGCCGCCCCCTGCGCCGCGCTCGGGTTTATTCACTACCACGGCATGACGGCAGAGCAGCTTCTGTGGACGTATGTAAAATCCGAATTTCTCATGCCCAAACGGCTGGTTTATCGCGCGACGAACATTTACTACGAGGTGCTGCATAAGTATGTCCAGCAGCGTGAGCAAGGAGAGTGAAGCTCGTGATTAAAACGCTTAAACGAATTATCAAGCAAGACAAGGAACGGTTCGCCATTCCGAAGGGTGTCCAGCAAGTCATCCCGATTCGTGCCATCTGGCCGGATGGGATTTTTTTTGTGGGCAACAAGTTTTCTAAGTCGTACCGATTTGAAGACATGAACTACGCTGTCGCCTCCAGAGAAGACAAGGAAGCAATGTTCCTAGCCTATTGCGAACTGCTTAATTCTCTCGATAGCGGCGCGACGACGAAAATCACGATTCATAACCGACGTTTAAATCGGCTGGACGTGGAAGACACCTTGCTGATCCCCCATCGTCAGGACGGACTTGATGGATACCGCGAGGAATACAACCAGATGTTGCTCGACAAGGCGATGGGCGCAAACGGCACTTTTCAGGAAAAATATATTACGGTATCTGTGGTCAAAAGAAATGTGGAGGATGCCCGTCAGTATTTCGCCAGAATCGGTTCGGAACTGATGGCGCATTTCTCGCGTCTTGGTTCCGCATGCGTGGAACTGGATGCGATAGATCGCCTGCGCATGCTCCATGATTTTTTTCGAATTGGCGAGGAGGCTGACTATCACTTTGACTTGTCCGCTACCATGCGCAAGGGACATGACTTCAAGGATTACATCAGTCCGGATACGTTTGAGTTCGAACGGGATTACTTTCGGATGGGACGCTACTTTGGCCGTGTCGTTTTTCTACGGGAATACGCGAGCTACATCAAGGACAGCATGGTGGCTGAATTATGCGACCTAAACCGGAACTTGCTGCTATCTCTTGATGTGATACCGATTCCGACCGATGAGGCCGTCCGCGAAGTGGAAAACCGGCTGCTCGGCGTGGAGACGAATATAACGAATTGGCAGCGGCGGCAAAACAACAATAATAATTTCTCTGCCGTTGTTCCTTATGATATGGAGCAACAACGCAAGGAAAGCAAGGAGTTTCTGGACGATCTGACGACACGCGACCAGCGCATGATGTTCGGACTGCTGACAATGGTGCATATTGCGGAGAGCAAGGAGCAGTTGGACAACGATACCGAAGCCCTGTTGACAACTGCTCGCAAGCATCTATGCCAGTTAGCACCGCTGACCTTTCAGCAAATGGACGGACTCAATACGGTGCTTCCGTATGGATTGCGCAAGGTACATGCGTTGCGAACTTTGACGACGGAAAGCACTGCCGTTTTCATTCCATTCCGGGCACAGGAGGTCATCCATCCCGGCGGTATGTATTACGGCCAAAATGTCATCAGTAAGAATATGATTATGGCCAACCGCAAGCAACTGTTAAACGGGAACAGTTTCATTCTGGGGGTATCCGGCTCAGGTAAAAGTTTTACGGCAAAGCGTGAGATAGTCAATCTGGTGCTAGCAGGCGATGACGACGTGATCCTGATTGACCCTGAGCGTGAATATTCTGCGCTGGTGGAAGCACTGGGCGGCGAAACGGTCCATATTTCCGCAACCTCGCCGAATCATATTAATGCCATGGATATCAATCGGCAGTACGGCGACGGGGCCAATCCAATCATCCTCAAGTCGGAGTTTGTTCTGTCGCTGTGCGAACAACTGATGGGCGGCTATCCCCTTGGCGCAAAGGAGAAGTCGTTGATCGACCGCTGCACCGCAAAAGTGTATCGAACTTATTTGCAAAGCAATTTCAAAGGCGACCCGCCTACTTTGCAACATTTTCACGCTGAACTGCTCAAGCAATCTGAACCAGAAGCGCAAGACATTGCTCTGGCGATTGAGTTGTTTACTTCCGGCAGTCTGAATACGTTCGCAAAGCCTACTAATGTTAATGTCTATAACCGGCTCATTTGCTATGATATTCTTGACTTGGGAAAGCAGCTGCTCCCGATTGGCATGTTAGTCGTACTGGATAGTATCCTGAATCGGATTACACAAAACCGGGCAAAGGGAAAAAATACGTTTATCATTATCGACGAGATTTATCTGTTGTTCCAGCATGAATATAGCGCCAACTTTCTTTTCACGCTTTGGAAGCGTGTCCGAAAGTATGGCGCCTTTTGTACGGGAATTACGCAAAACGTGGACGATTTGCTGCAAAGCCATACGGCACGTACCATGTTAGCAAATAGTGAATTTATCGTCATGTTGAATCAGGCCAGCACCGATCGGATGGAGCTTGCCGAGTTGCTTAATATTTCAGACCTGCAACTCTCATACATCACGAATGTAGACGCCGGAAATGGACTTATGAAGGTAGGCAGTTCCCTTGTTCCATTTACCGACAAATTCCCGCGGAATACGAAACTGTATCGCCTAATGACGACAAAGCCCGGGGAGGGATAACAAAACAGCAGTAAGCGGTTGGTCGCCATTAGATCCATCCGCTTACTATTTTATAAAGATGGTGACAGATAGTAGGGATGATTAATAAGATGATTAGTAAGATCATTGAATGTAGGGGATATTTATGGTACAATAAGGCCACGAAAAGGAGCTGGATGTTATGCCTAAAATAATCCCAATTCGCGATTTGAAAAATACGAGTGAAATTTCTCAAATGTGTCAAGAATCTGATGAGCCTATTTTTATTACCAAGAACGGATATGGAGACATGGTTCTCATGAGCATGAAAACGTATGAGGAAAAGATGTTTATGCTTGATGTCTACGAAAAGCTGAATGCAGCTGAAAAACAATTGGCGGAAGAAAAAGTTCTTGATGGCGAATCTTCATTAAAAAGCATAAGAGAAAAATACGATGTATAGATTGATTGTCACAGAACTTGCTCATCAGGATTTAGATAATATTGTTTCATACATTGCAGTTCAGCTGGCAAATCCAACAGCTGCTTCTGATTTCCTTGACGAGGTTGATAAGTGTTATGCTCATCTAAGAAATAACCCTGTAATGTATCCTAAGTGTCAAGATAATCGATTGGAGAAGGAAGGTTATCGAAAGGCGGTTATAAAGAATTATATTCTTGTCTATAAAGTGGACGAAGCCGCAGAAAAGGTAGTTATTTTACGCTTCTTTTATGGAGCACAAGACTATAATAAATTAATATAGAAACATAATATAATCGAAAGCAACTCTTATCTAGGTTGCTTTTTTCTATGCTTTATATATAAATAACAATGCAGTTACCAAGGAAATACGAAATAAGAGATTTTTCAACTGAATCATTCTATAAAGATCGAGATAGATGGAAGAAGCAAATAATTAGGAACAACATACCAATGTAGAATAACCCCTGGCCAACGGCTAGGGGTAACACATTCCTATATAGGCACAGATAAATGGTCAACTTTTTGGGAGTTCAGTTCTCGTTCAAAGTCTTCGCAAACCTCGCTATACACGGATCTCTCCATCATGCTTATCATACATTATGCAACGGTGTCGTTACTAGGCACGTGCGCTCTTTCCCCGGCAAGTTTTGAAAATTTCTTCTCCTGTTTCGAGTAATTAGTTTTTTGTTGCTCAAGATAAAGTTTCATTTTTAAATGCCAATCCACCTTTTTTGTCGGCAACAATCTTCATGATTGAGGGTGTAGGCACCGCATTGTGTAATAGGTGAAGTTATTGCATACCTCCCTTAGGGGCGAATTCGTGATGTTTGCATCACGTATAACAGTCTATGCTAGATAGCATAACATGAACACGGCATGTGCCCAAAATATGATACGAAACCTGAATTCAACAAAGTATGGAAAGATGTATAAATCAAATGGCAAGTTTGATTTATCGTACGCAAAGTAGACATTTTACGCTGTAACCGATTGTTCGTGACCTCATACAGTAGCTTTACTTGTAAATCAAGACTAATTGGGGCGTAAATTCCCCAGAAACAAATGGATAAGACTTTCAGCCGTTTGGAAATAATATACGGGAAGCCGCAAAGGCAGAAGTTTGAAGTACATCTAAAAGTTACAGATGAAAATCCAAGATGGAGGATTTCGCATGAATAAGCGTTTAAAGATCAATATCCTTTTCTTCGCAGTAATATTGACATTAACTGCATGCACACCGGGAGCTACACAAGGCCAACAAACACAAAAAGGTCAAGTAAACGTCGATCAACAGAAAAACAAAGCGTCAGAGCCTCCTTGGATCGCTTCTAAAAATACAACACGTATTAACAACAGTGATCCTTTTCAAACGGCCGTATTGGTGTCCAAAACGGTTTGGATGGCGACAAACGAAAAGAACCAGCCCGGTGGTGTTATTCTGGCCAACCCAGAAGATTGGCAATCCGCACTAGTAAGTGCAGATTTAATTCATCATCCGAATAATGGCCCCGTATTATTTGTGAATAAGAATAATGTGCCAGAGATTACGAAAAATGAATTAAAAAGGCTCAATCCTGTAGGATCGACTTTGAATAACGGAACACAAGTTATTTTGGTCGGAAATCTGGATCAAAATGTTGAGCAGGAAATCAAAGGAATGGGCTTTAAAACAGATTGGATTAAGGGTGAAGGTCCCGCAGCTATCGCTAAAACAGTAGATGATTATTATGCAAGAATTTCACAGGGCTATCCACAATCTGTAATTATAGGCTCTCTGGATAGCCAAGAATATTCACTGCCAGCAATTAACTGGATTGCACACATGCCTGAGCCGCTACTGTATGTAACAAAGGATGAGATTCCAACGGATACAATAGAAGCATTAAAGCTTAGAAATGGAAAGGCATCTATTTATTTATTGGGACCAAAGAGCATTATATCCGAAAATGTTGAAAAACAATTAGGACAGTACGGAAAGGTCGTTCGGATCTCTGGAAACGACCCTTATGAAAATGCCGTTGCATTTGCTAAATATAAAGACCCCGAGACCGGATTTGGATGGGGAATCACTTCACCGGGACATAACTTTTCGTTTATTAGTCTGAATACAGCATCATTGGCTCTCGCAGCAGCGCCTTTCTCACATCTGGGCAAACATGCTCCTATTCTTTGGACTGATAAGGAGAAGATGCCGGACACTGTCATGGATTACATGATGACGGTTCAACCCAAATATAAGAAATCTCCAACGGAAGGGCCGTATAACCATTCTTGGTTAGTCGGCGATGAACAATCGTTGAATAGGGCTGCACAAGGAGAAATTGACGATATGCTGGAGATCATTTCTTCCACAGGCGAAGGACATGGGCAACATGAGGGAAATTCTAAAAACGGCATGTCGGAAATGCCGGCTATGGGTCATTAGATGTTAAATAAAAGGACTTACTTGCGATTGTCTTCATCGCGGGCGAGTTGAACAGGGAAAAGAGGAAAAGTCATGTTCCATTACACTGTTAAGACAGCAAAAACGCCTAAAGAAGCAATTTCAGCCCTTACTGAAAACCTAAAGGAAGAAAAATTCGGTGTCCTCTGGCAATTAGATATGCAGGAAAAACTTCATGAGAAAGGTGTTGATTTTGACAATACTTATCATATTCTTGAAGTATGCAATCCAAATGAAGCCAAACGTGTGCTTTCAGAAAATGCTTTGGTTGGTTATTTCCTCCCATGTAAGCTTGCCGTTTATGAAGAGAGCGGGAGTACCCGGATCGGCTTGCCGAAGCCTACGGCTTTAATCGGACTTGTAGAGAACGATGAACTGATGGCTATCGCTTCAGATATCGAGAAGCGGCTTATAGCCTGCGTGGAAAAAAGCCGTTAATCCGCGATATCCAAAGGACGTTGTGATTAACGCCTCTGGTCTGAAAATATCATTAGCTATAAGGTACGTCTAGACACTGCCTCCGGGTATGTGTCATTTTTCATTGAAATTTAGTGTTTTTGGTATGAGAAAAATGGACTTAAAAAAAAAACTACTGTTCGAAAAAATAGTGACATAAGGGACGGATTAATGAACTGGATGATGGATGGTATGTTCGGAATGTGAATCGTCATGTTTATTGGAATGGCTTTGATTATTGCGGTATCCGGATTTACTGTCTATATCGTTATTAGAAAATTGCTTCAGCGCAAACACCCGAATTTGCGGATAATAATGATTGACAATTACCATAGGGGGGTATACTATAAATACAAGGAGGTGCAATTTAGTGGAAATCATACAAACTGGGGTTACAGATGTTCAAGAACATTGTTGTTCGAGTTTAGATGAACGGAAAAGTCATCATTCCAGTAAAACGAAAGCTGCACTAACAGCTCGATTAAATCGGATTGAAGGACAGGTCCGAGGTATAAAAGGGTTAATCGAAAAGGATACTTATTGTGATGATGTTTTGAATCAAATTGCCGCGGTTCAATCCGCTCTGAACGGCGTAGGAAAACTGTTATTGGCCGAACATTTAAAAAGCTGTGTTGTGGAACGAATACAAGATGGTGAAGTCGAGGTTATTGAAGAACTATTGAAAACAATGAATACTTTAATGAAGTAAATTTCAAATAAAGGAGACCCGTAACATGCAAAATCAAACATTGAAAGTGGAAGGCATGTCTTGCAATCATTGTGTAAATTCTATTGAAGGAGCACTGCGAAATATTGGGGTAACCGCAAAAGTTGATCTAAAAAATGGTACAGTTCAGGTTCAGTATGATGAAAATAACGTTAATCTTGAGAAAATCAAACATGAAATTGAAGAGCAAGGCTATGATGTGGTTTGAAATTTAACGAAGTAGTCACTCGCATCGAGTGACTATTTTCCATCATTTTTTTACTCAAAATTATACCCCCCATGGGTACATGAAAAGGTGACTACAGATGGAATCCAATCAAATCGAATTGAAGCAAAGTTCCCTGCAAATTACTGGTATGACCTGCGCCGCGTGTGCGAATCGTATTGAAAAAGGCTTGAATAAGTTGGAAGGGGTTAAAGAGGCCAATGTTAATTTCGCGATGGAGCGGGCGACGATAACGTACGATCCTACAGTAATGGATCTTTCAAAAATGGAACAAAGCATACAAAAACTGGGGTACGGGACGGCAAAGGAAACAATCGACCTGCAGCTTAGTGGTATGACGTGCGCAGCCTGTGCAAACAAGATTGAAAAATCGCTTAACAAGCTGCCGGGTGTTACGAATGCAACTGTCAACTTTGCGATGGAAACAGCTCATGTGGAATATAGCCCGACGGAAGTTACTGTCGCCGATATGCAGAACCAAGTAGAAAAACTAGGTTATAAAGCAATGCCAAAACAAGCTCAAAGTAATTTGGAGGAACATCGGCATCAAGAGATAATACATCAAAAGCGTAAGCTATTCATTTCAGTCCTATTAAGTTTGCCGTTGTTGTGGTCGATGGTTAGCCACTTTTCATTCACATCGTGGATCTGGATGCCTGAATTATTTATGAATCCGTGGTTCCAATTGGCACTTGCCACCCCAGTCCAGTTTTATATCGGAAAGCAGTTTTATGTGGGTGCCTTTAAGGCTTTACGTAACAAAAGCGCCAATATGGATGTGCTTATTGCACTAGGAACGTCTGCAGCCTATTTCTATAGTTTGTATTTATCGATTGTGTGGGCATCATCTGCGGATGCTGCACATCATGGACCGGATCTGTATTTTGAGACAAGCGCCGTATTGATTACATTGGTTGTTCTCGGAAAACTATTCGAATCTCAGGCGAAGGGACGAACGTCCGAAGCGATCAAAAAACTTATGGGCTTACAAGCCAAAACCGCGCTAGTCGTGCGCGATGGACAGGAACTGACCATTCCGGTTGAAGAAGTAGTGACCGGAGATATCGTACTTGTGAAGCCGGGTGAGAAAGTTCCCGTAGATGGAGAAGTGGTCGAGGGAACGTCATCCGTAGATGAATCGATGTTAACCGGAGAGAGTATTCCCGTAGAGAAAAACGTAGGCGACTTTGTCATTGGAGCGACCGTTAACAAGAACGGAAGATTGAGAGTAAAGGCAACAAAAGTCGGTAAGGAAACAGCGCTGGCTCAAATAATTAAAGTTGTGGAAGAAGCACAAGGTTCGAAAGCGCCGATCCAACGGGTAGCGGATCGCATCTCCGGCATCTTTGTACCGATTGTAGTCGCCATTGCGGTTTTAGCCTTTGGGGTTTGGTACTTCATTGTAACACCAGGCGATTTTGCCAGTGCATTGGAAAAATCGATAGCTATCCTTGTTATCGCTTGTCCGTGTGCGCTAGGTCTTGCAACGCCAACCTCAATTATGGCGGGCTCCGGTCGTGCAGCAGAGATGGGCGTTCTGTTCAAAGGCGGAGAACATTTGGAATCGACGCATAAAATCGAGGCGATCATCTTGGACAAAACCGGCACGATTACAAAAGGTGAGCCGGAATTGACCGATGTATGGGTCGATAATATGGAGGAATCGGATTTCCTGCGCCTAGTCGGTGCAGCTGAGAAGAGTTCGGAACACCCGCTTGCGGAGGCGATCGTGTCAGGTGTTAAGGGGAGAGGTCTGGAACTTCCCGAAGCTAGCGAGTTTGAAGCCGTCCCGGGATACGGCATCCGCGCTGTTGTAGAAGGAAAGGTGATCTTGGCCGGTACCCGCCGTTTAATGGCCAAGTATGGCGTAACTGCGGAGCAGGCGTTCGATCAGATGTCGAAGTTAGAGCAGGAAGGGAAAACAGCGATGCTTATTGCGATCGATCAACAATATGCCGGAATAGTAGCCGTGGCTGATACGATTAAAGAGACTTCAAAAACGGCTGTTGATCGCCTCAAGCGGATGGGACTAGAAGTAATCATGATTACGGGGGACAACGAGCGGACGGCTCGGGCCATTGCATCGCAAGTCGGTATTGATAATGTGTTGGCCGAAGTGTTGCCAGCGGGAAAAGCGGAAGAGGTCAAGAAATTACAGTCGCAAGGCAAAAAGGTGGCGATGGTTGGCGACGGTATCAACGACGCTCCAGCCCTGGCACTGGCGGATATCGGGATGGCGATCGGTACTGGAACCGATGTAGCCATGGAAGCAGCTGATGTAACATTGATGCGTGGTGATTTAAATAGTATACCTGATGCGATATTTATGAGCCGTAAGACAATGCGGAACATTAGGCAGAATTTATTCTGGGCTCTTGCTTATAACTCCGCTGGAATCCCGATTGCGGCAATTGGCTTGTTGGCGCCATGGGTGGCTGGAGCGGCAATGGCGTTCAGTTCCGTTTCCGTAGTGTTAAATGCATTGAGATTGCAGAGAGTGAAAATTTAAGTTTGAACTAAGCTTCATATATATTGAAAAGGGAGAGTGAAAATCAAATGGCTTTTCAGAAATTTGCCGTAACACCTGGGTTTGGAGTGGGTGGTACAATATTTAAGCCTAACCAGCTTGCATTGCTAGGTTCCATCGTAGGGGAAGATGCCCAGATTGAAATGACGACATTCAAGCAGCTTTATGTGGCATTGCAAGAAGAACGTGTGCAAGAAGTGCAGAAACAATTGCAGGAAGCAGGCTTGGAGATTCACCCTGCAGGCTTTTATTCGAAAAGTTTAATTGCATGCAATTTTTGCAGAGGAGCAGAGGATGCAGGGTTGGATGTAGCCGAAACACTCGATAAGGCAATTGTCGGTCATCCAGTTCCCAGTCCATTGAAGATTGGTTATGCAGGTTGTGCGCTCGGTACGAGCGAGCCTTTACTAAAAGACATTGCTATCGTGAAAATGAAAGATAGATATGATCTCTATGTTGGTGGCGATGCCAAAGGTTTGAAGGCGCGGCTTGCGCAGTTGTTAGTACCTGGCCTTAGAGCAGAACAGCTTATTCCTGCAGTCACCCGATTGATTACAGACTTTCAGCAGAACGGAAAAAAGAAAGAGACCTACGCCAGATATGCGGAACGTATATCGCTGGAAAAATTACGAGAAGTTGCTGAAGCAGCTTAATATTTCAGAGGGGACTACTAGTGAAAGAACAGTATAAGGTTGGTGCTGAGCGGTATTTTAGGAAAATCCAATTTAGTTATATCTTATAATCGCTGTATAAATAAAGTAAATGGATGCCAAGGAAATAGTATAGCAGTCCGAAGTTATTTTAACTTTGTACTGCTATACTGTAATTCTTAGATAAAAACTAAAGCGATATGCATTTTCAAAATATTACAAAGGATATTTCAAGGATCTTAAGATCTTGACATTGCACTTTTTAATACACTACAATAAGTAGTGTATTTTTTCAATTCCGTTCATGAAAAGGAAAAGTTCAGTGAAAACATTCTATCATTTTTTTCTTCTATTCGTCTCGTTCATATTCGTTTTTCAAAATACGGTATATGCAACGAAAGATGATCAGCATTTTTCGCTCAACAGCGAAGCTGCTATCTTAATTGACGGAGCAACAGGCACCATATTGTATGAAAAAGAAAGTAATCGCTTAATGTATCCCGCAAGTATCACGAAAATCGTAACAGGGATAATAGCTATAGAAGAGGGCAATTTGGACGATATTGTAACCGTTAGCGAAACAGCTAGAAATGTTATTGGTACGAGAGTTTATTTACTTGAAGGGGAACAGGTTACATTATTAAAACTTGTCCAAGGACTGCTTATTAATTCAGGCAATGATGCGGGAACAGCGATTGCGGAATATTTTGATGGAAGTGAAGCCCAATTTGCAGAACGTATGAATCAATTTGTCAGGGATACGGTTGGAGTTAAGAACACAAATTTTCAAAACCCGCATGGGCTATTTGATGAAAAACATCAAACAACTGCTTATGATATGGCAATTATTACGCAATACGCGATGAAAAACCCGATATTTCGTTCCATCGTTGGAACAAAGGAAATGGAGTGGATCGGGAAAGGATGGGAAACAACACTCTATAATCATAACAAACTACTATGGCGATACGAAGGAACAACAGGTGTAAAAAACGGATATGTGAGTCAGTCCGGAAACACGTTGGTTGCCTCTGTCAAGAGAGGGAATTCAGAATGGATTGCCGTTACCTTGAAAGCCGATTCGTCAGAATTAGCTTACGGTGATATGGTAAAATTGTTCGACTATGGATTTGAACATTTTCAAACCAATAAGATTACTTTAAATCCCTCAGCATTTGAGTCTTATATCGACCGTTTTGTAATCCCGGAACAATTAATCTTTACAAGCGATAAAGACGAAAAATTTGATATCCAGATCGATGATTCTGCTTTCCTAATCGTTGTTTTGAACTTTGACGGAAAAAAAATATATTCAAAAGAATTGGAAATCAATAATAATAAAGAACTTAAACGAGATAATACGGAAGATCCTTCAATTGAAAAAAAGGCAGCATCATCCCCATTCAGCACCAGTATAACATTTATGTTTATGTTAATTCTTACGGTCGTTATTCTAATCTTAAGGAAAAAGAGAAAGCAAAAAAAATTATCTAAACAAATTTTCGAAAATTAGAGAAAAATCCAAATAAAAAAAGAGGGATAACTGAAAGGGGGACAACCGTCCCCCTATCTCAGTCAAGCTGCCATTTTTCTGCATTCTTCAGCGCATTTTCTGCAAAGTTCGGCGCAGTGTTGGCAGTGTTCGTCTTTAAACTTCGCACATTCCGCCGCACAAGCATCACAAATGCTTGCGCAGATATTACAGATTTGTTTGGCATAGGGACTGTTACGTGACATGAATTGAGATGAGATTGAGCAAATATCTGCACAATCCCGCAGCAACTGAATGCATTGAATTCTTGCCTGCACATCCGGTTCATTCAAACACGCGGTTAGGCAATGTTCACAAGCTTGTACGCAGGCATTACATGTGTCGATACAAGATTGGTGATGCTGTGCAGTATGCGTTGTGACTGGCATGGAATAACACTCCTCCTTATATCGTTGGTTACTTCTTGATGTATAATTCCCAAATGATACATCTATATTCGTGAGGGCAGAGAACCATCTTCCTTTCATTTAATTAATCCGGAAAGATATTATAAAAACATCACCCCTTGCTTGGTTTTAAGGTCATCACGATTTGACCAAACTGTTAATATTAACAGGATTACCTTATGAAGGGGAACTATGTCATTGAAGCGAAGCGATCGTAAAGATATGCTGATTACATTTTCATCGGCTTTTGCTTTTTTAGTATATGAAGTATTCCTCTCCCGTTTTTTTTCGGTGATACTGGATTATAACTTCGTCTTTTTAACGATTTCCCTGGCAACATTAGGAATCGGTCTTGGCGGGTTTTTAGCCTACAAATCTTCAGGATTCGTCTTTAGAAACCGCAATGAATGGTTAGGGCTATTTGCTATCCTGTTGATTATTTCAGTTTTAACAATATATGTGCTTCCTTATCAGAATATATGGTTCTATTCGGCTGTAGCACTTTTACCTTTTTTCGCGGGTGGTTCGTTGCTTGCCGCAATCATGCAGGGGCAACGTGAAAATATTCGGACGATATATTTTTTCGATTTAGCCGGTGCCGGAATTGGTGCGGTATTTTCTATATGGTTAATGGATGTACTAGGTCCGATCGAAATGGTCAGTCTAATATCAGCGGCGCTAGTGTTCATTAGTTTTGTTTGCAGCGTCAAAACCGCTGCAAACCCATTAAAATATATATATATAACGGGTCTTGCTATCTTGATTTTCAACTTAGTTCAACCTTTTACTAACTTTCTTCCATTTCGTGCTTACCAAACGAGCCCGGCAAATTTGTTTTTAGGTGAAAAAGACACTCACATTGTTTATTCGGATTGGAATTCATTTTCTCGCACAGATGTATACGACGCGGGAGATGGGCAATTGTTATATATCACGATCGATGGCGGAGCAGTATCGCCAATTTCGAAATATACAGGCGATTTGCAGCAGGTCGATTATTTGCGATGGACAACGAGTTTTCTTGCTTTTCAAGATGTTACAAAAGAACGGGTCTTAATTATTGGTGCTGGCGGGGGACAAGAAGTCCTGACTGCAAAAATGGCCGGTTTTGAGCAGATTGAGGCAGTCGATATCAATCCAGGAAGTTTTCGGGCTGTTGAGGCAATGTCATCTTTTTCAGGCAATGTATTTAAACAGCCTGGCGTTAGGGAAATTGTATCCGATGGCCGTAACTATATCCGGCAAACCCAAAATCAGTATGACTTAATTTACTTATCGTTGGTAAAAAAGGAGTCAGAAAACGCTTTGGGTATGACCTTAACAGAAAACTATATGTTTACAGTTGAAGCGGTAGGAGAATATCTAAAGAAGTTAAAGCCGGGCGGAAGACTTGCCTTTCTGCTTCATAACGAAATGGAATTGGCGAAGGTTATGACTGCTGTTGAAAAATCCCTTAAAAGCGAAGGGGTTACCAACAATCGAATAAGTGATCACATTGCAGTGATTGGTACGTTTCAGCATCTTGGACACGAGGTTTGGGGTATGGGGGGAAGCGTGATAACACGGCCTCTGTTGATCATTAACAAGCGGCCGATTTCGTTAATGTTAGCCAACCGTTTAAAATCGGAAACGGAGAGCATACAGCAAATTCCGATTCACATTCCTCATGTAAATGATCAATACTCTTCGTTAAGTAAGTTATTAGCCGATCAGAAAGTCAACTTGGCTGCGAATAGCGACGATATGCCGTTCTTTTATAACAAAACAGGAAAAATCCCCTATTCGTTTATTTGGATCGTAGTTCTGACATTTTTGTTCGTATTTGTCTTTGCTAGAATAACGAAAAACGGATACGGAGGGACCGCCTATTTTTCAGGTATTGCCATCGGTTTTATTATCATTGAAACAACGCTTGTGCAACGGCTTATTTTACCGTTAGGCCATCCTACGTTGTCTTTTGTATTGGTTCTGGGTATTTTACTGATTGCCGGTGGAATCGGGAGTTTGTTATCCGGGATATGGTTCAATGGACAAACGAAACGATTTGTCCCTTTACTGATAATAACAATTCTTGCGATAGGAGTGAATTCGGGAATTACTTGGTACAATGAGCAAATGTTTTATTTGCCTTTGATTTATCGAATAGCAGTTGCAGCGATATTGTTATTCCCGCTGGGCTTTTTTATGGGTATGCCCTTTCCTTATGGTTTAACTCAAGTTTCGGAACGGCAGACGGCGGTAAGTTGGGCGATAAACGGATTGATGACAGTAGCCGGTTCCCTTCTTTCCGTAATGATTTCCATGACAATGGGATTTACCGTTGCAATGATGATCGGGGCCGCTGTTTACGGATTGCTATACATTGTGCATCCGAAATTGGTTTATAAATAAGTGAGAACAGGTAGTTACAATTATCCAAATATATACTATAATATGTAGTGTATTAAATTTTTAAATTTATTATGAGTGGTTGTACAACGGGAGAGGCAGAAAGTATGTTGAAAACTCTGAAGTACATATTTGCAACAATATTAGTCATCGGCCTTGTTATGACAAGCGCGTTCTTTACGTTGTTATTGTATTTAAAGATAACTGATCAGGAGTTTTTGATAGGTTCTAATCCCGATGACATGCGACAATCCGTCGCTATCTTAACTGAAAATAAAGATGATTATAATGAAAGTGATAATGTTGATCAGAAAAAAGAAAAGCTCGAATCGGCCTTTATTGACGCACCTGTCGTTCTTCAGTTACCCGAACTTTATAACGGATGTGAAATTGCAACATTAACGATGATGTTCAATTTTTACGGCATCGATAAAAGTAAAATGGATTTGCTTCCCGAACTAAAACAGGATCCTACGCCTATTGAGTATAATAAAGACGGAAGCATCCGCTATTGGGGAAACCCGAATTTAGGTTTTGTAGGAGATATAACAGGCAAGAAAAAAGGATACGGTATTTATCACACGGCATTATTTGAATTACTTATCAAATATATTCCAACCGGAATTGATTTTACCGGAAAAGACTTTGATGAACTGGAGCAACAAGTATCTGACGGTTTTCCGGTTCTGGTTTGGACAACCGTTTCATACACGAAGCCGTCTGAAAAGCAATGGATGGTGTGGGATTCCCCACTTGGGCCGATCCGGACGACGTTTCAAGAGCATACGGTGCTCTTGGTCGGTTACGACAATGATCATGTGTTTATAAACGACCCGCGAAAAAATCAAAAAGGAATTAAAGTCGATAAGAAACAATTTATTGAGAGTTGGGAAGCCTTAGGAAAACAGGCGCTATCCTACAGAGTAGATTAATTGCGAGGATGATAGGGTATGAAGAGTTTTTAATAGTCGATGATGAGGAAAAAATCCGCGATGTCATTAGTTCTTATTTGGTAAAGGAGGGGTACAACGTCGTTGAGGCGGGAACGGGTATAGAAGCCTTATCGTTTATCGAATCAACGGCAATCGACTTGGTCATACTGGATTTGATGCTTCCGGATATTCCTGGAGAAGAAGTATGCCAAAAAATTCGTCAGCAAAGCTCCGTTCCCATTCTTATGCTTACCGCAAAGGTTTCAGAAAATAATCGGATACAAGGTCTTTCGCTTGGTGCAGATGATTATTTGATTAAGCCTTTTGATGTTCGAGAGTTGGTTGCCAGGGTTAGGGCAATCCTTCGACGTTCCGATGACAGTTATTTACTTGCTGATCGCGTCTCTTTTAACGATGGCGAGCTTATTATCGATGTTTTACGCCATGAGGTATATTTAAATGGAGCTCCAATTGTGTTAACCCCGAACGAATATAAACTGCTGATGGTTTTAGCCCGACATCCTCAAAGACATTTTACAAGAGAAGAATTGGTGGAAAAAGTGTATGGTTTTGATTATGCGGGGGATGTTCGGTCCATTGATCAGCATGTTAAAAATTTACGTCAAAAAATTGAGCCGGATCCTAAAAAACCGGAATATATCGTTACCCTTTACGGTGTTGGGTATCGCTTTATGGGTGGTACTAGATGAGAAAAGCCGGATTGCGTGCCCGCCTTTCCTTCATTTTTATTTTTACGGTGGCAGCCATACTCGTATTCGTTAGTATAAGTCTTATATTTGAGACGCATTATCACTTCTTGATGTATCAGAACCAGTCGATGGGAATGACTCACGATTTTTCTCAGCTTATTTATCATTTAGAACAAGCATTGATTCAATCCATCGTTTGGACATTTTTGGTAGCGCTTCTTTTGACCATCGGTATTAGCTTATATATAGCGAAACGAGTATCTGCGCCGCTGATCACAATGAAACATGTTGCGGAAAAAATGACACATGGACATTTAGAATCAAGGTCAAACATTAAAGGAAATGACGAGTTGGCGGATCTGGGAGCCTCATTAAATCAACTTGCAGAACAATTGCAAAATCAGGAACATTTGCGCAAAATAATGACTCAAGATATTGCACATGAATTGCGTACTCCGCTTGCAACGTTAAAAAGTCACATGCAAGCATTCCAAGATGGAGTTTGGCAACCGACACCGTCGCGGATTCAAGCCTGTTATGAAGAAATCGAGCGATTAATTCGTTTGGTTGCTGATTTGGAGCAACTCACACATATAGAATCCTCCCAATTTCGATTATCTTTGAAACAAGAAGACATAAGTAAGTTGATCCAACATGGAGTAAGCGTGGTATCAGCTGCCTACATGCAAAAAAATGTTCAACTCATAGTCAAAAGTGCTCCCTCAATCATCATACAGGTTGACAAGGAACGTCTTATTCAAGTTCTTGTTAATCTGTTAAGCAATGCTTTGGAATTTACCCCGGAAAATAGATATGTGGAAATAAAAGCGACGGATAAGGGGGAAAGTGTTCTTATCACTGTGAGTGATACTGGATCAGGTATTTCGCCTAAAGATTTGCCATATGTTTTCGAACGGTTTTATCGGGGGGACAAATCGCGAAATCGAAAATCCGGGGGTGGAGGTATTGGTCTTACAATCGTGAAAAAAATAGTCGAAGCCCACCATGGATCGGTATGGATTGAAAGCAACCATGGAACTATTGTTTATATTCAACTTCCTAAAAATTTGGATTAGTAACTGAAGGAGAAGAGATAAATATGGCCAGTAAGAAAAAAGGATCTTCTTTGAGTATAGGGTGGGTATTTTCGATCGTTATGATTGGAATTTTAGGCGTGGCTGTCTGGGGAATCATAAATAGGACAAGCTCAGCGGACGAGTTAAAACCCGGCTCGGCAACGCATCCTCATGTCTTTAGCTATTCTGCAGATGAATCAACTGTCTGGTTAGGAACGCATACAGGTGTTTATGAATATAACAACGGGAAATGGTTACGCACATTACAACCTTTGCAAAGTAACGACGTAATGGGACTGGAAATCGATCCAACAAATCCGGAAAAAATGATAGTTTCTGGTCATGGTTTTGTTAAGCGATCATTAGACGGTGGAAAGACTTGGGATGTGGCCGAAGACGGGCTGCCGAATAAACAAAAATCAAATGAACCGGATGCGCACCTTTTGGCCATGGATACAAATAACCCTGAGCATCTTTATACAATGCTTGCTGGTCCAGGAGACAATCTGTATGAATCCAACAACGGTGGGAATACCTGGACGAAGGTAGGTGTTATTCCTCAAGCTGCATATTCTATAGCAATTGCACCCGGTCAATCTTCATCCATTATTGCCGGCACAGAAAGCGGGCTGTACCGTTACGATATAATGGATAACAATATAAAAGAGACGAAGATCGGTAATGAGCCGACATTTCAAATTTTTATTACGCCAACCGGGGAAATCATTACTATGAATGAAAGCAGATTTCAAAGATCGAACGACTTAACAACTTGGAAGCCAATGCTAGTCGATTTGAATGGAGAAATGCCGCTTGGGATCAAAGGTTCGAAGAAAGACGCCAACCGTCTGTTAATTGTGACTGAAAGGTATTCGGTATATGAAAGTAAAGACGGTGGTGAGAGCTGGGCGAAAACAAAATAACAACCTGCAAAAAACAGCCTGATTTTACGCTAATTTAAGGCGTAAGATCAGGCCATTTAAGGTTATTCAGGCTTATTGCCGGCATTCGGATCAGGTACAAAATCGCTCTTATAGTCGGTATATTGCAAATGCGTAACCATACCTGCTGCAGCATGGTGAAGTTCGTGACAGTGGAACATCCAGTCTCCTGGATTATCCGCAACAAAAGCCACTTCGTATTCTTCTCCTGGTTTCAAATTAAGTGTGTCTTTCACGATGGGTGAGCCTTCTATAGGCTTACCGTTCTTGCTAAGAACTTGGAAGAAATGACCATGAAGGTGCATGGGATGATCGTCGGTCTTGGAATTATTGACTAATCGGACTTTGACGAGGTCTCCCTTTTTGACTTTGATTTTCTCAGTGTCGGGATATGTTTTTCCATTAATCGTATAGACCTGCTGTCCACTCTGTTGATCCGTATTCAGATCCATCGTGTACTCTAAATCATATTTTTGGTCCAATGTGAACACTGAATTTGATGATTGCCCATAACGTGTCAAATCAAGGATTGGCAGCGCGGCAGTTTCGTTTGGCTTGTCTGTATCTGCGTTTGCGCCTTCGTAGGCAATGATGGCCTTCATGCCTTTCACACGCGGATCATCTCCGTGATCTTCGATATACCATTGCCCGGGGTTGTTCGCTTCAAATTCGAGATCGTAGCGTTCTCCCGGAGCAATCGAAATGACCTGATCATTGATAGAAGCAGGATTGTTGATCGGTTGTCCGTCAGTAGAGACGACTTTAAATTCGTGCCCATGTAAATGGATATTATGCGAAAGTAATCCAGCGTTAACGAGTCGAATGCGAACTTTTTCGCCCTTTTTCACTATAAGTTTATCAATCGAGTCTCCCGACTTCCCATTGATTGAATATATATCGTACATACTCATATCATGACCTTCAGCCGAAGAACCGTGAGCATCATCACCCATATTTCCATGGTCCATGTTATTTTCACTCGATGCCTGGTCTTTTGAAGAATCCATATTCATGTTGCTATGATCCATCGATGACATATCCATGTTCATGCTGCTATTGTCCATTGATGACATGTCCATATCGCCCATGCTCATCCATTCATCTAAAACTAACGTATAATCCCGATCCACTTTCTCATCTGTTCCTTCAACAATAAACGCACCGTAGAGGCCCTTATCCACTTGATTAGCACCGTCTTGATGAGAATGGTACCAGTAAGTGCCGGGAACAGTAGCTTTAAATTCATAGACAAATGACTTCCCAGGTTGTACAGCATTTTGAGTTACACCCGGAATGCCGTCCATTTCGTTGGGAACAGGTAAACCATGCCAATGTATCGTAGTGGGTTCAGGCAAATCGTTTTTTAATGTGATTTTGACGGTGTCGCCTTGTTTAACACGAAATTCGGGGCCTGGCACAGAGTTATTAAATGTCCATACAGGCAACGTTTTTCCAGGAGTGATTTCTAAATTGCTTGTTTTTGCGGTAAGCGTAAATTCCTTCCCCTTTAAGGTTGTCATCTTTGATGTTTTATCTTGTGTATTTACATTAGACTGATTGCTGCTATCCGTATTGGTCATACCGGATTGATTCATGTTCGAGTGATCCATTCCTTCCATCGAATCCTTCGAATCAAAGCAGGCTGTAAGCAAAACAGCAAGTATTGCAAAAACGAATACTAATTTAAAACGTGTACCAATCTTCATAATGCTTCCTCCCTATCCTCAATACTTTTGTCTATAACATTTATCACAAACTAATCATAATGCATGATTATGTAGAACTTATGTAGGGAGGCCGGATTCATTTTTGACCGATTTGTGAGCGATTGACACAGTGTATTTAATAGACTACAATTTGTAGTGTGGGGGGGGAGAAAATGACAAATGTGAAGAAGTTTAATGTGAATGAAGAAGGATTAAATCGTTTTTTCGGCCCACTCGAAGCCAAGATTATGAACATATTGTGGTTGTCCGATGGTATGAGTATCAAGGATGTGCAGTCAATTTTAAATCAGGAAAGTCCTATTTCGTTTAACACAGTGATGACCGTAATGAATCGATTGCTGGAAAAAGGGCACCTTAGTAAAGATACACGTGGAAAAGGCAGGAATAGGGTGACAGTTTTCGAACCTGTGCAAACGAAAGAACAATTTCTGCACGTACAAACTAAGGCGGTTACAGATGGCCTCATTCAAGAATTTGGTGATCTTGTTGTGGGACACATGATTGATGCGTTGGAGGATGCCGACTCTGAATTGATCAATAAATTATCGGATAAATTAAATCAACTGAAAAGCAGGAAAGATTTATGAATCCTGTATTCCGAATAAATTTCATTTTCGGTTCCTTGTTACTCGTCGGTGTTATGATTTTAGTACAAATGGGCCTATATATAGCGCATCAACTATGGGATGTTCGCCTTCCCTGGAACTTTTTCCAATATTGTATAAGTGCATTAAAGGAAGAAACCGTAGCCCATAATGTCATAAAATTTTTGATCAACGTGATCATTTTATATACGTTTGGGAAAATGATCTGGCGTCTTTACAAGCAATTACGTTTAACCCAAAAATGGCTCAGGGTGTTTCATAGCAAGAAACATACGAAACTTACCAAACAACTGAATGATAAGTATAAAAAGTGGGGGACAGAGTTCATTGTTGTTAATGATGAGAAGTTTATTGCTCTAACAATAGGATTCTTCCAGCCCCGAATTATTGTTTCAACCGGAGTATTGAGCATGTTTTCCAATCATGAAGTAGAAGCCATTCTGCTTCATGAGTGGTACCACTGCCGGAATCGTGACCCATTGAAAATGTTCCTGTTAGCTTTGATCCTTGACGGGTTAGGGTATATACCGACGATGAAGGCGATGGTACGTGATTTTAAGACATGGAAGGAATTGCTTGCCGACCGATTCGCCATTAAGCAAATGGGGACGGAGTATTATTTAGGCAATGTTCTACTAAAGCTATCAAAAGTAGGCAAGATGCAGCACTCTACTGCAGTTGCTTACTTTGCAGAAAATGCAATCAATTATCGAATTATGCAAGTTCTTGAACCGAAACAGCGGATCCATGTTCCCATGTCTGACTTTAAACCGTTGTTACTGACCCTATCTCTTATATTTATTATGAGTAGCATTATTTTAGGTGGGTGTTCGTAAGCCCGCCCTTTTCAAAACAATTTACACTACAATCAGTAGTGTGAAAAGGGAGGTAACCTTTTTGAATGCTGCAGATTTAAGCATTTGGCTTGTATTTGGCGCAGGTCTTTTATCATTTATTTCGCCCTGCTGTCTTCCATTGTATCCTTCTTATCTATCATACATTACAGGTATTTCTGTAAAAGATTTGCAAGAAGGTAAAGGAATGCTCCACCGGCAAGCGATGATGCATACGGTGTTTTTTATGATCGGTTTCTCAATTATTTTTATTGCTCTCGGTATCTCAGTTAGTTTCATAGGAAACTTATTTACTGATTATCAAGACCTGATACGCAAACTTGGAGGTATTATGGTCGCTGTTATGGGTCTGGTTATGCTTGGAGTTTTTACACCCAAGTTCTTAATGAAAGACGCGAGAGTTACTTTCAAGAACAAGCCAGTTGGTTATTTTGGTTCCGTACTTGTCGGGATAACGTATGCGGCGGGTTGGACACCCTGCGTCGGACCAATTTTGTCGGCGGTGATTATGCTTGGAGTGGCCAATCCGAATCAGGCAATTATCTATACCGTTGCTTACACAATTGGTTTTGCTATTCCGTTTTTCGTGATGGCATTCTTTATCGGACGATTAAAATCGATACTTAAATATTCAGGCATCTTGATGAAAATTGGTGGGGCCTTGATGGTATTGACCGGAATTCTGTTGTATACGGACCAAATGACAAAAATTACGATTTTCTTGATTCAGTTATTCGGTGGATTTACAGGATTTTAAAAGGAAGTAGTATGCTGGAAAATATAACTTTTTGAATATGGTAATGGAGAGAAGGAAAAGGATGAAAAAACAATGGATAGTGCTAGCGACTATTGTTGTTCTCACCGTTGCGGCTGTTTATCAATCGCCATCACCAAATAATAAGGAAGAACTGCCCAAAGTAGGGTATCGAGCCCCGCAGATTTCACTAACTGGACTTGATGGGAAGGCGTATTCTTTTGATGACTTGAATGGCAAACCCGTTGTTATTAACTTTTGGGCATCATGGTGCGGCCCATGCAGGATTGAGGCGCCCGATTTGGTGAGACTGTATGAAAAATATAATGAACAGATCGAGATTTATGCAGTAAACGTTACTGTCGGCGACAGTATTGATGGAGCAAAAGCTTTTGTGGAGGAATACGGTTTTGATTTCCCCGTTTTACTGGATCCGGAAGGAACAGTGTCTGGGCGATATCAGATCAGGCCAATTCCAACAACCTTTTTTGTAAATGGGAAAGGCGTCATTGTGGATCAGGTAATCGGAGTTGTAGATTCCCGAGATTTGGAAAGTAAATTTAAGCGACTTATTCGTTAGGGGGCAAAGGGTTATGCCGGAAATACTGCAATTTGGACCCTTTATGATTAAATTGGACTGGCTGCTGATGGGGTTTTCAGGAATGGTTGGCTACTATGTACTGCAAAAGCTAATCAAAAACTCCCCTTTCTATGATCGTCCAATTCTTGATAAGCTTTTCAATAGTTTTATTATCGTATTCTTCGTCTGGAAATTCAGCCCCTTGCTTTTCTCGCCGTCTATTTTATGGAGTAACCCGTATCGATTAATTACTATGATTGGTTCTTCAACGGGATTATGGATAGGAGTTACGGTTGCCGTATTTTACATGACCATAAGTATACGGCGATTGAAAGTTCCGGCTTTTTTTATTGGTGACCTGCTTGCTATTGGAACCATCACGTCAGTCCTCGTATACAGTTTGATTGGATGGCAATACGGTTCGGCTACTTCGTTGCCTTGGGGAATTTCGATTGAAAGCCCTCAGTTTAAATATCATCCTATCAATGTTTACATGCTGTTTATTACAGTTCCCATGCTCATTTACTTGTGGAGACAACGGTCGAAGGTCGGTTCGGGAAACATAGTTGTTCTGTTTTTAACTTATTTTGGTGCAGGCTTGATGCTAGTGTCGTTATTTAAGCCGAAAGCAATTTTTCTACTAGGGTTATCTGGACAACAAATCGTGTATTTGTTGATGATGGCAGCGGGATTTATATCTTCCATGTTCTTAAACAGATTGAAACATCATGAACAGACATCAATAAGCGAAAGGGATGAAGATCAACATGATGCCGCGTGGGTATTATCTTCTGATCCAGGAAATTCTGTTGCTGACCAAATCCGATCTGAAAATTCGGGCAAAGAGAACAGGACAATATTTTCAGATTAAACAAGATGCATTATCGTTTATACAAACAGAATGGTTTGAAGCGCTCTGCTTTGCGGTGGATTTAGACCCGGATGCGGTAAGGGACTGTTTTTTTGGGCGAACGCCTAATTTGCAAAACAATTATAGGGCAAGGTAGGGTATAGGATGAGAGTGATTCTTTTTTCGATTGGCGATTTCCAAGTTCGATCATATGGATTGGTCGTTGCTTTAGCCATCATGTTGGCCATGGGTGTGGCGTATTATTTAGCAAAAGGGACAACATATCGCAAACATATTCCAAACATGATGTTTTATGTACTAATCGGAGCAATCTTGGTTGCAAGAATTTGGCATGTGTTCTTCTTCCAATGGGACTATTACTCCAAACATTTAGTGGAGATACCTGCTATTTGGAACGGAGGTATTGCCATTCAAGGAGCGCTAGTAGGTGGATTTATCGCTGCGGCGATTTACGCCCGAGTGGCTCGGATTTCATTTTGGGAGCTGGCGGACACGATGGCGCCAGCTATTATATTTGGCCAGGCTATCGGTCGTATCGCTTGCTTTTTAAATGGAGATGCGTATGGATCACCTACAGGCTCAAGTTTTGGCATCGTTTATCCGGAAGGCACAATGGCATATGCCGAATACGGTCCGCAACCACTTTGGCCAGCCGAGATATGGGAAGGTCAGTGGGATTTCATTGTATTTGCGATTTTATTGATCATGAAAAATAAAACATGGCCTAAAGGGTTTTTGTTCTTATCTTATAACATCTTGTATGCGATCGGAAGGTTTATGCTGGAGTTTTTAAGAGGTGACTCTCCTAGATATCTTTTTAATTGGACAGCAGGACAATGGACGAGTGTAGTTGTGATTGTAATTAGTCTGGTAATCATGATGATCTTCACTTTAAGACAGAAACGAAAAGACCCCGAAGATCTTTCGCCCAAGTCCAGCGGTAAGATGTCAAGTCCCTGATTCGCGGTAATTGGAAATTCTTTTGATGGAAAATCGCTTTGAGTCAGGAAAAATGGCATCACGAAATAAACCCTGAGTAAAATCGAGCGTTTTTTCCAGGATATACCTCGATTTTACTGGGAATTCCCAATGGGCTTCGCAGAAAGTAGGTGAGAAGCTTTAGGCGTTAGTCACCTTCCTCCGCGGCGTGTAGACTTGGTCGTTGCGTAGCAGCACATCGACCAGACGCACAAGTTTTCTTGCGGTTAAGACGAGGGCGCGTTTGTGTTGGTGCTTCGTGACTTCGTTGTATTTTTTCCGGTAGTACTCTCCGAATTCTGCGTCGCGGTTCTTTACCAAGTTGGCAGCTTCAACCAGGTAATAACGCAGAAACCGGTTGCCGGATTTAATACGGGACGTTTCTTCGGCTTCAAACTTGCCAGACTGATTCTTTCGCCAAGTAAGCCCAGCGTATTTCGCCAGAGCGGCTTGATCGTCAAAGCGATGGATGTCACCGATTTCGGCGATAATACCAGCGCTGTAGATCGGGCCGATACCGGGGATCGTCTTCAGGACGTTTTCACCGGGTAAGCCGGCGATAA